>CASTMW010000009.1 GCA_949450265.1 uncultured Eggerthellaceae bacterium | reverse complement strand
GAGCCGAATAACCTTGAACCCCAAACGGGTCCGATACGAAAAAGGATACAAGGATCGCGCTTACGTATTGGCTTCGGAGACAGTCTTAGCGTTTGAGGCACCCTCGCTTGCCTCCCCGGCTTCCTGCGCCGTTGCCTGGTCCGGCAGCGGCTCGTAGTAGACGTTTAAGAACGTCTGATATACCGCATCGCGGTTTAGATGATATTCAGCATAGCCCGTCTCGTTATTGTGAACGTACTCGCCTTCGAGCGTGAGCATATCCAGGTCGGACATGCCATGCTCAAGGAACACCTGCGCGAGATAGGTCATCTCGGGCAGCCCAATATTGGTCGTGGAGTACGCCGACACTGCATCGATGATGCCCATGATGACCGCCGGATTGCCCTTCGCCTCAGCGAACGCCTTGGCCGCATATGCCTTCAGAAACTGCTTCTGTCGATCGAGTCGACCGAACGCCGATGCGTGCTGATTGATGTCACGGTACTGCACGTAGTAATACGCTTGCTGCCCTGTCAAAGTGTAAGTTTGCCCGGCAACGATATGCGCGGGCTTAACGTCCATCAGCGCCTCCACGGTAACGCCGCCCACCGCATCAGCCAACGGCCCGATGCCCTTCACGTTCAGAACGTAGTAGTAATTGATGGGCACGTTATAGAGCATGCGAGAAACGGCATCGCACACGTTCAGCGCTGAATGATTCAGATCTGATCCATAGGCGAATGCGGCAGCCACCTGCATGTCGCGCAATTCTGCGTACTCATCGGTGTTGCTGTACGTGGTGCGCACCTGCACCATGGTATCGCGCGGGATGGAGACGAGGTCCATCTGACCGCTCTCAGTATCCACCGCGAGCAGCATCACGAAATCTGTCTGACCGTTGAGCTCGTCGGTCGTGCGACCATCATGCCCCAAGAGAAGGATGGAGGTCATGTGCTCCTTCTGGCGATAGGTCACCCCGTCGAAGACGACCGTCTTGCCATTATCCTCGCTGGTCGCACCCTGTTCGACTTCGACCTCGGCCTCCTGGACCAGATTCGCCTTACCCATGTTGAGCGCGAGCGCCACCGCACCGGCACCCGCCAGCGCCACCACGCACAAAGATGCCAGGACGATTGCCACGATGCGACGCTTGGCATGCTTGCGATGCGCATGCCCGTGTCGTCGCCCACCTTCCGGATGTTCTCCTGGGTCGCGCCCATAGGGAACGAACACCTCGTCGAAGACCAAGTCCACCTACAGCGTCCCCTCGTCTACCACGTTGCTCTCAAGGGATATCTCGACCGGTTCAGTCTCTTCGACCGCCACCAGCCGCGCCACGATCAGATAGCGAGCATTTGGATTCGAGGGCTTCGTGCACGTGCTGAGCACCAAGAGCTTGTCGGTCTGCGCGTCCAGCGGCTCTTCCAGCGTGCGCACGTTCTTGTTCACCGAATCGGGGGCCTGAACCATGTCATAGAACGCTTGCCGCACCGTCGGATCGCTCATATCCTGCGTCTCAAGGATATGATCGTTGTTGTATTCGAATGCCGAGACGATCTCGTAGGTCAAGCGTTCGGTGGGCGTGTACACGTAGAAGTCGGGGTGGCTCTGGAAGAACTCCGCATCTTCCAGATTGTGCAACGTGGAGAACATCTCTGCGTTGTTCTGGAAGGTGTGCCCATACACGATAGTCACAGCATCTTCGGCCAGGTCCTTGCTATTGTGCGATCCCTGCGTGTAGAGCGCGCCGTATCCGCCGCGCTTGCCGTCGACATCCCGATTCAAGTAGTAGTTGTCCTCCATGGGATGCTGAAGGATAGGCTCGTCCACATCCGTGTCATCGATGCGCACCCACGCGTACACGTCGGGATTGCGGTTCATCCATTCGTTCCAGTCGATCGGATTGGTCAGCTGACCTTCGGCATTGTATTCCGGTTCGACCGCATTGAGCGCCGTTTCGTCAGTGGGGCCTTCCGACATGCCCACGCCCACGGCGATGAAGGCGATGGCCGCCACCGCGATGATGGCGATGAGGACCACCAGGGCGATCAGGCCCGCTCGCTTCTTCGGAGCTTCGGCATCATGATGGACATTCGTGGACATGGCTCTCCTTTCAAGGCAGAGGGCGAAGGCAGCACGAGACAAAGGCCGATGCGGCACCTGTCTGCGCGGCCGAGCATGGATCGCTTCGCACAGAAGCGGATCGCTGTTACTTAGGACGTTCGATTACCTGGGACGTTCAAAAAAGAAGCAGGGAAGATCAGCCTTCGATCCTCCCTGCACATGAAATCGCGAATTCATGCATCTTTTGATAGTAGTGTGTGTTCGCTTATACTCTTAGAAACCGGTCTTCGGGGACTTCCCTGCAGGAGTTGCGTCCTCGTCAGTGACCTTGTCGGCATTCTCGCCGTCGACAACGTTGTCAGAGCCGTTGTCGTCGGAGCTGTCAGAGCCGTTGTCGATAATGTCGTCGCCCGGTACCACAGGGGTGGTGCCGTCATCGATGGTGCCACCCTCCCCAACGTTCGCATACGGAGTAGCGTAGAACTGCACGTAGGAGAACTCGGTCAGGCCCTCGATCATGACCATGCCGTTCGCACCCACGGTGACCGTCTTGTACTCGGGAGCCTGCGTCTCGTGCAGGATGACATAGGTGACGGTCATGCCCTCCTGAGCATTCGCGCCGGTCAGGAACACGCGCACGATCGCGGTGCCCTCGACATCGCCGCTGAGCACCAGGTCGGTGATGAGCTGAGCACCCTTATACTCGCCCTCGCCAGCCTCGATCTCGGCGACCTTCTCGTTGAATTTGTCCAGATATCCTGCTTCACCCTCGACCACGTTGCCGTTGATGTCGACCGAATCAGAGGTGCCATAGAAGTTGTCGCGCATCTCCTTGGCGATGGCATCCTTCTCGTCCTGGGACAGGTTAGTGCCTGCCGTAGCTTCTGCGATCTTCGCAGCCAGGCTTGCCTCAACAGCAGCGATGCCGGCCTCGGGGGTGTCAACGGTCTTGACCGAAACATCCTCAGCGCCCGTGATGTTGACGTTGCCGATGCCGTTCGCATTCACGGCAGCCTGCAGATAGCCATCAGCGGTGGGAGAAGCCTCGATGCTCTTCTCCACTGCGAATGCAGCCGTCGGCAGCGCCAGGGCGAGGGCAAAAGCGACAACAGAAGCTGTTATCTTCTTCTTCATACCTTCTTACCTTTCTTGTACGTTTCAAAGATGCACGAACACATGCAAAAAAGACGATACCCCCCCCCCAAGCACTTTTGTCAACCCAGAGATCAACGTTAGTTGGACGATGGAGGCAAGGTACGATCAACGTGGCTGCAACAGGGTCATCCTGGTCTTGCCCCAGCGCCGCTCCTGCACGATGGGAAAAGGGCTTTCCGAAAATGCTCGCGCAACGGCCGATGCGGCTTCGTCGACATGCTCGTACACGATGAGCGTCTGGGATTGCAGCGCCTGCGCCGCTGCCAGCTCATCCAAGAACGCACGGATCACACAGGGCTCCATTACATAGGGCGGATCCAGGAAGACCACATCGTAGGGTCCTTGCAAGGCGATGCGCTCGGCATTCGCAAGGGCATCGGCGCGAAGAAGGCGCACGCTCTCTAAGCCACAGCCTAAAGAGCGCATGTTGGCCGACACCGTCTTCGCAGCTTGCGGATCCCGCTCGACCAAGCATGCAAACGAAGCCCCGCGGCTCACCGCTTCCAGACCTAAGGCACCGCTGCCTGCGAACGCATCCAAGACCCGCACGCCCTTGAAACCGCCGAGCCTGCTCTCCAGACTGCTGAACAGCGACTCACGCACCCGATCGGTGGTGGGGCGCGCCACGGAGGCTGGCACGCGGATGCGGCGGCTTCCGTACTGGCCACCGATGATGCGCACATCACCCATCTTCAGCCCCCTACCACCGTATATTCGCAGCGCTCCGCCGAGAACACTGCGCGCATCTCGCGCGCCAGGGCAGCATCAGAGGGCGCATCCAGCGCAGGGTCGGCCGCCAGGATCGCAGCAGCGCACGCATGGGCTTCCTCTATCATGGCCGCATCGCGCACCACGTTCACGAGGCGCATCGCCGATGCACCCGACTGCCGATTACCCAGAATATCGCCTTCGCGGCGCAAAGCGAGGTCCTCTTCGGCAAGCTCGAACCCATCATCAGTGCGCACGAGCGCGCGTAAGCGATCGAGCGCTGGCCGCTTCTTCGAAGCTGAGACCAGATACACCTGACCGGCCTTGTCTCCGCGCCCCACACGCCCGCGCAGCTGATGCAACTGGGCCAATCCGAAGCGATCGGCATCCTCGATGATCATTACGGTGGCGTTGGGCACATCCACACCCACTTCCACCACGGTGGTCGTCACCAGCACCTCCACCTCGCCCGCCGCGAAGCGCTGCATCACCGCGCGCTTCTCATCGGAGGGCATGCTGCCATGCAGCAGTTCCACCTGATGGTCCGGGAAGATGTTCGTACGCAAGAACGACGCTTCGTTCACCGCAGCGGTCAGGCCCGCATCGGGATCACCCGAGGTGCCTTCGATGGCCACTTCGGGATAATAGGCCTCGTCTTCCTCGTCGCGACCGCGCCCGGCCGCCGCTTTGCGCTCTTGGGCATCCAGGCCGATCAGCGCGCAGACCACATAGACCTGCTCTCCCCGAGCCAGCGCTTGCTTGGCCGCATCATAGGCGACCCCCCGATCGTCCTTCGACACCACCGTCGTGGTCCTGCCCGAGCCCGCTAAGGGCCGCTCGTGGATGTAGGAGAGCGTTAAGTTGCCGAACAGCGCCAAGGCGAGCGAGCGCGGGATGGGTGTCGCCGTCAGATAGAGCGCATCAGGGGCGCTACCCTTCGCAAGGAGCCGCGCACGCTGGTCGACCCCGAAGCGCTGTTGCTCATCGATGACCACCAGCGTGCAGCGTACCGGGCGAACATCGTCCTCCATGAGCGCATGGGTCCCGATCAGCACATCTATGGCGCCCGATGCCAAGCCATCCACGATCGAAGCGCGCTCGTCGGCAGGCGTCGATCCTGTCAGGAGCGCAACGCGCAAGCCAGCCGCTTCGAGCAGGGCGCCCAGGCTCTTGCGATGCTGCTCGGCCAGCACCTCGGTCGGGGCCAGCACGAGCGCCTGACCACCCGAATCGGCCGCCGCCGCCATGCCGAACGCCGCAACCGCGGTCTTACCCGTTCCCACATCGCCCAAGATCATATGGTTCGCAGCGCCCTGATCAGCCATCGCGCACAGTAGGTCATCGCGCGCAGCAGCCTGATCGCGCGTCAATGCGAACGGCAGCGCTTCGGCAAGCGCACGCACATGCGGGCCATCGACGACGTGTGCGGTGGTCTCAAGGCCCGCCGAGCGCCGACGGCTCTCGGTCATCATAAGCAGCTGCACCAACAGGATCTCTTCGAAGGCCAAACGCCTGCGCGCTGCCGCCGCCTCGTCCATGCTGGTCGGAAAGTGAACGCAGCGCAGCGCCATCCCGCGGCTCATCAGGCGATACTTGAGCCGAAGCTCCAACGGCAGCGGATCGAAGAGCCCCGCGGTCAGCGCCAGCGCGCTCTTGATGAGCGTGCGCATCTGCTGGGGAGACACCTTTCCCGATGCCGGATGAACAGGAAGGATCAGGCCACTTGCCTCTCCTTCGATCGGTTCGATAGTGGGGTTGGTCATGCGCTTGAAGCCGTAATCGAACTCCAACTTGCCCGAGAGCGCCACACGCATGCCCGCTGAGAGCTTATCGGCCAACCATCGTTGATTGAATGCGGTCACGATCAGCGTGGCCGTGCCATCCACCACAGTGATCTCCACGATATGCAGGTTGCGCCGTGGCCGCTTGACCTTCACCTCATGCACGCTGCCCGCTATGGTCACGAGCGACCCGATGCGCGCGTCGGCGATGGTGCGCACCTCGCTCATGTCGATGTAGCGGCGCGGATAGTTCACCAGCAGATCGCGCACCCGTCGGATGCCCATCCGATGAAGATCGGCCGCCCGCCGTTCGCGAACGCCTGGCACCGCAGTGACCGGCTCGTCCATGGCGAGCGTAGCCTGCAGCCGCCTTCCGTTCCCGATGCGATCCCTACTCAAGCGAGAGGACCATCGGATAGAGCGGTTGGTCGCCGCGCTGAGGATCCACCTCCAGCTCATCGAAGGCTTCCTCGACACGAGCGGCGATGGCCGCCAGCGCTTCGTCGTCCATGCTCTCGCCCGCCAAGAGCGTGCAGTTGTCGAACTCCGCGGCATCCATCTTGGACAGCAGATCCATGACCACCTCAGCAACATCGGACCCGACCGCACAGATGGACCCATCCGCTATGCCGATGATGTCGCCTTGCGCGATAGGATTGCCCTCGGCATCCTTGGAATCCTTCACCGCCGTGGTCACCTCGCCCGTGCGCACTTCGGCGAACGCGTCTGACATTGCCACGATGTTCTCCTGTAGCGTCGCATTCTCATCAAGAGCGAACAGCGCCGCGAACGCCTGCGGTACGCTCTTGGTGGGAACCACCCCACAGGGCTTCTCGGCCAGCTCGCATGCACTGTTCGCGGCCATGATGATGTTGGAGTTGTTCGGCAGGAAGAGGACGGCATCCGCATGCACGGAGGCAGCCGCATCGATCAGGTCCTTGGTGGAAGGGTTCATCGTCTGGCCACCGCTGACCACCACATCGACCCCCAAGCTCTTCAGGATAGCCTCGTTGCCCGCGCCATTGGCAACGGCCACCACGCCGATGGACTTATGGCTCTCCTGCTCTTCTTGGGCGAGCTTCTGGCTGCGGTCAGCCGATTGCAGCTCCATATTATGGATGTGGACCTCGGAGATCTGCCCGCGATCGAGAAAGTATTCGAGCACCTTGTTGGGCTCGTTAGAATGCACGTGCACCTTGAACTTTGGCGCGGACCCCACGCACAGCTCGCAATCCCCCATGGTTCCCAGGAAATCGAGCGCCTCGGCCGTATCGAGGGTATCCGAATCGACCAAGAACTCGTTGCAGTAGCGGTAGTTAGCATCTTCCCAATCGTCGATCTGCTCGATCTCCACCTTGGGAGCCACCGAACCGATGCCGAACGAGAGCCCGACCGGCTCACCCTTCCCCGACAGCGCCGCGGTGAACGCGTCGAAGAGGATGGCCAGACCGAAACCGCCTGCATCGACCACGCCGTTCTCCTTCAAGACCGGCAGGAAATCAGGTGTGCGCTGCACCGACGCATATGCCTCATCCACGATGGCTTGGAGCGCTTCGTCCACCGGCAGGTGCTCTTCAGCAGCACGAGCGGCCGCTGCGGCCGAATCGCGCAGCACTGTCAGGATGGTCCCTTCGACCGGTTTGCGCACCGCTTGGAACGCCACCTCTTCGGCCTTCCGGAACGCGCTGTTCAGCACATCGGTGTTCAATTCGGTATGGTCGACGGTCCCTTCGCAGAACCCGCGTAGGATCTGCGAGGTGATGACGCCAGAATTGCCGCGCGCCCCCATGAGCGCGCCGGTGGTGATGGCTTTGAGCACGTCGGCGTTCGTGGATGACAGGGACAGCGCTTGGATATTGTCCACCACACTCTTGATGGTGAGCGACATGTTGGTGCCCGTGTCGCCATCGGGCACAGGAAACACGTTGAGCCGGTTCACCTCTTCCTTGCGCTCATCCAGCACACGGCTGGCGAACGCGATGGCTCCGAGCATCTGCTGTGGTGAATACTTGCTGGGCATCGAATACTCCTTAGAGTCCTATCTGTGCTGCACCTAGCCGCGCACCTTCACATCCTGCACGTGAACTTCCACATCGCAGGCGGCAACGCGCGCATATTCCTTCAACGCGAACGAGACCTGGTCGCGCAGGTTCTGCGAGACGGTCTGGATGGTGGTGCCGTACTCGATCACAACGTAGAGATCCACCTTCACGCCGCCCTCTTGCGGGCTTACCACCACGCCGCGACGCAGCCGCGACTTGGGAAGGATCTTCGCGATGCCATCCACGGCATTAGGGGCGGTCATGCCGACTATCCCATAGCATTCCATGGCGGCATTGCCCACGATATCGGCCAACACGTCATTGGCAACGTGCAGATCGCCTGGGATCGACCCGTCCATGAGACTCCTCTCCACCGGGCGCCGAAGCGCCGTTCCAAAAGCAGGACATCTGCCCAAGTATACCCCATGCTGACAGGAGGCGGCATCCCGCTTGTCCAACCTGCCGCCATGTTGCTGTCCGCCCATCATGTGCAGAGCTTGCCTCCGACAAATTCTCGGTCCCAACGACGCCTCGCTGTGATATAGTTGGGCAGCTATCGACGAATCGGCTCTTTTGCCATGCGCTCATAGGAGATAAGAATATGTCACAGGTTTGCGAGATTTGCGGAAAGCACCCGGTCGCTGGTCGCAGCATCAGCCATTCACATCGCGTGAGCAATCGCGTGTTCCGCCCGAACGTGCAGAAGATCACCATCCGCGACACGAAGGGCAAGGTGCGCAAGGCGCGCGTTTGCACCAGCTGCATGAAGGCCGGTAAGGTGGAGCGCGCATAAGCCGCACCACATTCCGAACATCGAAGAGAAGGCCCTGCGGGGCCTTCTCTCTTTTCATCTTCTCTTTTCAGCGGCTACGCGACCGCGCACGGATTTCAACGGTTCTTTGACCGCGCACAGATTATAGCTTGATGATCAGAAGGCGTTGGCATGAGGGGCATCTGCCGAGCGGTGCCTGATTCTGCAGGGCTATGAGGCGACCGCCGTCGATGACCGAGCGGCAGATGCCGCAGCGATCGTCATCCAACGTGCCGATGGCGATGCTGCCCAACCGCTCGGCGGTCTTGCGATATTCGCTGACCAGATCGGCGTCAACGTCGGCAAGGCACGCATCCCGCTTCGCGATCAGATCGGCTTCGCTCTTCTTGAGCGCGCCTCCCTGTTGTTGGAACTCGTCGATCGCTTGCGCTTCAAGACGGTTCACATCCTCAAGCGCTGCGGTCACCTGCTGATGCAGGCCCTCGATCTTGGTTGCCTCGGCCTCTGCCTCGGCATGTTCGGCCTGGAGCGTCTCACGGCGCTTCGCGATGCCAGCCAGCTCCTTCGTGCGCGCTTCCACATTGCGGTAATCGCCCTGGGCGGCATCGATGGCCGCCTGCACGCCATGCTGCTTCTTCTCAAGGGACGCATCCTCATCAGCGATGCGCGTCAGGCGCTTGGATGCTTCCTTGTGCAGCGTGGCTATCTGATCGGCCTTCTTCTGAAGGGCCTGTCGCTTCGCGCGGGCATCGGCGATGCGCGCCGGTTGCGGCAGTTCGGCCAACTGCTTGTTCAGATGTATGATCTGAAGGTCGAACGATTGCGCTTCCAAGAGCCTTTCAAGATCATCCATCTTCGCCTGCATATGCTGACCACCCCTTCGCAGTACGGTATCAGTCCAACTATACCACTAAAGACGGATGGCTTCGGGATAGTGCCAGTTCTCGGATTGGTCGATGAGCATGATGACATCACGGGGCACGCCTGCCTTCGCAATTGCGTCCGCCAAAACCGCCACTAGCGGCAGCTCGCTCAGGTCGTGGCCCAGCTCCACGATGGCAAGGCCCGCTTGGGACAGATCGAGCGCTTCGTGGTACTTCAGCTCCCCGCAAACCAAGCACTGTGCGCTGCTTGCCAGGACATCGGCGCCTATGCCGCTTGCGCTGCCCGGCATAACAACCACCGTGGCAAGCGCCATGTCGTCTGCGCCCCAAACGCGCGGCGCTCGGCCGAACACCGATGTGCACCGCGCAGCCAGCTGCTGCACAGTGAGCCCTTTCGCATCCGGTCGGCATATCTGTCCATAGCCCTTGCGCGCGCCAGGCGCGATGGGATGCGCCACCTTGCCGGTCGCCTTGAGACCCAGAAGCGCCGGAAGCGCATCGTTGCCCCGCTTGCTGACGTCGAGCGCGGTATGGAAGTCCATAAGTGCCACGCCGTTGCGCACAGCGGCGAACACGGCAGCTCCGGGAGACAAGGCCGCCGAAGGCTCGGGGGCGAACGTGGCAGGGGCGCTCAGGTAGGCGGGGTGATGGGTGATGAGGACCTGCGCGCCCGCACTGGACGCCTGCGCGATGGCCGTCACCGTGGGGTCAAGTGCCACCGCCACCTTCTGCACCGGCACTGCGGCCTCGCCCACGTACAGTCCAGTGCGATCCCAATCCTCAGCGTCCTCTGCCGGAAACTCGCTCAGCAACGCCGCTTCCAGCGCGCCAACGGTCATCCGCTTAGCAGCCTTGACAGGCAAGGGCGCTGAGCGCTTCTGGATAGCATCCTTCGGTTTATCTTGGACCATCTCATGCTCCTTAGAACGGGACGAGGGCGACCATCCTGGATGCACCCTCGCATGTAGCTAGTCTAGTCCGACGGTGCGGCGATCTCCCCCGATCATGGGAACGGTGACCTGGCGGTAACCCACTTCGCGCATCAGCGCGTACGCACGATGGATATCTCGCGCGACATTGACCGGGCTGTGCGCATCGGTCCCCACGGTGCAGGGCACGCCCGCCCGGCAGAACGCGCGCAGCAGATCAGGTGCTGGGAACATCTCCGCGCATGCGTAGTAGGACCCCGACGTATTCACTTCCACCATGCGCCCACCAGCCGATGCCGCCTCGGCCATGCGTTCATAGAGCGCATCGAGCGGAAAGCTGGGATAGAACGCGAACTTCTTGGCAAGGTCGGGATGCGACATCACCTGGAATGGGAGCGTCGGGTCGCTGGCCGCGTCGCACCACAGGTCGACGTAGCGGTTCCAGATGCGATCCACCGCGCCAGGCTCTTCCCAGACGCCGCGCTGAGCCGGATCGTCGAAGGGCCAGCGGTCGACGAAATGCACCGACCCTAAGATGACATCGTAGCGCGCCAGATCGGCAGCATCCAGGTCGCGGTCATCGGTGTCGGCAAGATAGTCCAACTCAATGCCCAAGAGCACATCCATGCCCGTATGCGCTGCGCGCGCGTCCAGCACTGCCTGCTCGTAGGCCGCCATATCCACCGCTGGCACCGAAAGGTAGCCATCGGGGTCGAAGGCGGACGTGAGCGGATAATGCTCGGTGAACGCCAAAGTGGTGATGCCCGCATCGGCAGCGGCGGCAGCATATTCTGACACCAGCCCCTCGCCATGGCCGCAAAAGTGCGAATGGCAGTGCGTGTTCACCAATTCCATCGGTCAGGGCCTCCAATCGATCACGCGCGGCAATGCCGCAAGGAAGGCATCCGCATCAGCAGCAGTAGTATCAGTTCCCATGGATGCCCGCAGCTCGCATTGGGCATCGTCGGTGGCAACGCCCATGGCGCGCAGCACATGGCTCGGCTCCAGCGAGTTCGAGGCGCATGCGCTGGCACCGGACACCTCGATTCCTAAGGTGTCGAAGCGCAGCACGAGCGAATCGCTCTCGATGCCAGGCACCATCAGGTTCACAATATTGGGCAGGTAATCCAGCGATCCCGGCACCACCTCCACCGTGGGGAGCACGCCATCCATATTTGCCGCGTTCGCATAGATATGGTCGCGCAGGCGCATGAGACGGGCGCTTTCCTGAGCTTGCTCGGCCACGGCAGCCTGCACCGCCGCCGCGAAGCCGACGATGCTGCATACATCCTGCGTGCCGCTGCGCTTCGTGCCCTCTTGGCCACCACCCAACGCCTGCGGCTGCATGGGCGTGCGCGCACGCAGGTACAGCGCGCCGCATCCCTTCGGACCGCCAATCTTATGAGCGCTGAATGACGCCGCATCGCAATCCCACGCGCGCAGGTCCACCGGTATCTTCCCGAGCGCTTGGGTGGCATCAGTATGGAAGAGCGCACCGTGGGCATGGGCAACGTCGGCCAACTGGCGCACCGCCTGCACGCTGCCCACCTCGGAATTGGCTGCTTGTACCGATACCAGCACCGTATTCGGCTTGCAGAGAGCCTCAAGGGCGCTAGCCTCGATGAAGCCCGCGCGCGTCGGCTCGATGAAGTCGACCTCGTAACCTTGGTACGCAAGGTGGTGCGCCGGGCAGAGTACGGCATCATGCTCGATGGCGGACACGATGACATGCGCCTTGAAGTCCTTCTGACCGCTATCCAGCTTGCGCCGCTGGGCCGAGAAGGTCATCCCGGCGACGGCAGCGTTGTCCGCTTCAGTGGCCCCCGAGGTGAAGATGATCTCGTCGGGACGCCTGGCATTCAGCGCGGCGGCCACCATCTGGCGCGCCTCTTCCAAGGCACGGAACGCCGTGCGGCCCGCTGAATGGACCGAATTGGGATTGGCCTGCCCGCAGGCAGCCGCACGACCGGTCATCAGGTACGGCTCCATGGCTGCCAGCGCCTCCGCTCGCAAGGGAGCGGTGGCGGCATAATCGAGGTAGATCGCATCCTCAAGCGATGGACAGGGCATCTTCTCTCGCATCCTCTCCAATGGCCTGTATCTCGCGCAGCGCTGATGCTGGATCGTCGGCGGCGAACACCGCATTGCCGCAGACCAACAGATCAGCGCCTTGCGCGCAGACGAGCGGCGCGGTGGAACACCCGATGCCGCCATCCACCTGGATCAAGGGAGCACATCCGCGCTCCCGTGCCATGCGCACCACGGCGGCCACCTTATCCTGCGAACCTTCGATATAGCTCTGGCCCGAGAAACCGGGTTCGACGCTCATCACGAGCACCATGTCAACTTCTTCGAGCACCGGCGCTATCGCATCGACCGGTGTTGCCGGTTTGAGCGCCACAGCTGCACGCACGCCAGCATCGCGCATCATGCGCACCACACAGACAAGCCCTTCGCCATCGAGCGCTTCGGCATGCACCGTGAGCATATCGGCCCCTGCTTCGATGAACCAAGGGAGTTGCTCGATCGGGTTGCTGATCATCAGATGCACGTCGAGCGGCACCTCCGTGAAGTGCGCGAGTTGCTTGACCAGCGGCACGCCCATGGTCAAGTTCGGCACGAAATGGCCGTCCATCACATCAACGTGGATGAAACCCGCCCCCGCCTGCGCCACCGATGCGATGTCATCGCCTAGATGGACCAGATCGGCAGACAGGATGGAGGGGCATATGCGAACAGGTTCGAACACGGGCAGCCTTTCACGAAGCATCTCTTCTCGTGCTCATTCTAATGCAAGATGGGGTCCATCACCGCTGCTATAATCGTGATGTCCATTGTGATGGGAGGTTATCGCCCCGATGCGTTCCCTGAACCACTTCACCTATCGAACAGCGTATGGGCCTCTCACCATCGCAGGCGAAGGCGAGAGCATCGTGCGCGTAGCGCTCGGGCGCATCGACATGGAAGGCCAGCAACGGCCGAGCACAGCCACGAACGCATGCGCCGACCAGCTGCTCGAGTACTTCGCGGGAAAGCGCACGCTGTTCAACGTGCAGATGCGCGTGGAGGGCACGGCGTTCCAGAAGGATGTCTGGCATGCCATCTGCAACATCCCCTATGGGCAGGTGCGCACGGCAACGCATATCGCCCAGGTGATCGGGCGCCCGAATGCGAACCGCGCCGTGGGACAGGCGATCAGCAGCAATCCTTTGGCTATCCTCATCCCTGCCCATCGCGTGATCCCCGCCACCGGACGCGTGGAGCCGACGGATGCGAACGCGCAGCTGCGAGCGGCATTTCGCAAACTGGAGCAAGCCTATGCCGGAGCGCACGGACGCACGGTATCGGGCGCGTAACAGCGTAAAGACCGAACGGAAACCGAACGTGAGCCGTCGGTAGCACGGCGGGCAAAGCGCATAAGATGGGCTTGCTGGTGCTTGCGAGCACGGCACTAGGTTGAAGCTAACGGGCTGTCACGCGTCTTGTGCGTGAATCCTCTTCTCCTCCCAAACCTTGTGCAAGACAGCCCGCCAGCGAGAGCCCCTCGTCAACCCCCTTAACGGCGAGGGGCTCGCCTTATGTGGGGCTATCTTCTTACGGGACCGGGACCGCTTCTGACGTGCCTTGCGCTCAGGCGCCCTACATCCCGTATATCTCGTCCTTGAGCGGACGGTCGACCAGCACGCGTGCCTCGATGATGGGGTCAGACCCCTCCCAGATGATCTTGCGCACCGCATCGGTCAGAGGAAGGTCTACGCCGTGGCGCTGTTGCAGCACCGCAAGGCTGCGCGCAGCCTGCGCGCCTTCCACCACCATGTGCGTGTCGGCCTCGAAATCGGTGAGCGTCTTTCCCTGCGCCAGATAGTACTGCCCGAAACGGCGATTGCGTGAATGCTGCGACATGCAGGTCACCACCATGTCACCCGCACCTGCCAGCCCCATGCACGTGAGCGCGGTGCCCCCGCATGCCACCACCATACGGCTCATCTCGGCCAAGCCGCGTGTGATGATCATGGCGGCGGTATTGTCCCCGTATCCCATGCCGTAGGACACGCCAACGGCGATGGCAATGACGTTCTTGAACGCCGCGCACAGCTCAACGCCCACCACATCATCGGAGGTGTAGGTGCGAAATGTATCGGTGGCGAATAGGTCGCGGAAGAACGTTGCCGTAGCCTCATCCTCGCATGCGCATACCGCACCGCTCGGCACGCCGAACACCACCTCTTCGGCATGCGTCGGTCCGGATAGCACAGCGATGCGCTCGGGTTCTCCTAAGACCTCGGCCATCATCTGGTTCGCCAGAAGGCCGCTTTGGCCTTCCACGCCCTTCGAGCAGATGACCACCGGCAGATCAGGGTGTATGAAGGGAACCGCCGCCTCCACCGTAGCGCGCAAGAATCGCGAAGGCGTGACGAAGACGGCTGCGATGGCCCCTTCGAACGCCTCTGCCATGGACGTGGTCGCAGAAACGCGCGCATCCAGCGCTGCATCGCTCAGGTAGGTGATGTTGGTGTGCCTGGTATTCACCTCATCGGCAAGCTCCTGTCGGCGCGTCCACATGACCGCGTCGAAACCTTTGCGCGCCAGCAGCTGCGCGAGTGCCGTTCCCCACGATCCCGATCCGATCAAAGCGACCTTGCTCATGACAGCTTTCCCTCCTTCGTTCGGCGCGCCTCTTCGCGACGTACCCGGCGCGGACGCGGGTCCTCACTTGAAAGCTCAGAGGACGCCTTCGATGCGTCCTTGCTACCGAACTTCGGTTCTTCCCCGTGCATCAAACGACGGATGTTGCCCCGATGCGCCCAGATGACGACGAGCGCAGTGATGTCGATGAGCGCCGCCGCTGGCCAGCAGTTCCAGCATATCCACACGCTCATCAACGGAACGGCCACCGCCGCCATGATGGAGCCCAGAGACACCCAGCGCGTGGTGACCGCGAACACCGCGAACACCACCAAGTCGATGAGCGCGCCCACCGGACCCAGCGCGAAGAACTCGCACCCGAACGCCACTGAGATACCCTTGCCGCCCTTGAAGCCCAGCCACGGACAGAAGATGTGGCCCAGCGTGCACCCGATGAAGGCAACCGCCGCGCAGAGCATGCTCACCTGCCCCGCAGCGATGGCATCATGAGCGCTCACCACATTGCCGTGGAGCGCTGTGAACACAACGACCGTATCCAGCGAGAACGCGTTCGTGAGCAGGGGCGCCCAGATGAACCAAGCGATGGCCCCCGCCAAGGCGCCCTTGCCCGCATCCAACACGAAGACTGCAGCGCCGCCCTTGATGCCCATGCCGCGCACGGCGTTCGTCGCACCGATGTTGCCGGAGCCTTCCTGGCGGATGTCTTTCTTGAAGAACGCTTTCGACACAATGAGCCCCCACGGTATGGAGCCTAAGAGGAAGCTGATCGCAAACAGAACGATCAGCATGAGGATCACGATGGCCATCAGCTAATCCTTCTTCTTGAATCGGAGACGAACGGGGGTGCCGGACAGGTCGAAGGCACGACGCAAGCGGTTCTCCAAGAACCGCTCGTAGTTGTCGGTGACCAGGTCGGGCCGGTTGCAGAAGAACGTGAAGGAGGGCGGACAGGTGCTGGTCTGCGTGACGTACTTGATGCGCAGCACCGCTTTGCCCTTGGTCACGGTGTGACCCTCTTCGCGGATCTCGGCCAGCCATGCGTTGAGGCGGCTGGTGGAGATGGTCTTGGCATAGTTCGCATGGGCGGAGTCAATGGCGTCCCAGATGCGCTGAACGTTCTTGCCGGTCAGCGCCGAGAGCGCCACCACGCTGGCGTAGCTGACGTAGTGCAGCTCGTCTTCCACCTCTTCGCGCACCTTGGCCTTCGCCTCGGGGCCTTCCACGATGTCCCACTTATTCAGGACGATCACCAAGGCGCATCCGCGCTCGGCAGCGTAGTTGGCGACGCGCTGGTCCTCGCCCGTGACGCCCAACGTGCCATCCATCACCAGAAGCGCCACATCGGCGCGGTCGATGGCGCGCATGGCCCGCACGAAGCTGTAGTATTCCACCGATTCGTCGATGCGGCTCTTGCGCCGCAAGCCTGCGGTGTCCACGATGCGATACATTCGCCCGTCATGATCGACCAGCGTGTCGATGGCATCGCGCGTGGTGCCGGCCACAGGGCTGACGATGGAGCGATCGTTGTCGGTCAACCGGTTCACGAGCGACGACTTGCCCGCGTTCGGACGCCCGATGACCGCCACATCCAACGCGTCGTCCTCTTCCTCATCAAGGCTTGCCACCGAGGCGATGGCTGCCACCACCTCGTCAAGCAGATCGCCCGTGCCATGCCCGTGCAAGGCCGATATCGGCCACGGCTGCCCCATGCCCAGCTGCCAGTATTCCCACACCTGGTCGTCCTTGGCGGGGTCGTCCATCTTGTTCACCGCAAGGAACGAAGGCGCCTTCGCACGCAGCAGGATGCGAGCCACTTCTTCATCATCGGCAAGGACGCCCGTGCGCCCATCGACCAGGAAGATGATCGCATCGGCCTCATCGGCCGCCCGAAGCGCCTGATCGCGGATAGATGCTTGGAACCCGTCATCGGTGGCCAGTTCGATGCCACCGGTGTCGACTAGCGTGAAGTCGACGCCGTTCCAATCCGCACGATGGTACGAGCGGTCGCGCGTGACCCCGCGCATCTCATGCACGATGGCATCAGGGGTCTGCGCGATGCGGTTCACGAGCGTTGACTTGCCCACGTTGGGGCGTCCCACTATGGCAACGATGGGTTGGGACATCGCATCCTCCCGGTCGGTTTCAGAACCTATATAGTCTAGCGGATTGGCAAGATGCGCATCGGTGTGGTCGGTGAAATATCAGAGCGCCTGCAATGCGCACACGACAGCCGTTATCTGGTCCTCAGGCGTGGAAGCGCCCGCGGTGACGCCCACCGTGTCGCAGCCTGCAAACGCCTCAGCACGCACCTCATTGGCCGATTCCACATGGAAGGTGCGCGGACAAGAGAGCGCGCATATCTCGGCAAGGCGCGTGGTGTTCGATGAGTTCTTGCCGCCGATGACCACCATGGCATCCACCTGTGCCGCCAGCGCCTCTGCCGCAGCCTGGCGCTCGGTAGTGGCTGCGCAGATGGTGTCCTTGACCTGAGCGCTCACGCCTCGCTGTGCCAATGCGTCGACCACCGCTTGCAGCGTCTCTGCGCGCTGAGTGGTCTGCACCACCACGCCCACGCGCTCCGGCAGATCGGACGGCAGGCCATCAGGGCTGAGCACCACATGGACCTCGGCACCCGCCGCACGAGCATACTCGCGCAGCGCCGCCACCTCGGGATGCCCCGGCTCCCCCACCACCAGCACGCAGCCGAGAGCGGCCAGTCGCTCTGCTGCCTTCTGGGCGCGCGCCACATGCGGACACGTGGCATCCACCACCTTGTCGGCCCGCCCTTCAAGGCAGGCGCGCTCCTGCGGCGTCACCCCATGGCTGCGCACGATGACGGTACCGCTGCGCACCTGATCAGCGCGCTCCACCACCTGCGCGCCTTGCTGCGCCAGGCTCTCCACCACCTGCGGATTATGGATGAGCGGCCCCAAGGTGTAAGCACCACCACCCTCGCGCAGAGCAGCACTTGCCAGATCGAGCGCTCGCTGCACCCCATAACACGCGCCCGCATGATCGGCGAGCACCACGCGCATCAGCTCGCACCCTCTTCGGCCGTGCGGTTCGGCTGGCGCTGAGCACGCACGAGCGCGACCACCTCTTCGGTGGTGCGGCGAGGAACGGGATGTGCCGCGAAGGCCGCCGAGAAATCCACCGCATCCGGGAACAGGGCCACCATATCCACCTCGTCGGCCGGGATGCGCCGTGACAGCGCGAAGCACTCCCGCATCACATACCAGGTGCAGCCGTCCAGCCGATCCTCCTTGGGCAGGAAATCGAAATCCTCCAACAGCACGGGCGTGCCGTATTCCACCGTGATCTTCGGGAAGCGGAAACGTTGCCCTTTGCGCTTCACGTTCTCGGCATTGCGCACCGTCATGGGCAGCAACGGCGCCTTGCCCATGCGCGCGATGAACGCCGCGCCCGAATGCAGCTTGGGCTCCATGGTGCCCTTACCCCGGCGCGTGCCCTCGGGCAGGATGCCCACCAGCTCGCGGTTCTTCAGCATGCGGGCCGCACGCTTGATGGCGGTGCGGTCGGCCGATTCGCGCTTGATGGGAAAGGCCCCTACCCGCGAGAGGATCTGGCCTACCAGACCATGCGCGTTGTCGAAGAGCGATTCGCGCCCGATGAGACGCACCCACTGCTTGAGACGGGCGGCCAGATAGATGAAGGCCACATCCAGAAACGACGTGTGGTTGCACACCACCACCACGCCGCACTCATCATAGAAGCCGCGCAAGTTCTCGCGCCCATCGACACGATAGCGGAAGAGCAGCTTACACACGCCGCCCACCACCACGTACGCGATGTTGCCGAACCAATGGGGGATCTGCCGTTCGGTCGACGTGCCGCCCAAGGGCATGTCCCACATCTTCTCGTATGGCAGGAACAGCCCCATCTAGCGCTCTCCCTCCTGCGCGTCATGCGCCAGCGTGCAAATCTCGGCGATGATGTCCTCGATGTAGCGATCGGTCGAGTCGATCAACTTCGCATCCTTAGCTGGGCATAACGGGCTGGCAGCGCGAGTGGAATCGTATTCATCACGCCGTTCAATGTCAGCTAAGACTTCGGGATAGTCGATGGAGCCCACCCCGCGATCGGCATTCTGGCGCACCCGACGATGCGCGCGCTCTTCGGCTGAGGCCGTCAGGAACACCTTCAATTCGGCATCGGGGAACACCGTGGTACCGATATCGCGCCCTTCCACCACGTAGTCGCCCGAAAGCCCGATGCGCCGTTGCTGATCCAGCATGGCTGCGCGCACGCTGGGCGCCGCCGAAACAGGGCTGACCGCACGATCGATGCGCGCGGTACGGATGGCATCGGTCACGTCATGACCGTCGATGGACACGCTGCGCGGCACCGGATCGCCCGGCGCATGCCCGAACGCTATCGTGCAAGCGCGCGCAAGCTGGCCGAGCGCCTCGTCGTCATCCAGCGCCACATCATGTTCCAGCGCCAACCATGCGATGGAGCGATACATCGCGCCCGTGTCCAAGCATGAGAAGCCCAGCTGCTTGGCGCATGCCTTCGCCACGCTAGATTTGCCCGCGCCCGACGGTCCGTCTATGGCCACGATCATGAGCGCACCAGGCTCTCTATGTCAGCCAGGAAGGTAGGATAGCTGACCGCAACAGCATCGAAGCCCCTCACCGTGACCGGCTCGGTGCCGCACAGACCCACGAGCGCCCAGGTCATAGCGATGCGATGATCACCTTCGGAATTGAAGGCGAGGCCCGCAGGGGCGCAGAGGGACGGATCCCCTTCGATGTAGAGGTTCTCCCCCTCTTCCCAGACATCCACGCCCAGCTTCTCAAGGCCGTCCATGATGGCGCGCACGCGGTCGGTCTCCTTGGCGCGCAGCTCCCCCACGCCCTTGAACACCGTCACGCCACGCGCGTGCGCCGCAACGAGCGCCAGCACGGGCACCTCGTCCAAGATGGAAGCGAAATGCTGGGAGGGCACTTCGCAGCCGTGCAAGGAAGCGGTGTAGGCCACTTCGATGGTGCCGTAGGGCTCCTTGCCCTCGTGCCCTTCGATATGCTCGGTGATGTGGGCGCCCATGCGCTCTAGCGTGCGCACGAAGCCGATGCGCGCCGGGTTCAACGACACACCTTCCACGCGGATGCTGCTGCCCTGTTTCAGAAGCGCCGCCGCCACCAAGAACGCCGCCGAGGACGCATCCCCCGGCACGCGTAGGTCGCAGGCGTGCATGACGGCAGGTCCGCTGACCTCGGCCATGCGCGTTCCCGCCGTGGTGGGCACGCCGTATTCAGGCAGCATCAGCTCGGTGTGGTTGCGCGAAGGCGCAGGCTCATGCAGGGTGGTGGTCCCGTGGGCGTAGACGCCAGCCAGCAGAACCGCGGTCTTCAGCTGAGCGGATGCCATGGGGGCGTCGTAGTCGATGGCCCGCAGATCGCTCGTGCCCACCTCGGTGATGGGCAGATGATCAGCCTCGGCTGGCTTGAACTGCACGCCCATCTTCATGAGCGGTGCGGTATTGCGGCGCATCGGGCGTCGGCGCAGCGAATCGTCACCGGTCAGCGTGACCTGGATGGGCCACGGTGCCAGCATGCCCATCAACAGGCGCGCCGTGGTGCCGGAATTGCCGCAGTCGATGGGCACATCGGGCTGCGTGGGGCCCGCGATGCCCCAGCCGCTCACTGTGCCCGCAAGCGAGCCATCCTTGCCTGGCGCAAGGTCCACGGTGGCACCCAGCTGGGTAACCGCAGCGATGGAAGAGCGCACGTCCTCGGAATCGAGCACGCCGCTCAGATGCGAGGTGCCCTCGGCCATGGCCGAGAACAGTACCGCGCGATGCGAGATGGACTTGTCGCCTGGCACCTGCGCCGTTCCCTGCAACGGGCCCTGCAGCGGTTGGATGATCGTCTCATTCGACATGGCTGTGCTCCTTCGGTGAAAGAGGGCTGAACGACACGGTGTAGCCAGCGCTCACCAGTTTGTACGATAGCTGTCCGATATCGCCTTCGTCGGTGAGCACGAGGCTCAGCACGGCGTTGCCTTCGGACACATGGTCGATCTCGATGGATTGGATGTTGCAGCCGACCGAACTGGCGATGGTGGTGACCTCGGCCACTACGCCGGTGCGATTGACCATGGGGATGCGCACCTCCACCAGCTTGTCCGAACCGGGCACCCACGCAGCGGGCAGCTGCTGGCGCGCTTCGGCCGCTGTGGCCAGCAGGCGCGTGAAGGCAGCCTTATCCCCCGCTTCCAACGCTTCGCGCAGCCGCGTCAGGATGGCCGTCATCTCATCGAGGCCATCGCCGAGCGCGTGCGCGTTGTCGAAGGCGATGCCGCACCACAACTCGGGCGATCCAGCCGCCACACGCGTGGTGTCCTTGAAACCGCCCGCCGCCAGGCGCATGAGCGAACGGCTCTCGTCCACATGCGCGAGCGCAAGCTGCATCAAAGCACTTGCCACCATGTGCGGCACATGGCTGACGATGGCGACCGCATCATCGTGATCTTCGCGCGGCAGCGATACCACCCGGGCATCCATACCGCAGATCAGCTCATGGAGCTTCTGGAAGACATCAGGGTCGGTGCTCTCATCAGGGCAAAGGATCCAATTCACCCCTTCGTACAGATCGGAGCGCGCGTTGTCCACGCCTGCCTTCTCCGATCCTGTCATGGGATGTCCTGGCACGTATATCGAAGGATCGGGTAACAGTGTGGCCGCCGCCTCGATCAGATGCGTCTTAGTGGAGACCGTATCGGTCAGAACACCGTCATAGCCGGTGTCGGCGAGCAGGCGCATGTAGTCATCCACCGCAGCCACGGGCGTGGCGAGCACCACCAGATCGGCCTCATCGGCGACGAAGCGCTGGAATGCTGGTTCGTCGGGCCGACTGGCATCGGTGACCCAACCGCGCTCCTTCGCCACCACGCACGAGCGGCTGTCGGTATCCGCGCCGAAGATGGTCATCTGCGGGTATGCTTTCCTGAGCGCTGCCGCCAACGACGCGCCGATCAGGCCCAGCCCGACCACGGCGACCGCTTGGAAGGGCGCTCGCTTCTGCTCCCCTGTTCGATCTGTTGCGATATCAAACACGCGCTTCGGAACTCCCTTCTTTGTCGACGGTCTCATTGTAGCAACATGGAAGCGTAAGCGCGCCAGCACTTGGCAATGGCGCTACGACCCTCCGATGAGCGCATTCACCTCAGCCTGGTCCAGCTCGCGCCAGCACCCGCAGGGCAGATCCCCCAGTGTCAGCGGCCCGATCTGCGCACGATGCAGCTTCGTCACCGGGGTGCCCACCGCTTCGAACATGCGGCGCACCTGGCGATTGCGCCCTTCGTGGATGGTGATGGCATAGGTGGGGTGCGGCTCGCCCTGCACCCGCCGCACGCGCGCGGGAGCCGTCATGCGCCCGTCGATCATGACGCCGTGGCGCAAACGGTCCAACGCCTCGTTGCTAAGCGAAGATGCCGTGCGCGCCAGGTACCGCTTGTCCACCACATGGCGTGGATGTGCCAGCGCATTGCCCAGGTCGCCATCGGTGGTGAACAGCAAGAGCCCCGTGGTATCGAAGTCCAAGCGACCGATCGGGAAGAGCGACGGATGCGCATCGAGCGGCACGAGCTCGGCCACGGTAGGGCGCCCTTGCGGGTCATCCATAGTGGTCACGTATCCTGCTGGCTTATGCAGCATCAGCGTGACCTGCTGGGCAGGCAGCGCAACCATCTGCCCGTCAAGGCGCACCTCGTCGTCCGCGGGGTCCACCTTCGTGCCCAGCTGACGGATGGTCGTGCCGTTCACCGTCACGCGCCCATCCTCGATCAGGCGTTCCGCACCACGACGCGATGCTGCGCCTGCCCGGGCAAGATAGCGGGAAAGGCGCATCATTCCTGGTCAAGGTCGAATGACAGCGCGTCGAAGTCGATCTTGTCCACCACGCCCAGCGTGGAAGCAATGGCATCCTGCATCTGGGCATCCAGATCCTCGTCCATCATCTGCTCGGCCATAAGCGCGGCGGCCTCTTCCGACACCTCTGGCGACACGCGCGTGGCTGATAGACGCTCGGAGATCAAGCGGCGCGTCTCTTCATCAGGAGCGAACTCGGCAAGATCGGGCAGATCCTTGGTAGAGCGCAACCCGAAGCGCTCCAAGAACGCGCGCGTGGTCCCATACAGCGTGGGATTGCCCGGCGCATCCGATGTTCCCATCTCGCGCACGAGCCCCTTCTCGACCAGGCTGCTGATAGTGCTGTCCGAGTTCACACCGCGAACCTGCGCCACACCCGCGCGCGTGACCGGCTGGGTGTAGGCGATGATGGCCAACGTTTCCATGGCCGCCGCCGAGAGCTTGCGCGTATCCCATGACAGCACATACTTCTCAATAATGTCATGATAGGCCGGATGTGTGAACAGGCGCCATCCGCCTGCTACCTCGCGCAGCTGAATGCCCCGGTTATCCTCCTCCAACCGCCGCGCGACCTTCACCAGCGCAGCTTCCACCAGCACCGGATCGCATTCCAGCTGATCGGCCAACGTCAACACGCCCACCGGCTCGTCGGTCACGAACAGCATCGCCTCGATGGCACCTTCCAGATTCTCTTCGCTCAGACCTTGGAACATCGTCAACTCCCAACGGATGTCAGCTCGTCGTCGCCGCTCAGATCGAGCGCGCCCGAACCTTCTCGGTAGTCGATGGAGATATCGCCGAACTGCTCGTCCTGCACCAGATCGACCATGCGGCGCTTGTACAGCTCGAGGATGGCCAAGAACGTGACCACCACGAGCGCTGGCGTGCGCTGCCCTTCCACCAGCTGGCTGAAGCGCAGATGCTTCTTCGCTTCGATGCGCGCATGGATGGCGCGCACATGCACCTCCACCGGGATAGGCTTAGCCGCGATATGCTCGCTTTCCAGCAAGAACTGCTCGCGGCGCGCGAGCGCATCGGCAGCCAGCAGCGCCAGCGAATCGAGCGTCGTGCCTTCAAGGAAATCGGGCATCAGGTTCAAGAAGCACGCGTCGGGCCCAAACGGGCGGCTGTGCATGCGACCTTCCGACTCGAAACGGGCATCCAGCTCGGAAGCGGCGTTCTTGAACTGCTTGTACTCCATCAGGCGCGCCACCAGCATGTCGCGCGCTTCAGCTGGCGCCAGCTCGGCCACCTCTTCGGCCACCTCGTCGCGCTGCGCAGGCAAGAGCGCCTGGGCCTTGATCTCCAGCAGCGTGGCCGCCACCAGCAGAAAATCGCTCGCCACATCCAAATCGAGCCGCTCCATGCGCGCCACTTCGGCAAGATACTGGTCAGCGATCTCGGTGATAGAGATGGAGCCGATATCCACCTTCTTGCGGCTGACCAGGTACAGCAACAGATCGAAGGGCCCTTCGAAGCTCTCTATCTTGACACGATAGGCCATCTAGCGCACCCCTGGCGGCAGCATCAGATCGGCCAGGTTACCGGCGGTGACATCCAGATACCAGCTGAACGGATTGACGTGGATCAGCCATGGCAGCGCAATGATACAGATCATGAACACCGGGAAGGCATACTGCTGGATGGAATACCATTTAGGCAGGTACTTCACCGGGATGAACAGCGCGATGATGGACGAACCGTCCAGCGGCGGGATGGGGATCAGATTGAAGAACATCAGGTACAGGTTGATGAGGCAGAACATCGGGAGGAACAGGTAATAGAAGTAGAACCCGATGACGTTCATTGCTAGAAGCGGCGCTACGCCTGAGAGCACCCAGGCCAAAGCTGCCGCGATGGCTGCCATGCACAGGTTCGCACACGGCCCGGCAAGCCCGGTGATGGCGTCACCCTTGCGCGGGTCCTTGAAGTAGCTAGGATTGTAGGGCACCGGTTTCGCATAGCCGAAGATGGGCCAGTTCATGATCATGAGCAGCAGGGGCAGGATGACCGTGCCGAACGGGTCGATGTGCTTCAACGGGTTGAGCGAGAGCCGCCCAGCCTTCTTGGCAGTGGGGTCCCCCAGCTTGTACGCTGCGAACCCGTGCGCCACCTCGTGCAGCACGAGCGCTGGCACGAAGCTCAGGATGGCGCACACGTAATATGCGATGATAGATTCTGACATCCGCTCAGTTTACCACGGCTGCACCACGCGCGCGCATCAAGCGGACGCGTGACGAGCAAGCTCTTCTTCCAACTGTTCGGAAAGCTCGAGCCATTCAGCCTCCGCCTCGGCGATGCGCTGCTTGAGCACGCCGAGCTCGGCGATGGCGTCAGCGGTGCCCTCTTCCTTCATGTAGAAGTCAGGGTCGGCCATCAGCGCCAGCAATTCCTCCATGCGTGCATTGTCGCGCGCAAGCTGCGCATCCAACTCGTCCACGCGCCTGCGCAGGTTCTTGGTGGCAGCATGCGCCCGGTTGCGCGCTTCGGCCTCCGCCCGCTTCTGCTCCTTACTCTTGGGTGCGCTTGAGCGGCGCGGCTGTGCCTTCGCATCCTTCGCCCCTGTTGAGGCGCGCTCCGCCCCATCGGTGAACAACTCATCCACGATGGAGGGGGATGCGGACGGGGCACCTTCCAACTGGCCCGATTTGTATAAGTAGTAATCGTAGTCGCCCGCATAGTCGGTCAGCGTGCCGTCGGCCACTTCCACGATGCGATTCGCCACGCCGCGGATCAGGTGTCGGTCGTGCGTGATGAACAGCAGCGTGCCATCGAAAGCCTTGAGCGCCTGTTCCAGCACATCGACGCTGGAGATGTCCAGGTGATTGGTCGGCTCGTCCAAGCACAGCAGTGGACGAGGCGCCACCAGCATCTTCGCCAGCGCAAGGCGGCTCTTCTCGCCACCGGAGAGCACCGAGACGCGCTTGTCCACGTCATCGCCGTGGAACAGGAACGCTCCCAGCAAGCTGCGCACCTGGCTGATGGTCCAGCCCGGAGCCGCACGATCGAGCTCCTGGAACACGGTGCTGCCAGCGTCGAGCTCTTCGAGCTGATGCTGCGCGTAGTAGGTCAGGCTGACGTTCACGCCATAGCGGATCGTACCCGCATCGGGCGCGATGACGCCCGCTATCATCTTCAGCAACGTGGACTTGCCTGCGCCGTTCGGGCCCACGAGCGCCACCTTGTCGCCGCGCCAGAGCGTAAGGTCGATCCCATCGTAGACCACATGGTCCCCGTAGCGCTTCACCAGGCCCTCGGCGCGCACAACCTCGTCCCCCGTGCGCGGGGGCTGCTTGAAGTTGAAATGCACACTCTTGCGCTGCTCGGGCAGCACGATCAGGTTCTCCTTGATGCGTTCCAGCTTGCGCAGCCGATCCTGAGCCTGCTTCGCCTTGGTCGCCTTGTAGCGAAACTTCTCGACAAACGCCTCCAACTTGGCGATCTCTTCGTCTTGCTTCTGCTTCTCGGCAGCTAAGCGTACGAGTGCTTCCTCGCGCGCCTTCAGATATGCCGAATAGTTGCCCTTGTACAGCGTCACATGCCCGTTCGCTATCTCGGCCACGCGATCCACCATGTTGTCCATGAACGCCCGGTCGTGGCTGACCACGATCACCGTACCCTCGTAGGTGCGCAGGAAGCTCTCCAGCCACTTCACCGATTCCAGGTCAAGATGGTTGGTGGGCTCGTCGAGCAGCAGCACCTCAGGGTTTCGTACCAACAGCTTCGCCAGGGCGATGCGCATCTGCCAGCCTCCGGAGAACTCGCCTGTCGAGCGCACCATGTCCTCTTCGCGAAAGCCCAGGCCGAACAGCACCGAGCGCACCTTCGCTTCGAGCGTGTAGCCCCCAGCCATCTCGTAGGCATCGCGCGCGCGGCCCGCGGCGGCAAGCTGCGCCTCGCTCGGATGGGCGCCCAGACCATCCTCCAGCTCCTTCAGTGTGCGCTCAAGCTCCAGCACCTCTGCCTGCGCGGACATGACCTCTTCGAAGACGGGCGCCATACCCATCTCGATGGCCTCCTGCTCAAGGTAGCCCACACGTGCGCCGCGCGCGAAGAGGACCCTGCCCTCGTCGGCGTCCTCTTGGCCGGTGATGATCTTGAGCATCGTGGTCTTGCCAGCGCCGTTCGGACCCACGAGCGCCAACCGGTCGCCCTGTTCCAGCTTGAACGTGACATCGCTGAACAGGTCGACCCCGCCGAAGGACTTCGATACATGCTCGACCTGCAGGATCATGCGCTCGCATCCTGGATAGAACGATACAGGTCGTTGCCCGCAACGTCGATCTCGACGAAGACCGGGAAGTCGCGCACCTCCAAACGGCGCAGCGCCTCCGTGCCCAGGTCATCCCAGGCCACCATATCGCTTCGCACGACGCATTCCGCCAGCAGGGCTGCCACCCCGCCGACCGCGGCGAAGTACACGCTGCCCGTCTCCTTACAGGCCTGGATGACCGCCTGCGAGCGCTTGCCCTTGCCGATGGTGGCGATGATGCCCGTGCGCAGCAGCTGGGGCGTGGCGAAGTCCATCCGGCTGGCCGTGGTAGGCCCCACCGCACCGATCGGACGCCCTGCCGCCGGAGGCGTGGGACCCGCATAGAAGAGCACCTGCCCGGCCAGATCAAACGGCAACTGGCCGTGCTCTTCCACGTACGCCAAGCAGCGCGCATGGCCCGCATCGCGCATGGTGTACACCGGACCGCTCAGGTGGACGCTGTCTCCTGCCTTGAGCGTTGCCAGATCCTCGCGCGTAGCGGGAAGGTCGAGCTTGATGGGGCCGGTCATGAGCGCTCCTTCCGCCGCGTTGCCTCTTCGATGGCCTGGTGGCTCTGGTCGATCACGCGATGCACCTTCGTATCGTCGCCTTCCCATGTTTGGGCAGCCGGGAACTCCAAGGCGTAGCCTTCCTCGGTGACCAGGTCGATGGTGGCGCTGCGCATGGCGCAGCACCCCATATTGACCGCCACCGGCAACGATGCGATGTGACACGGGGCCGTTTCCAGATGCACCGCAAGCGCCGTGGGAGCGCCTCCCAGCGCGGCCGGCCCGATGCCCGTAGCGTTCACCGCATCCAGCACGCGCTGCTCGAACGCCGCTGCCGCATCGCTTGCCGCCGGGCTTCCCACCGTGCGCAAGAGCGCATGCTTGGCCATGCCCGCCACCTTGTCGAACGTGCTGCCCACACCCACACCGATGACCAGCGGCGGGCAGGCGTTCGCCGCCTTCTCGCGCACGCAGTCCAGCACGACGCGCTGCACGCCTTCGATGCCCGCATCCGGCGAGAGCATGACCACGCGCGACGCATTGTCCGAGCCGCCGCCCTTCAGCAGCACGTGCAGGCGCGCGCCCCGACCGGGCACCATACGCACCTCGCAGAACGCCGGTGCGTTCGTGTTAGTGTTCACGCGATCGAACAGCGCATCGCGCACCACGCTCATGCGCAGCTTGCCGTCTTCGTAGGCCCGTGTCACCGCGAAATCCACGCGGCTGAACACATTGCCCGATACGCTGCACGCCTCGCCCAGTTCCAGGCACACCCACACCGTACCGGTATCCTGGCAGATGGGCACCTGATCGCGATCGCCGATCAGGGCATTCTGCACCATGGCATGCAGCACTTCGCTTTGGCGCGAGGACGCATCGGCAACCTTCGCATCCAGCCAATCCGCACGGATGGCTGCCAGCACATCGGCGCGCAGGGTGCACGCCGCCTCTCGTATGCCCGCATAGACCGCCTGCGCCACACGCTCGGGGTTCACCATATGCTCAGTGCTCGCTGACACCGCCATCTAATACACCATGCCCATCGCCTCGCGCACCTCATCGAGCGTGGTCTGCGCCACATCGCAGGCCAGCTTGTTGCCGTGTGCCAACACGTCTTCGATGAAGGGGATGTCGCGTTCCAGTTC
>CASTMW010000008.1 GCA_949450265.1 uncultured Eggerthellaceae bacterium | reverse complement strand
TCGGAAGCTGAATCAGCACAGCCTTCAGCATAGCTGCCGAAAAGCGAGATGCTATTTATCTTAGCGGATTTGGTCACATCATGGTTATACCGCCTCGCAGCGGCTGAAACGACTTGCTTCAATTCTTCGATCGAGTAGAGCATCTCACTCCTTGATACGGCATTCTTCGATTATACATTGCCGTCCTAGCGCAACGCAGACAGGCGCTCCTTCGCCTTCCCCACCAACACCAGCTTGTTGCCATGGTCCACCACGAAGGAGAGCGAACGCCGTTCGGCAGCAGCATCGTTCATGCGATAGTACGCGCGCGCCTCGGCCCACGCCGCCTCCACGCGGATGCGCATGGGATACGCGTCGCTTGCACAGATGGCCTCGTCCAGCTTCGCCGCGTCCTGAGCGTTGCCGCTCTCGCGCACGCGCATGATCTTCTCCTGGCTCTCCAGAAAGGACCGCCGCTCGGCACCGGCCGGAGTATGATCGTCGGCGACCAGCGCCAACCCCTGGCCGATCAAGGTGAGCGCCTCGTCGGTGCCATCCAGCTTATCCACCAGCGGGATCAGGTTCACCAGAATACCGGCCTTTTGCTGCGGCTTCTTCGCCGCCTGCACGCTTTGGCGCAAGCCCTTCTCTATGAGACGCGCCTTCTCCATATCGCCCGTATCAAGGAGCGCCTGCGCATAGTAGGACAGATACCACGCACCCGCCTCGCGGCATGGGAACGTAATGACGTAGGCCACGCTCTGCCCCTGCGCCACCAGCGCCTGCGGGTCGCAGTCGTCGTTGTACAGCGCGAGCAACTTGTTCGTATGCGCTTCGGCTACTCGCTCCATAATGTTGAAGCCGAACACCATGAACGCCACGAAGATGGCCAGCAAAAGCACAAGCCCGCTGAACGTGGACGCCGTGATGGACCCGGTGACCATCGGATAGATGGTGGAGACGATCACCGACGGCGCAACGCCGATGATGCACGCGATGATCGAATACTTCTTATAATACGGGAGCATGGCGCCCTCTCATCCTTGACTAATCGTCGATGCCATCCGTCTTACGAATGAGTTTACGCTTGATCTTGCCACCAATCGTCTTGGGAAGCTCATCTGTGAACTCGACGATACGTGGGTACTTGTACGGCGCTGTGGTGCGTTTCACGTGCTCCTGCAACTCACGCACCAGCTCTTCAGAAGGCTCATAGCCACGCGCCAACACCACGGTGGCCTTCACCACCTTGCCGCGGATCGGATCGGGTGCCGCGGTCACGGCGCATTCCACTACCGCCGGATGCTCTACCAGCGCGCTTTCCACCTCGAAGGGCCCGATGCGATACCCTGAGCATTTGATCACATCGTCGTTGCGTCCCACGAAGAAGCAGTAGCCGTCAGAATCACGCCACGCCATGTCATGCAGATTGTAGTAACTGCCACCCACTGCCTCAGCGGTCGCCTCATCGTTGCCGTAGTAGCCTACGAACAAGCCTGGCGGATATGCCTCCTGCAAGCCGGTCACACAGATGGCACCCTCTTCACCCTCGGGCACTTCCGCGCCATCATCGTCGAGCAGCTTCACGTTCAACAGCGGCGAGGGCTTACCCATCGAACCCGGGCGCGGCTCGATCCATGGGAACGTAGCCAAAAGCACCGGCCCTTCGGTCTGACCGAACCCTTCGCGGATCTTCTTGCCCGTCAAGCGCTCCCACGCCAGCGTCACCTCGGCATTAAGTGGCTCGCCCGCCGTAGCGAAGTTCTGGATGCTGGACAGATCGTAGGACGCCACATCTTCCTGCAGCATGAACCGATACATCGTGGGCGGCGCGCAGAACGTGGTCAGCTCGTAGTCCTGCATCACTTGCAACAGCTTTGAGGGCACGAACTTGTCCATGTCGTAGGCGAAGATGCTGGCGCCCGCCAGCCACTGCCCATAGATCTTGCCCCAGCCGAACTTGGCCCAGCCCGAATCGGTCACGCTCATATGCAGCTTGTTCTCCTGGACCTGCTGCCAATACTTCGCTGTGATGATATGCCCGAGCGGATGCGCGAAATTGTGCATGACCGCCTTGGGGTTTCCCGTGGTGCCACTGGTGAAGTAGATCAGCATGGTGTCCTTGCTGGTCACGCCCGCCTCGCCACAGGGGCGTTCGAACTGGTCGGATTCGCCCTCGATCAGCTCGTCGAAGGCGCGCCAGCCTTCCCGCTGCCCTGCCACGATGATGATGTCCTTGATGGTGGACGCGTCAGGCAGCGCTTGCTCCACCTGGTCGAGTACGTAATCGTCGGCCACACACACCATGGCCTTGACCTGGGCGCTATTCGCGCGGAAGACGATGTCCTTGCGCGTCAGCTGCAACGAGGCCGGGATGATGGTCGCGCCCAGCTTCGCCAGCGCCACCGCCACCACCCAATACTCCCAGCGGCGGCGCAGGATGCACATGACCACATCGCCCTTGCCGATGCCCAAGCCCCGAAAGGCGTTCGCAGCTTGGTTCGACAGCCGCGAGATATCGGTAAAGGTAAACGTACGCTCGTTGCCCGCATCGTCGATCCAGAGCAGCGCGCGCTTATCCGGTTCCCCCCGCGCCCATTCATCAATCACATCGAAGCCGAAGTTGAACGCTTCGGGAACCTCGATGCAAAGATTGTCGCGAAAATCCTCGTAGCTGTCGAAGTCAATGCGAGGAAGATACTTCTTGAGAATGTGATCCATCGTTTCCTGCCCGTTGTCCTACTCGGCGATTATCGTCACGAACTTCGCCGTTGCATCACCGCCGCAACGCTGCCCATGCGGTATCTCTGCATTGAAATAGATGCTGTCCCACGCATTCAGTGCGAACTCCTTGTCGCCCACAGTGATGATAACGGTACCCTCGATGACGAAGTTGAACTCCTGGCCCTTGTGCGAGATCAGCTCCACCGTTGCATCCCCTGGCTCCAGGATCACCACGAGCGGCTGCATAATCTTGTTGCGGTACCGCCAGGCCATGTCCTCGAAATGGTAGCCCGGATGGCGATCGACCACGCGCCCTTCGCCCCGGCGCACCACATGATAGGTATCCAGCTTGGCCGAGGTGCCCGTCAGTATCTCGCTCATGTCCACGTTGAACATGCGCGCCATATGATAGATGGCCGAGATGGGCACATCGTTCGCGACCTCCCACTGCTCGTAAGTGTCAAGCGGTACGCCCAGGTTGGCCGCCATGTCCTCAACGGACACATCGCAGGCCTCGCGCAGACCGCGAATACGCTCGGCGAGATCCTTCAGATCGGTGTCCATCGCGGTGGTGCCCTCGTTCGTCGTCATGCGTCTATCCCCATCTCGATCGCGCGCTCGTTCATCTCGATCAGTTGCGGCTTGGTCGACGGCACGCACTTGCAGATGGCCGCATCCAACGTCGCACGTTCGCAAAAGCGCGTCTTGTCCCACAGCTTGCCCAAAAGCACGATGTTCGCCAGCTTGTCCATCTTGGCCTCTTGCGCGATCCTTGCTGCCGGGATGCCCACCTTCTCCACATCGGTGCGCACATCCTCAGGCGTCACCAGATCGCTGTCGAAGACCACGACGGCACCTGCACGCGCCTCTTCAACGAACTTATCATAGGAAGGCTGGTTCATGGCGATGACCACATCGGGCTCGGTGACCAGCGGGCTGCCGATAGGCTCATCGGACACCGTCACCGAGCAGTTGGCGGTACCACCACGCATCTCGGGACCATAGGAGGGAAACCACGACACATGCCGGTCCTCGATCAGGCCCGCATACGCGATGACCTTGCCCGCGAAGAGCGTTCCCTGGCCGCCGAATCCGGCCAGCACCGCTTGCATCTGTTGCGCCATCAGCGATCATCCTCCTTGGAAACCGACACCAGAGGGCACGCCGCTGCACGGGCCGTGGCTGCTTCGGCCACGTTCGCATATCCATCGGCCACCACGTCCTTGTACACGCCCAGCGGGTAGTACGGCAGCATGTTTTCGCGCATCCACGCGAAGGCCTGCTGCGGATCCATGCCCCAGTTGGTGGGGCAGGTGGAAACCACTTCCACGAGTGAATAGCCGATCTTGTCGGCCTGGTTCTGGAACGCACGCGCGATGGCCTTCTTCGCACGGCGTACGTTCTTCGGCGAATCCACGGTTACGCGTTCAAGGTATGCCACGCCATCCAGCGACGAGAGCAGCTCGCACACGCGGATGGGATACCCCGCATAGGCAGGGTTGCGGCCATAGGGCGAGGTCTGCGTGACCTGGTTCGGAAGGCTCGTGGGTGCCATCTGACCCCCGGTCATGCCGTAGATGGCGTTGTTGATGAAGATGACGGTGATGTTCTCGCCGCGCGTGGCCGCATGGATGGTCTCAGCCATGCCGATGGAGGCCAGGTCGCCATCGCCTTGGTAGGCGAACACCAGATGATCAGGGAACACGCGCTTGGCCGCCGTGGCCACCGCAGGCGCACGTCCATGCGCCGCTTCGATGGCATCGCAGCCGAAGAAATCGTAGGCCATGACCGAGCAGCCCACCGGGACCACCGCGATGGTCTGGCCGCCCATGCCCATCTCGTCGATACACTCCGCCACCAGGCGTTCCACGATGCCGTGGGTGCAGCCCGGGCAGTAATTGGTCACCACCGGCAACAACGATTCGGTTCGCTTAAAGACGCATTCCATCTCAGCCATGCGACACCACCTCCTTCCGAGCCAGCTCTTCGATGCAGGCGAGCACCTCATCGGGGCGCGGTATCACACCACCTGCGCGTCCGAAGAACTCGACGGGCGCCTGCCCGTTCACCGCCAGGCGCACATCCTCCACCATCTGGCCCATGTTCATCTCCACCACCAGATACGCCTTCGCATCGCAGGCGCGGATGGCCTCGGAAGGATACGGCCACAGCGTGATGGGACGGATCAGGCCCACCTTGATGCCCTTGGCGCGCGCATCGTTCACCGCGCTGCGCGCGATGCGGGCAGCTGCCCCGAACGCCACCACCACGATGTCGGCATCGTCGGTCAGATACTCTTCGACGCGCACTTCGTCGCGCGCAATCTGCTCGTAGCGCTCGAAGCGCTCCACGTTCTTCTCGTAGAGCTGCTGCGCATCCAAGAACAGAGAGTTCACCACGTTATGCGGGCGCGCTCCTCTATGCCCGTCGGTCGCCCACGGCTTGGCTGGCAGGTCCTCCAGCGCCCGTTCCTCCGGCATGACCACCGGTTCCATCATCTGGCCCAGCATGCCGTCGGCCAGGATGACCACCGGCGTGCGGTACCGATCGGCCACGTCGAACGCCTCGTAGACCAGATCGGCCATCTCCTGCACGGTGGATGGTGCGAAGACGGGCAGGAAGAAGTCACCGTGCCCCATGGCGCGCGTGGCCTGCCAATAGTCGCTCTGCGAAGGCTGGATACTGCCCAGCCCCGGGCCACCACGCTGCACATTGATGATGACCGCAGGCAGATCGGCGCCTGCCAAATACGAGATGCCCTCCGTCTTGAGCGACACGCCCGGACTGGACGACGAGGTCATGGTGCGCACACCGCACGCCGCCGCGCCATACACCATGTTGATGGCCGACACTTCGCTCTCTGCCTGCAAATAGGTACCACCGTGCTTCGGCAGATGCTTGCTCATGTAGGCCGCCAGTTCGGTCTGCGGCGTGATGGGATACCCGAAGAAATAGCGGCACCCCGCGCGCATGGCTGCCTCGGCCAGCGCCTCGTTGCCCTTCATCAGGACCTTCTCGCTCATGGTCGCACCTCCCGATATACCGTGATGGCCACATCAGGGCACATCAGCGCACAGGTGGCGCAGCCCGTGCACGCATCCTCGTCGGTACACTGGGCCGGATGGTACCCCTTCGGTGTTATCGTATCGGCATCCAGCTCAAGGATGCGCTGCGGGCACACATTCACGCAGATGCCGCATCCTTTGCAGAAGCCCTCGTCGATCTCAACTCTACCCTTCAAGGCTGACTCCCTCGTCCTTAATAAAAGCGAGCCGCGCTCATCAAAGCCGCGGCCCGCTCAAAGCTGCCTTATGCTTGGAGATTATACCAAGCCTTCCGGAACCGTCTGGCGCTGGTCGGCTTCTCGTATGGCAACGCGCCGTATCTTGCCGTTGACGGTGCGCGGAAGCTCCACGGTATATTCGATGATGCGCGGATACTTGTACGGGGCCGTCTCGCGCTTCACCCACTCCTGCAGCTCGCGCGTCAGCTCGTCCGATCCTGCAAAGCCCTCCGCCAGCACCACGGTCGCCTTCACCGCCATGCCGCGCAGTTCGTCGGGCACGCCAGTGACCGCCACCTCGCGCACCGCCGGATGCTCCAGCATCACGCTCTCTATCTCGAAGGGTCCGATGCGGTAGCCGCTCGATTTGATCACGTCGTCGTTGCGCCCCACATACCAGTAGTACCCATCCTCGTCAGCCCAGGCGGTGTCGCCGGTGTGGTACCACCCGTCATGCATGGTGGCCGCAGTCTTGTCCGCATCCCGGTAGTACTCCATCATGATGCCCGCCGGATGCGGATCGATGCGGATGCAGATCTCACCCGTCTCGCCGGTCGCGCATGCCGTGCCGTCCTCGCGCAGGATGGCCACTTCGTAGAGCGGCACCGGCTTGCCCATGGAACCGGGCCGCGGCGTCGAATTCGTCAGATTGCCGATAGTGAGCGGCGTTTCGGTCTGCCCGAAGCCCTCGAAGATGGTCAGCCCCGTGTTCTCTTTCCAGAAGTCGAACAGGTCGGGGTTGAGCGCTTCGCCTGCCGTGGTCGAGTATTCCAGGCTGGACAGGTCGTAGGCCCCCAGATCCTCCTGCATCATCATGCGATACATCGTGGGCGGCGCGCAGAACGTGGTCACGCCATAGCGTCCGATCAGATCCAGTATCTCGCTGGCGTGGAACCGGTCGAAATCGTAGGTGAGCACGGCCGCTTCCATGAGCCACTGTCCATACAGCTTGCCCCATACCGCCTTTCCCCACCCCGTATCGGCGATGGTGAAATGAAGGCCATCGGGACGCACGTTGTGCCAGTGCTTGGCCGTCATCAGATGCCCCAGCGAATAGAGGCTGTCGTGCATGACCATCTTGGGATTGCCCGAGGTGCCCGAGGAGAAGTACAACAGCATGGGCTCAGCGGCAAGCGTCTCATGTCGAGCGAAGGCATCGGAGGCCGCGCGCACCCCAGCATTGAAGTCGACCCATCCTGCACGTTCGACAGACAGCGCGCAGATGCCCGCTTCCCCCGATAGCGCCGCGCCGAACCCTTGGCCACCGTCGAGCAGGTTCCCATGCTCGTCGCGCTCGGTCAGGCCCGCGCCCGCCGGGTTCACCATGATCAGCGTCTGCACGGTCGGGCATTCCGCCACCACTGCATCCACCACATCGGCCACCTCTCCGGCGCTGGTGGCGATGATGGCCTTGATGCCCGCGCCGTTCAAACGGTAGCTCATATCGTGCTCTTTCAGCATGAACGTGGCGGGCACCTTCACCGCGCCCAGCTTCGCCAGCGCCAGCGCCACGAACCAGAACTGGTAATGGCGCCTGAGCACCACGAGCACCTTGTCACCCCGACCGATGCCCTGCTCGGCCAGGAAGTTCGCTGTCTTGTCCGACCATCGCTTCATGTCCGCGAAGGTGAACACATGCTCTTCGCCTTCCGGATTGCACCACACCATGGCGCGTCGATCTGGATCGTTCACCGCGATATCATCGACTACATCGTAGGCGAAGTTGTAATCCGGATCGCAATGTAGCTCGAACTTCGTCAGAAGCCCATTGTCGTCGTATTCCTCATTCACGTAGCGAAGGTTGATGTTCCTCATCTCGATTGCCTCCATCGTCTTGGATCGTGCTTGCAGCGTAGGTTTTAGGTGCAACGCCCGCGCGGACGCGCACCTACCTAATGCACTGATCCTGCGGCTTCAAGACGATGGCCAGAAACGTGCACGGCTCGCCGTGGATGGCGATCATGCCATGCCCGCGGCCAGAGTCGTACATGAGCAGATCCCCCGGCCCCACCTCTTCGACGTGGTCCTCATAGGCGAAGCGAAGATGCCCCGATATGACGTAGTCGATCTCCTGCCCTTCGTGGTACGAAAGATGGATGGGCGCATCCTGCGCTTCGGGCAGGTAGGGCGCCGTGACCAGGAACGGCTCGGCTAGCTTATGGCGGAAATGCGGTGCCTTGTGCAGGTATTCGAAGCCCGCGCGGCGCTTGATGACGAGCCCATCGCCCTCACGCATCAGCGAATAGCCCGTCAGGTGCGGATTCTCGCCAGTCAGAAGCTCGATCACATCTACGCCGAGTTTGTCGGCGCACTTATACAGGAACGTGAACGAGAGGTCTTCGGTGCCCGATTCCTGCGCTTCGTATTCCTGCGCGCTGCGTCCGGTGGCCAGTGCCATCTCTTCGACGGTATATCCCATATCGTCGCGAAGCGCCCGTATGCGATCCGCGACCTCTTTGATGTTCGGTTCCATGGTCATCTGCTCCTTGGTTTTCTGGAGCCTCCGATTGTAAAACAACAGACTGCTGGTTGTTCAAGCCCTTTTCCGCATTACGGCGCAGAAATGCGCATCGCATCCGCCAGAGGTCAGCAAAGGCGCGAAGAAGGGTGCGCCCGCGATAGGTTCCAACGCGAAGGGCGCACCTGCAGGCGTGTTCAGGAAGCGCTCGATGGCGCCTTCGTTCTCACCCGGCGCGATGGTGCACGTGGCGTAGATGAGCACACCGCCCGGCGCTACCTGCACAGCAGCGCTTGCCAGCAGACGATCATCCAGCTTCGCCGCCGCTTCAAGCTCGTCAGGCGTGATGCGCCCGCGTATCTCCGGATGCCGTCGCAGGGTGCCCAGGCCGGTGCAGGGTGCATCGATCAGCACCGCGTCGAAGGCCTCGTCACCAAGCGTCGCGCTCAGATCGGTGGCATCTACCACGAGGTACGCGCTGATGTGCGCACCGCACGCCTTCGCATGCTCTTCGAACGGCAGCCGCTTGGATGCCACGTTATCCATCGCGGTGAAGCGCTCGATCTGAGCTCCGCGCAGGCGCTGCGCATCGCTTTGGATGAGGATCGCCTTCGTGCCGCGCCCCGCGCACGCATCGAGCACAGACGCACTCGCCTGCTCAGCAACCGTGGCCGCAACCGTTTGCGCCGCCGCATCGGCCACGATAACGTCGCCTGACGCGATCAGCTCCCGGAACACAGGGTTCGCGACATCGGCCGGATCATCCAGCTTCAAGCACCCCCGTATTGTGAATCCATCAAGAACGACAGACTCGTCTCGTGCGGGGTCGGGAGGGCGAAGTGAGGGCTGCGCAGCTTCTGAACGGAGCCCTTCCGTCCCCGCACCCAAGACAGCACTGATCCACGAGAAGCCGATCCCAACGCTCTCAAGTTTCCCGTGGACCTCTTGATCGGTCGCGCGAAGGGCGTTTACGCTGGCGAACACCGGCGGCTGCTCGTTGCTCACCTCCATGAAGCGGCGTGCTTCCGCAGAGCCAAGCCACACCTCGAAGCGCTGCGCCAACCACAGGGGAAACCCATGAAGACGCGCCGCAGCTGCGATGTCGGTGGAAGGGTCACCGAACGGGAACTCGTCGGCCAACGTGACCACCTTGCGCAAGACCGCATTGGCAAGCCCGCGCGCCCGCGGTGCCACCCACGCTGCCAGTTCCACGCCTTGATCCACCGCAGCATAGGGCTCGCGTCCCAAGAACAGCATCTCGTAGGTGCTCACGCGCAACGCATCGCGCACCTTGGGCTTCGCATCACGAGGGCTGCGCATGGCGCGGTCCAGCACTTCATCAAGGCTACCCTGCATCTGCACGCATCCGATGGCCAGACGCGTTGCGAACGCGCGGTCGCTCGCGCCCAGATCGTAGGCCGCCAGCACACCGGGCAGCACCTCGCGCACGAACGCATCGCGCGTGCGCACCTGCACGAGCACATCGTAGGCTGCCCTGCGCGCGGCGCTCGCGCGTGTCATACGCTCCAGCGCGCCTCTCCCGCGCGCACCTCAGCATTGCCCGCGGCGAAGCCTACTGCATCCATCTGCCTCTTGCCGTCCGGCTTCAGTTCCAGCACTTCAAGCGGCCCATCAGCGCAGCCAAGGTAGAGCCTCTTCTGCTCGAAGAGCACCTTGCCTGTCGCCACCTTAGCCGCATCAGCTAGCGCTGCCGCCATGATGCGCACGCCCTTTCCGGCTATCGTGCAACGCGCTGGATGCGCATCATCGGAGGCCAGCACGCGTCGCGCGTTAACGCGCGCATCGACATCCGGATCCAAGGCAAGCTCTGCCTTCTCTATCTTATCCGCATAGGTGACCGACGTTTCGTCCTGCTCGGTCCAGCACACGTTGCCCGTTTGCACCTGTTCGAGCGCGGTCAACAGCGCACGTGCGCCCAGATCGGCAAGCTCTGCGGTCAGCGCGTCAGCATTCATGCCAGCGATGGGAATACGGCGCGAGATGCAATACGCGCCCGTATCAAGGCCCTCTTCCATGCGCATGATGCACACGCCCGCTTCCTCATCCCCGGCAAGGATGGCACGCTGGATGGGCGCCGCGCCACGCCACCGCGGCAAAAGCGATGCGTGCACGTTCAAGCACCCCGCAGGCGGGATGTCCAGCACCTCCTTCGGCAGAATGGCCCCATAGGCTGCCACGCAGATGACCTCCGGCGCCAGCTGCGCCAGTTCATTCTGCACTGCCGCATCCCGCAGCGTCGCAGGCGTGCGTACCTCGATCTCCAACTGCTGGGCGCGCTCCTTCACCGGCGATGGCACCAGGTCGCACCCGCGCTTGCGCACCGCATCTGGGCGCGTATAGACGCAGACCACCTCATGCACCTGCGCAAGCTCTTCCAAGATGGTGGCAGCCAACGCAGGCGTGCCCATGAAGACGACGCGCATCTAGGCTTCCACTTCGATCATAGATTGGCCTGGTTTCGCCCCCATCGCAACGGCGCGATCGTAGGCCTGGATGGCCTTGATGCGCACGTTCGGCTCGCACGCCTCGAACAAGGTCCGCCCATCAAGATGGTCGATCTCGTGCTGGAGGCACCGGCCCAAGAGCTCGTCACCTTCTATCTCCCACTCTTCGCCGTCAAGGTCGAAATAGCCCACACGGGCCCACGGCTGGCGGCTCACCGGCACGCTGATGCCCGGGCACGACAAGCACGCTTCCATGTCGGTGACCGGATCGCCCTTGAGCTCCTTGATCTCGGGATTCACCAAGAAGATGGGATTGCGGGTGCGCTCGTCACGACCGTCCCAATCCACATCGATCACCACCAGGCGGATGTTGCGTCCCACCTGCGGTGCCGCAATGCCGCATCCATTGTTCTCGTACATCAGCTTGGCCATCTGGCGGGCTAGCTTCAACAGGTCCCTATCGCCGGGCGTGCATGGTTCGCACACCTCGCGCAGCCCTGGATCGGGCGATTGAACGATCTTCAAACTCATGAGCGCTCCTATCGTTTCGATAAAATGGTATTCACAAGGGTCGCCTGGCGCGGCGAAGCTCGGTCAATCTGCGCTGCATCTCCACAAGCTCACCGAACGCATCATCGCCATCGGAGGCGCCTTCGGCCGCCATGCGCGCTTTCAGCTCGGCCACGGCGTCTTCAGTGTCGCCGATGGCAAGTTCACGCGCCAGATATGCCAAGATGTCCTCCGGTGCGCGCCCCGCCTCCGATGCGGCCGCGGTCAGGATGGAAGGTGCATGCTTGCTGACCTCGGCGACCTTCGAGATCAGCTCGGCAGCGCCGATGGACGGATCCTCCATCAATGCGGACAGCAGCGCATCGGCGATAATGCCGTGCTCGCGGTCGTGCCAGCGCGTCTTGGCGATGGCGTCGGCCGAGGTGATGGCCAAGAGTGGCTGCTGCGCTGCTGTACTCAAAAACTCGCGCTCGAAGCGCAGGCGGTTGATCTCCGACTCGGGCAACGCGCACGCAGACGATGCAGGCCGCGTCGATGCGCTGGCACCGTCGGCAGGCTCTGGTGCGCCTACTGGCTTCAAAGCGGCCAACCGCATAAGCGCGTCCTCTTCTCGCACGTGTACCATGCCCGCGATCTGTGCGGCATAGTCCTTCGCTAAGATGGAATCCTTGATGGGCGCCAGCACCTGCAGCGCATCCACCAGCGCCGCGCTGCGCCCCTCGGCGGTACTTGTATCATGCTTGGCGATGCGCCGCTCGATCCCGTACACCAGCAGCGGCTTCGCCTGCACCAGCAGCTCTTCCAACGCCGCCGCCCCGCCTTCCTGCGCCACGAACTCCGCCGGATCAAGCCCGTCGGGCAACGTGACCGCGCAGATCTCCATCTTAGTCTTGCCCGCCTCGGGCGTCATAGCATAGTCGATGAATTGCAGCGCCCGCTCAGCAGCGCGCTGTCCGGCCTCATCCCCATCGAAGAGGTATACGATGCGCCTGCCCGCATGGCGCGAGAGCAGGCGGATATGCTGCAAGGTCAGCGCCGTACCCAGCGTGGCCACCGCATTGCGCACCCCCGCCTCATGCAAGGCGATCACGTCGGTGTAGCCTTCCACCACCACGGCCACCCCGCTCGATGCCATGGGTCCCTTCGCCTTATCGAGCCCATAGAGCACCTGCGATTTATGGAAGATGGGCGTCTCCTGCGAATTGAGGTACTTCGGATTGCCCTCGCCCATGACGCGCCCACCGAACGCGATGAAGGCGCCCGACCCATCGCGGATGGGGAACATCACGCGGTCGAAGAAGCGGTCGCGCAGGCGCCCCGTGCGGTCGCGCACAGCAACATTGGCCTCCACCATCTCATCCGCGCTGAACCCCAGGCTTGCCAGGTGGCCTATCAGCGCACCCAAGCCAGGTGCGAAGCCCAGCGTCCAATCCTTGGGAACAGCACCACCGAAGCCGCGCCCCGCTAGGTAGGCGCGCGCCGCACCGGCACCCGACGACTTCCCACGCATCAGCTGCTGATGGAAGAATTCAGCAGCGACTGCGCAAACATCGCGCAAGCGCTGCTTCTTGCTCTGCGGCACCCCGCCGCCCCGATCCTCGATGTCGATATGGGCGCGATCGGCCAGGAAATGCACCGCTTCGCCGAACGACATGTCCTCGGATTTCATCACATAGCTGAACGCATCTCCCCCCTCTCCGCAGCCGAAGCAATGCCACAGCTGCGTGGCGGGATCCACCTTGCACGAAGGGGTACGCTCGTTATGGAATGGGCAGCAGCACCAGAAGTCGCGCCCGCGCTGACGCAGGGGCACGCGCTCGCCGAATAGGGCCACGATGTCGGTGGCTTCGCGGACTTTCTGTATATCGTCGTCGCTGAGCACGCTGCTCCCTTCTGCATATGGCAGAATCATAGCGCGCGATGCCACTACGCGCTTCTCTGAATGCTATTATCTCTGAAAACCGGCACGTGCGGAAAGCGAGACCGATGGCTGGCAACGAACACGACAACGAGATACCGTATCTGCAACTGGACCCCGAGATCGAAGCGTCCATCAGGGAGGACCGGCGTTGCGGGCGCACGCACCCCCAGCGCTTCGCCGACGAGGACGTGGTGCGGCGCGATGCCAAGGAGCACGACGCCGCCACCCTCACGCGGCCCGCGTTCATGCGCGACGTGGAGAAGATCGTGAACCTGCCAGCGTACAACCGCTATTCCGGCAAGACACAGGTGTTCAGCTTGGTGGAGAACGACGATATCTCGCGCCGCATGCTGCACGTGCAGCTGGTGAACCGCGTAGCGCAGGGCATCGGTGCGCTGCTGGGTCTGAACGCGAACCTGATCGAGGCCATCGCGCTCGGGCACGACATCGGGCACACGCCTTTCGGCCATGCGGGTGAGCGCTACCTGTCGGAGAGCTACCACAAGCGCACTGGCAAGTACTTCCATCACAACGTGCACTCCGTCCGCGTGCTCGATCAGCTCTATCCGCGCAACCTCTCGCTGCAAACGCTGGATGGGGTCATCACGCACAATGGCGAATTCGCCGCGCAGGTGCTCGAACGCGGGACCACCTCCACCTTCGACGAGCTGGATGCTATGGTGGATGCCTGCAATGCCGACGAGCAGGTCATCGGCACGCTGCGCCCCTCAACGCTGGAAGGGTGCGTGGTGCGCGTCAGCGACATGATCGCCTACCTGGGCAAGGACCGCCAGGATGCCATGGAGATGGGCGTGATCGATTCGCTCGACTGCTTCGATTCCACCATCATCGGGCGCGACAACGCGCGCATCATCAACAACGTGACCGTGGACATCGTGAACAACAGCTATGGCACCGACCGCATCCAGATGAGCAAAGCGGTCTTTGACGACCTGAAGCTGGCGAAGCGGCAGAACTACCAGGTGATCTATACCCAAGAGGGCATCTTGGACAAGCCGTTCAACGTGGTGGAGTCCATGTTCGAGCAGCTCTATGAGCGCCTGCTCGACGATCTTGTGCACGACCGGCGCGACAGCCCGCTGTTCCGCCATCACGTGAGATCGCTGCTGAAGACCTCGCATTCGCTGACCGAAGAGGGCTATCTCTCGCAGGAGCCCAACCGCATCGTGGTGGATTACATCGCGTCGATGACCGATAACTACTTCATGAACATCTTCGCGCGCTTGTTCCCAGAAAGCCGCGACCGCATCCAGCTGGATTACTACGACGCACGTTGATACGGAAGGCCTGCGGGAAGACCAGCAAGAAGCTCGGCTCTACGATCAAAGGTCCATGACGGCCTGGTCAAGGCCCTCATAGCCCACATCCACCAACAGTTCGTCCGAATCGGCCGCTTCGGTGGCCAATCGGTCGCATTCCTCGTTCAGCTCGACGCCTGCATGACCGCGCACCCATTCGAAACTCACCCGATGCTGTCCCATGGCCGCAAGCAAGCGCTTCCACAGATCCACGTTCTTCACCGGTTCGCTCTTGGTCTTCTTCCAGCCGCGCTGCTGCCATTTGTCCAGCCACCCCTGCGTGAAGGCGTTACACACGTACTGGGAATCGGTGTGCACCACCACCTCGCACGGCTCCTTCAGCGCTTCAAGGGCCGCGATCACCCCGAGCAGCTCCATACGGTTATTGGTGGTCAGACGGAAACCCTGCGACAGCCGCATCTCATGGGTAGCGCCATCGGCTGCCGTATAACGCAGGAGCGCGCCGTAACCGCCGTTGCCGGGGTTACCACGCGCGCTCCCATCGGTATAGATGATGACGCTCTTCAAGATACAGCCATCAGAACAGCATCTGGATGGTGATGAACAGTGGGCTGAACGTGAGCGCCACGATAGTCATCAGGTTGATCAGGATGTTCATGGACGGACCGGAGGTGTCCTTGAAGGGATCGCCCACCGTGTCGCCCACCACGGCTGCCTTGTGGGCCTCGGAACCCTTGCCGCCGAAATGCCCCTGCTCGATGTACTTCTTCGCGTTATCCCACGCGCCACCGGAATTGGACATAAAGATGGCCATCAGCATGCCGGTGGCCACCGCACCCGCCAAGAAACCGCCCAGCATGGCCGGGTCGATGCAGCCGATGACGATGGGCACCACGATGGCGATGATACCCGGGGTCATCATCTCGTGCAGCGCAGAGGTGGTGGAGATGCCCACGCACTTGTCATATTCCGGCTCGGCTTCATATTCCATGATGCCCGGGATCTCGCGGAACTGACGACGGACCTCTTCCACCATGGCATGCGCCGCGCGCGACACCGCACCCATGGTGAGCGCGGCGAACATGAACGGCATCATGGCGCCGATGAAGATGCCCGCTACGATCAGCGGGTCGGTCAGCGTCAGTTCGAACGAGGGCAGATAGTTATGCATGGTGGCCTGGTAGGACACGAACAGCGAGATGGCCGACAGGCCAGCGCTAGAGATGGCGAAGCCCTTCGCGATGGCGGCCGTGGTGTTGCCCACCGCATCCAGCGCATCGGTGCGGTCGCGCACCTCTTCGGGCAAACCTGCCATCTCGGCGATGCCGCCCGCATGGTCGGCCACCGGACGATAGGCAGCCGCGCCGATGGTGATGGCCGGGTGCGACAGCATGCCCGTAGCTGCCAGGCCCACACCGTACAGGCCCACAGCGATGGCGTTGCCCGCCGCCGCTTCCGGGAAGGCCATGTTGCCGCACAGGAACGCACCGATGATGGCCAGCGCCACTAACACGATGGGCGCGATGGTGGACAGCATGCCGGTGGACAGGCCCTCGATGATGACCGTGGCCGGGCCGGTCTCAGCCGCTTCGGCCAGCTTGTGCACCGGCTTGTAATGATCGGAGCAGAAGTATTCGGTGATCTTACCGATGGCAAGACCTGCGACCAGGCCGCAGATGACCGAGCCGAACAGCCACACGGGCTGCGCTGCCGCCGCCTGGCTGTTCCAGATGAGGAAGATGCACAGGATGACGATCACTTCGATGACCGCCGCCAGATACGTGCCGCGGTTCAGCGCCTTATGCAGGTCGGCACCTTCCTTCGTGCGCACCGCGAACAATCCGATGATGGATGTGATGATGCCGCAGGCCGCGATGACCACCGGCACCACGATGGCCCAGATCAGGTCGCCCCCGATGAAGTACCCGCCCAGCGCACCGAACGTGACCGCCAGGATGGTGGGTGCCAGGATGGAGCCAGTGTAGCTCTCGAAGAGGTCGGCGCCCATGCCAGCAACATCGCCCACATTGTCGCCCACGTTGTCGGCGATGGTGGCAGGGTTGCGCGGGTCGTCCTCGGGGATGCCCGCTTCCACCTTGCCCACCAGGTCGGCCCCAACGTCAGCTGCCTTGGTGTAGATGCCGCCGCCCACACGGGCGAACAGTGCCACAGCGGATGCACCGGTGGCGAAGCCCTCCACCATGCCGATGTGCTCGTGCGCGATATCCATGGTGAACTGGTAGGCCAGTTCCAGATCGAACATGTTGATGCCGCTGAACACCAGTAAGATGAGCCACAGCGAAAGGCCCATCAGCGCGAACGACGCCACGCACAGGCCCATGGTGAGGCCGGAGCGGAAGCTGACGGTGAGCGCCTTGGCCACCGAGGTCTCAGCCGCATACGCCGTGCGCGTGTTCGCACGTGTGGCCACGTGCATGCCCACATAGCCCGCCGCAGCCGACAGCACGCCGCCCGTGATGAACGCCAGCGCCGTGACCCACGACAGCGCGAAGGCCATCACGATGGCCACCACCGCCATGAAGATGATCAGGAGCTTGTATTCGCTCATCAAGAACGCCTTGGCGCCCTGCTGGATCTTGATGGAAATGCCGTTCATCTTGTCGGAGCCCGGCGCTTGCTTGAGCACCCAGCTTCCAAGATAGGCTGCCACCACGATGCCCACAAGGGCGCATACTGGTGCCAGCCACGCAATCGTTGTTGTCACGTAGTCCTCCTAAACCTCGGCAACATCGCCCGTTGCCGTCTTCCGCGCGCACGGCACGCACCCAGAAGGCGGCAACTCCCCCATTCTATCCGTTTATCGCTGAAAACGATCGAGGATTCCGCACGCGCGTCGAATGGCAGGCGACGATGCGGCAAGCGAGCGAATGCGTGGGCTATCGAAGGCGACGGCAAGCGTGCCTACAGGTTCGCGCGCACCCACGCGATATCGCCTTCGATGGCGGCGATGAGGTCGGATGTGTCGTTGAACTTGCGCATGTTGCGCAGACGATGCACCAACTCCAGCGTGATGCGCTTGCCATAAAGGTCCCCGTCGAAGTCCAGCAGGTGCGCCTCCATGTTCGATTCGGCCTCGTCGATGAACGTGGGAGGAAGCCCCACTGAAACGGCCGCCTTATAGCGCTGCCCTTCCACCTGCGCATACGCAGCGTACACCCCATCGCGCAGCACGCGCAAAGAGGGCGGCAGGTACAGGTTCGCCGTGCGGATGCCCATCTCGCGCCCGGCTTCACGCCCGTGTATCACATCGCCTGCAATCGAATACGGGTGCCCAAGCAGCGCGCTTGCCCCTTCGACGTCTCCCTGACCGAGCAGCGCCCGGATGCGGGTCGAGGTGACCGGCGAGCCATCCTGCTCCATGAGGTCATGACCAACGAAGGCTGCCCCGTGCGCCGCAGCCCACACGCTCATATCGGTCACCGTGCCCGCCGCCTGCGCGCCGAAGCGGAAATCGCACCCCACATGGATCGCCGAGGATGCCTGCTCGCCCAGCACATCGTCCAAGAATGCCGCAGGCGAGAGCGCGGCGAACGTACGCGTGAACGGCAGCACGCGCACCTCATCCACGCCGGTGGCCGCGAGCGCTTCCAAACGCTGCTCGTTCGACATGATCTTGCGCAGCCCCGCAGCACAGAAGAGCTCGTCGGGATCCACACTGAACGTCACGATCTGGCAGGGAACGCCGCGCGTGGCAGCGTCTTGCTTCGCCTCATCGATGATGAACCGATGTCCGCGATGCACGCCATCGAACACGCCGATGACGCAGACTGGCCCTGCCATGGGTGCTGCATCCTCAAAGTCCGCGTCCACGGCTCACCCCTTCTTGGAACACCGTTTCGGCCGTAAGTGCGCGATGTGCAGCGTCCGCCCGATAGATGGCGAGCAACCGGTCGGCCGCCACCACGCTGACCGCTTCCCCATCAGCGGGCACCGCGCAAGAACACACGCCCGATGTGCATGCGCACAGATCGCGCGCGCTGCTGCGCTCGTAGCGATGGAATGCTCGTTGCAATGACAGCTTCGCCCCATTGCGCACACGCGCCGCATCATCGCTTTCCACGAAACAGATGGGATAGCCCAAAGCGCGCACCGGGTCGATGGCAGCTCGCACTCCCACTTCGGCCAACGTCTCCAGGCTCACGCATTCATCGAGCGTCACCGCCCCAGAAACGGTGCGCTGCAGCGCCGCCAGATGCGCTTCGCTGCCGCACGTTCGCCCGATATCGCGCGCAAGGGAGCGGATGTAGGTGCCCTTCGACACCGTGAACGCCACATCCCAAAAGACCGCATCGTCTCGAGCGTCGATGCGCACCAGGTCGGCTGCGTGCACGATCACATCGCGCGGCTCCAGCTCGATCACGTTGCCGCGGCGCGCCTCATCGCAGGCCTTCTTGCCCCCGCGCTTCAAAGCCGAGAAGACCGGCGGCAACTGCGTCTGGGGCCCGGTGAAGCGCTGCAGAACCGATCTCGCGAACCCACCATCGGCCACCTCGTCAGGGATAGCGCACGTGCGCACCGGGGTGCCCGCCGCATCATCGGTGTCGGTGGAGCAGCCGAACGCGATGCGCGCCACATAGGACTTGTCATGGCCGCTCAGATGGTCGTTCAGCCGCGATGCCGGGCCCACCAGTACGAGCAAGACGCCCGTGGCGAGGGGGTCCAATGTGCCCGCATGGCCGACGCGTCTCTCGTCGAAGATGCGCCGTGCAGCGCCCACCACATCGTGCGAGGTCATCCCTTGGGGCTTGTCAACCGCCACCACCAGGCTCAACCCCGACGCACCGCGCTTCAATCCGCCGCCTTCTCGCAGGCGCCTGCGCACACCGCGCCTTCGACCGCTCGGCGCACGCGACGGATAGCCTTGTCGAGCGGATCGTGGAGCGTGAAGCCAGCGGCGGCCGTGTGCCCTCCCCCGCCGAATCGCCGCGCGAGCGCCGCCACGTCAATATCATCCTTCGCACGGAAGCTGCCGCGCACCTGCCGCCCCTCATCGCGCAGCATGGCCGCCACGCGCACGCCATCGATAGAGCGCAGCACGTTCACCAGCTGCTCGCAATCGGCCTTCGTGGCGCCCACCGATTCCAGGTCGTCATGCGTGACGAAGCTGAGCGCCGCCTGGCCTTCGCACAGCAGTTCCATATGCTCGATGCACCGCGCCTCCAACTGGATGGAGGCCATCGTGCGGCGCTGGAAGAACTCGGAGGCGATGGCAGCCGGATCGGCTCCTGCATCCACCATCTCACAGGCAGCCTTGAAAACGGTAGCGTCAGTGTTCTGATGCTGGAAGCGCCCGGTATCGGTCATGAGGCCCGCATAGGCGCACGTAGCGATGTCCGCCGTGCGGGACACGCCAAGATGAGCCACCAACTGCCAGATGAGAAGGGCGGTAGCGGCCGCATCAGGATCGGTGTAGCTCAGGTCGGTCTGGCGCTCAGGTGCCGCATGATGGTCGATGGTGATGGTGAAGGGCGCCCGTTCGCGCAGGCGTGCCGCATCCTCGCCGATGCGCTTCGCATCCGGCGCATCCACCTGCACGAACGCCCCACAGGGGCCCGTGAACGCACGCGCAGGGACCATCTGATCGAAGCCCGGCAAGAACCTGAACCCCACATCGGTTGGATCATCTTTGGCCAGCAGCACGGACACGCGCTTGCCCGCCTGTATGAGCGCGGCCCGCAACGCCAGCTGCGACCCGATGCAATCCCCATCCGGACTCACGTGCCCGCAGATGCAGATGTCGTCATGGGTAAGCAGCGCCTCTGCGATGCCATCGAGGGTGGTATTGGTCTGGGGCGTGACGGTCATAGGGATCAGAGTTCCTCGCCTGCATCCGCCGCTTCTTCGAAGGTCGCCTGACGCACCTTCTCCTGCTCAAGGTAGCGCCCCAGCTTCTCGGCCGCATCCACCGTGTCGTCCAGATGGAAGCGCAGCTCTGGCGCCTGCTTCCACGCTAGCTGCTTGGCCATGAGCGAGCGGATATGCCCCTTGGCCGCCTCGAAGGCAGCCTGCACCGCCGCGTAGCGCTCCGGCTCGGCAGTATAGAACACATCGGCATAGGCACGATCGAAGCTGACGTTCACGCCGGTGATGGTGACCATCTGCAAACGCGGGTCGGACACATCGAACAGCACGATATTCGAGATGACCTCGCGCGCCTGTTGATCGACCTTGCGATTCCCTTCTTTCATCGTGCATCCCTCCTTGAAGAGGACCGAAGGCCCTACTCGGTACGCTCAACCTCTTTGACGGTGTAGCCTTCTATGGTGTCACCCACCTTGATGTCCTGATACCCCACGATGCCGATGCCGCATTCGAACCCGTGCGCCACGCTCTTCACGTCATCCTTGAAGCGGCGCAGGCTCTCTATCTCGCCCTCGTAGATGACCGTACCATCGCGCACCACGCGCACCTTGTCGTCGCGGTTGATCTCACCTTCGATGATGTAGCAACCAGCCACCGTGCCGATCTTGGGCACCTTGAACGTCTCGCGCACCTCGGCGATGCCGGTGTCCTCTTCCACGATATCGGGCGAGAGCAGGCCCACCCGCGCCTGGTTGATGTCTTCGATGGCCTGGTAGATGACGCGGTACAGGCGGATGTCCACCTTCTCCTTTTCGGCCTGGCTGCGGCTCTTGCCGGTCGGGCGCACGTTGAAGCCGATGATGATGGCATCCGATGCCGCCGCCAGCGTGACGTCGGTCTCGGTGATGCCGCCCACCGCCGAATGCACGATGTTGATGCGCACCTCGGATTGGTCCATCTTGTCGAAGGCGTCGCGCAGCGCTTCGATGGAGCCTTGCACGTCGGCCTTCACGATGAGGTTCAGGTCGGTCTGCTTGCCCTCTTCGATGCGGCTGAACAGGTCGTCCAGGCTCATGTGCGAGGTGTGCTGCTGCTCGGCCAAGCGCTCGCGCAGGGCACGTTCCTCGGCCAGCTTGCGCGCATCGCGCTCGTCTTCGAACACGCGGAACTCATCGCCTGCCACCGGCACGCTGTTCAGGCCCAAGATCTCCACCGGATCGGCTGGCAGCGCCGCTTCCACATGCGCACCATGCGGATCGACCAGCGCGCGCACATGGCCATAGGAGGTGCCCGCCACCACGGCATCGCCCGGATGCAGCGTGCCGCGCTCGACCAGCACCGTGGCCACCGGGCCGCGGCCCTTGTCCAGGTTCGCCTCGATGACGAAGCCCGACGCCAGCGCGTCCGGATTGGCCTTCAACTCCAGCACGTCGGCCTGCAAGATGATGGTCTCCAGCAAGTCGTCGATGTGCAGGCCCTTCTTCGCCGACACCTCCACGAACATGTTCTGACCACCCCATTCCTCGGGGATAACCTCGTATTCGGTCAGCTCCTGGCGTACGCGGTCGGGGTTCGCGCCGTCCTTGTCGATCTTGTTAACGGCCACCACGATGGGCACGTCGGCCGCTTTCGCGTGGTTGATAGCCTCGATGGTCTGCGGCATGACGCCGTCGTCGGCCGCCACCACCAGCACGATGATGTCGGTCACCTGAGCACCGCGGGCGCGCATGGCCGTGAACGCTTCGTGGCCTGGGGTGTCGATGAAGGTGATCTGGCGCCCGTTGATGTCGACCACCGATGCGCCGATGTGCTGCGTGATGCCGCCCGCTTCGCTTGCCACCACGCCGGTATCACGGATAGCGTCGAGCAGCGAGGTCTTGCCATGGTCGACATGCCCCATGACCGTGACCACGGGCGGACGAGGCTTCAGGTCCTCATCGGTGTCGTTGTAGACCACCGCGAATTCCTCTTCAGGGGACACCACGCGCACTTTGCGGTCCATGTCGTCGGCCACGATGTCGATCAGATCCTCGCTCATGGACTGGGTGACGGTGAGCACCTGACCCAGCATGAACAGGCGCTTGATGATGTCGTTGGGCTGCACGTTCAGAAGCTCGGCCAGCTTGCCCACGGTAGCGCCTTGCGGCACTTCCACCACCGAATCGTCCAGCACCAGATCGGGGTCGATGCCGCGCTCGATGGCCTCTTCGGCCGCACGCGCACGGGCTTCAGCCTCGCGCTTCTCCTTGCGCTTCTTGCGGCGCCCTTCGCCCTCGTGGGTGTTGGCCGCTTCCACCGCCGCGCGAGCCTCTGCCAGCACCTTGTCGCGCTGCAGCTTCTCGGCCTGCACCGCCATCTGTGCATAGCGGTCCTCTTGCGGGCTGTCGGTGCCTTCCAGCTCGGGCACGTACTGCGCTTTGCCCTTGCCGCGCTTGCCCTTGCCGCCCTCGGCGCGCTTGGCAGGTTCTGCCTTCGCGGGAGCCGCCTGCTTCTGGGTCTGGATGCGCTGGGCTTCCGATTCGATCTGGGAGAGCAGCGAACTGAAGGAGTTCGTGGTGGACGGGGCCGGAGCGGTCGCACGCGGCTGCTCCTTGTCCTTGGCGTGGTCGTGCTTGGCGCTGCCCTTCTTGCCGCGATTGCGTAGCGCCTCTTCCACGGCCTGCTTCTTCGCCACATCGCGACGCGCTTTCTCGGCGCGCTCACGGGCACGGGCCTCTTCGCGCTCACGCGCCACGCGCTCCTTCTCGGATTCGATCTGGCTGGCCAGGTTCGCGAATCCGGCCGAGCGCGTCTCGATCTTGCGCACCTTGGGCTCGTCAGGCGCCGCTTCCGGTTCATCCTTCGGCTCCACCTCGCGCGCTGCACGGGCCGCTTCACGAGCCGCGCGCTCGGCTTCCACCGCCGCACGGCGCGCCGCCTCTTCTTCGGCCTTCTGCTTCTCAGCTTCGGCCTGTTCCTTCTCCAGCGCCTTCTTCGCCTTCGCATCAAGCTCACCGGCACGCTGCAGGATCTCCGGCTCCAGGTTGGAGCGCACCTTGCCCACGTCCTCGTCGCTCAGCACACTGGCGTGAGACTTCGCAGATATCTTCAATTCGCGTAGCTTAGCAAGCATGTCCTTGCTGGACATGTCGAACTCTTTCGCCAATTCATGTACGCGCATGCCGGCCATAAATCACTCCATCCACATCATGCTCGCACCAGGTGCCGCGCACGCCGATGCGTCTCTCCTGCTTAGTCCAGGGTCGCCTCTTCGGCGTCCGAATGAACGCCGCAATACTTGCTGCCCGGCCGTGCGTGGTTGCGGCACCGGGTGCCGTCCTCGCTCACGTACGCGCAGAACTCGTCTTCTGGTTCCTCTTCCACGTCGATCAGCACGTTCTCGCCCACCAGCGATTCGTTGGCCATGCTGGACGAGCGGATGTCGATATGCCATCCGGTCAGGCGCGCCGCCAGACGCGCGTTCTGTCCTTCCTTGCCGATGGCCAGCGACAGCTGATCGTCGGGCACGATGACCGTGGCGTAGTGGTTCTCCGGGTCGATCTGAACGTTCTGCACCTTCGCAGGCGACAGAGCGTTTGCCACATACACACGCGGATCGTCGCTCCACTGGATCACATCGACGCGCTCGTTACGCAGCTCTTCGACCACCATCCGCACGCGGCTGCCCTTCGGGCCCACGCATGCGCCCACCGGGTCAAGGTTGCTTTCGTGGCTATACACCGCCACCTTGCTGCGCGCGCCCGGCTCGCGCGCGATGGACTTGATCTCCACCACGCCCTCGTATATCTCGGGCACTTCGATCTCGAACAGGCGCCTGATCAGGTCGGGGTGCGTGCGGCTGACCACGATGGAAGGCCGCGCCTGCTCACCGCGGGAGCGCGGCGCATCCGAGGATGGGTCACGCACGTCGATGATCAGCACCTTCAAGCGCTGGTTGTGGCGGTAATGCTCGTTGCTGGGCCGTTCGTTGCGCTCGTTGGGGCTGCGCTTCACGTCATAGTGCGGCAGTTCGGCCTCAACCCCATCGCGGATCTTCACGATGGTGAAATCGGGCGTGCCCTGCAGCACCGTGCCCGTGATGAGATCGCCCACGCGGTCCTTGAACTCTTCGTAGATCGTCTGGCGCGTAGCATCGCGCACGATGGCAGCGATGACGCTCTTGGCGTTCTGCGCAGCGATGCGGCTGACGTTCTCGGGCGTCACATCGCGCTCTTCGAAGTCGTGGTAGACCAGCTCTACCTCTCCGGTCTCTTCGTCGACCACTTCGTCGGGCTCGCCGATCGGCACCAGCTCGTACACGTAGATCTTGCCGGTCTGGCGGTCGATGGTCACGCGCGCATCGTATTCCAGGTCCAAGATGCGCTCATAGCTCTTCGCCAGGCTCTCTTCCAGCCGCTCGATGATGTAGAACTCGTCGATCTTGCGCTCGTGAGCGAGCAACTGCAACGCTTCTATCAATGAGCCTTCTGCTTCTGCCACGATCCTTCTCCTTCGTTAGAACCCTATCTGGCCGACCAGATTCGCCTTCTTCACAGTATCGAATGGGATGCGGAACACCTCGCCCGCGTCCGCCACCTCAAGGATGTCGCCATCGACTGACAGCGTGCCCTTGAAGTTCGCGCGCCCGTCGATGGGCTCGATGGTGCGGATGCGGACCTGATCGCCCGCGAACCGTTGGAAATGCTCCAGCGTGCGCAGCGGCCGATCGATGCCTGGCGAGGATACCTCCATGGTGTAGGCCCCTGGGAAGGGGTCCAGCTCGTCCAAGATATCACCGATCCAGGCCTGCGCGCCTGAGAGCACATCGAAGCTGACGCCGCCTTCCGCGTCGATGAACACGCGGACCGTGGGCGCTTTCTTCGCGCCTACGACCTCCACGTCCACGATCTCTATGCCCTCCTGCGCAGCGCGCGCTTCCAGAGCATCGAGCAGCATCTTCTCTTTCGCTGTCAGCACATCCGTCCTTTCCCACATTCGGCCTTACAACAAAAGAAAGCGGGACAAGCCCACTTTCCAAAGGTTCGAAAAGTTGTAAGCGCCGAGCGCTTGCGCCATGGTACCACAGGATGCCCGCGCATCCAAGCATATCGGCCAAAAAGGCCGCATCTGCCCGCGATGCGGCCCATCCCAGTGGCAGCTTAGCACTCAGAGATTCTTCGACAGCAACCGATTCAGCGCATTGAGGTAGGCCTTCGTGGCCGACACGATGATGTCGCCATCGGCGCCGCGACCGGTGTACACCTCGCCGTTGTCGGCCTTCACGCGCACCGTCACCTCACCGAGCGCATCGATGCCGCGCGTCACCGACTGCACGCTGAACTCCGATAGGTCGGCATCCAGCCCGATGATGGCGTCCACCGCCTTATAGGCCGCATCCACCGGACCGGTGCCCCACACGCAATGCGTGACCGATTCGCCCTGCGGGTCCTTGATGGTCACCGTGGCGGTGGGCTTGAGCGGGAACCCGCAGCTCACCTGCACGGCCTCAAGCGAATACAGCGCCGCCTCTTCGCGATCGCGCTCGTTCACCAGGCTCTCAAGGTCCTCGTCATAGACTTCCTTCTTCTTATCGGCCAGGTTCAAGAACGCCTCGTAGAGCTCGTCGAGCTTCTCGCCACTGAACTCGTAGCCCAGCTCTTCGAGCCGATGCTTGAGGGCGGCATGCCCGCTGCGCGCGGTCAGCACAATCTGGCTAGCGCCCGCGCCCACATCGGCCGGATCGATGATCTCGTAGGTGTCGCGCTTCTTCAGCACGCCGTCCTGATGGATGCCCGACGAATGCGCGAAAGCGTTCGCCCCCACGATGGCCTTGTTCGCCTGCACGGTCATGCCGGTGATGGTGGAAACCAGGCGGCTGGCCTTCGTGAACTCGCGCGTGTTGATATCGGTATGCGCATCCAGCTCGGGCCCGTGCATGCGGATGGCCATGACGACCTCTTCCATGGCGGTGTTGCCCGCACGCTCGCCCAGGCCGTTGATGGTGCATTCTATCTGGCGCGCACCGTTGGCCACCCCGGCCATGGCAAGCGCGGTGGCCATGCCAAGGTCGTTGTGGCAGTGCACGGCGATGGTCACATCGTCGATGCCATTCACATTGTCGACCAGGTACTTGATGCGTCGTCCGAATTCCTCGGGCAGCGAATAGCCGGTGGTATCAGGGATGTTCACCACGGTGGCGCCCGCATCCACCACCGCCTGGATCATGCGCACGAGGAAGTCGTAGTCACTGCGACCCGCATCCTCAGCATAGAACTGCACATCATCCACATAGCCTTTCGCGCACGTGACCGCCGCCACGGCTCGTTCGATGGCCTCATCAGGGGTCAAGCGCAGCTTGTCGCGCATATGGCTCTCGGAGACGCCGATGCCGGTATGGATGCGCGGACGCTTCGCAAACTTCAGCGCGTCGGCAGCGCACACGATATCCTTCTCCACCGCGCGCGTCAGCGCCGCCACGGTGGCATCGTATCCGGCCAGCTGCGATATCTTGCGAACACTCTCGAAGTCGCCCGGGCTGGAGATGGGAAAGCCCGCTTCGATCACATCGACGTTCAGCCGCAGCAACTGGCGCGCGATGACCAGCTTCTCTTCGGTGTTCATGGAAGCGCCCGGCGATTGCTCCCCGTCGCGCAGCGTGGTGTCGAAGATGTCGATCTTGCGAGTCATGGTCCTCCCACTTCCCTTCGTTGTCAGGAAACGCCCGGCCAGCGATGCGACCACTCGCATCATATCAGGAAACGGGCCCACGATGGCCCAGATGGGCGCTTTCGCTCAGAGCTTGATGTGCCACAGATTGCGCAGGTCGATGGTGGCGCGAAGGCGTTCGAGCACCTGATCGTCCACCTCGCCCTCCACGTTCATGTACACCAGCGCGCACATCTGCTCGGGCTTCGTGCCGATCTGCATGGTGGTGATGTTCACGCCTGCCTCGCCGAGCACCGTGCCGATGGTGCCGATGCGCCCCGGCGCATCCACGTATTCGAAGATGAGCGATTGTGCCGCGGGCGCGATGTCTATCTTGTACCCCATGATGGACACAATGCGCGGCAGCATGTCCACCCCGTACAGCGTGGAGGCGATCTCTACCTCGTCGGCGCGCACCCGCACATCCGATGCGTATTCCTGCGCGTCGTCAACCGCCTTGGCGGTCACCGTCATGCCATGGCGCTCCGCGACCGAGCGCGCGTTGTCAGGCGTAGACGCGCTGATGTGCTTGTATGACAGGATGCCATCCACCACACCTGCGACCAGCGGGTCAGGATCGGCCTGCGCTATGGCGCCTTCCGGTTGCACGGCAAGCCTTTTCGGGATGCCCCCGCACAGCTCGGCGGCCATGCGGCCCATCATGCGGCAGGCGGGCAGATACGGTCGCACCGCATCCATCACCTCGGGCGGCAAGCTGCTCGCATGGATGGCGGTGGGCACGATGGAGCCTTCCAGGGCCGCCCAGACATATTCGGCGATCTGCTCGCCTGCGCGCACCTGTGCTTCGCGCGTGACCGCGTTCACATGCGGGGTCAGGATCGCATTCTCCAGATCGTGCAGCGGACCTTCGGTGCAGGGTTCCTCGGTGAAGACATCGAGCGCGGCAGCTCGCACCTTGCCCGCCGCCACGAAATCGGCCAGCGAGGATTCGTCGAAGATGCCCGCGCGAGCGCAGTTCACCACGATGACGCCGTTCTTCATGGCCGCGAACTGCTCGGGGCCGAACATGCCGATGGTCTCTTCGGTCTTGGGCAGGTGCACAGTGATGAAATCGGCCTGCGGCAGGATGTCCTCCACGCTGTCGGCAAGCGTCACATCCAGCGCTGCTGCCTTATCGGGGCTGCAATACGGATCGTAGGCGACAAGTTCCATGCCGAACGCCTTCGCGCGCTCGGCGACCAGGCTGCCCACGCGTCCCAAGCCGAAGATGGCCAACGTCTTGCCGTACAGCTCGCTGCCCATGAAATCGCGCCGATCCCAGTTGCCCGCGTGCATGGAGGCATTGGCCTGCGGGATGCGTCGCGCAGCGGACAACAGCATGGCCAGCGCGTATTCGGCCGCCGATATGATGTTGGAGGTGGGCGCATTGCACACGATGATGCCGCGCTCGTCGGCCGCTTCGATATCGATGGTGTCCACCGTGACGCCAGCGCGCCCGATGACCTTGAGGTTGGGCGCCGCATCCAGAAGCGCCGCATCCACCACGGTGCCCGAGCGCACGATGAGGGCATCGTAGGGTTCGATGGTCTGCCTCAACTGCTCCGGCGTCAGATCAAGCACCACATCGACCTGATATCCGCGCGCCTTGAGCGCTGAAGTTGCCTCCGACGCTATCTCTTCGGTGACAAGGACCTTGCTTCGAGCCATATCCACTTCCCCTTCGCTTGCACGTGGCG
>CASTMW010000007.1 GCA_949450265.1 uncultured Eggerthellaceae bacterium | reverse complement strand
ATACAGCTCCAGCAGCGGCTGCTGGAAGTCGCTCAAGCGGAAGAACCAGTTCTCTTCGCCTTCCGCACGCTGGACCGGGCGCTTGCAGTCGGGGCAGACCAACTGGCCATCCTCGTCGCGTTCCAGATCGCTCTCGGCATAGTACGTTTCCTCGTGCACGCAGTACCAGCCCTCATAGGAGCCCTTGTATAGATACCCCCCGTCGAAGAGGAGCTGCCAGAAGCGTTGCACGGCTGCCGCCTGGCGCGGTTCGGTGGTGCGCACGAAGTCGGTATAGGTGATATCTAGCATATCCCACGCCTCACGGAAGGCCGGTTCCATGGAATCGCACCATTCCTGCGGCGTCATGCCGTTGGTGGCTGCGGTGTCGGCCACCTTCTGGCCATGCTCGTCCATGCCGGTCACGAACGCCACGTCAAAGCCGTTCATGCGCTGATAGCGGCTGACCACATCGGCTGCGATGGTGGTGTAGGCGGTCCCCAGATGAGGGGCCGCGTTCACGTAGTAGATGGGCGTGGTGACCGAATACGTGCCTTTGCTCATGGATGCTCCTTATGCGTTACGCCTGAATGTAGACGTAGATGGTCCGGATGGTGTCAGCCAGGTTGCCCGTGGCGTTGGCCATAGTGTAGTCATACGACAGGTCGGCTTCCCAAGCATACTGCGCATCGCCTGCGGTGCCGGTACCGGCAAACTCGCAGTATTCGCGGGTCAGCGTGGTGCCATCGCCCGCATAGCTGGAATACTGCATCTTGTCCTCAGGAAGCGCGGCCGTGTAATCGGAAACGGTCAGGCCCGCCTCTTCCACGGTCTTCTCGATGATGCCCTCGTTGCTCACCGCATCCGTGAAGCTGATGGAGCCATACCCGATGGACGAGATGGCCACCGAATAGCCCGCACGCAGCACGCGGCCCTCTTCGTTCAGGTCAAGGTAGACGCTCGGCGTGCCCGAGCGCGAATCGGCCGGCTCGTCAGAGAGCGCCACGTCCACCTGCCACTTGATGGGGTTGCCCTCTTCGTTCACCTCCGATAGGCCCGTCACCTGCGCACCATGCTGAAGGCGTTCGAGCGCCTCTTCCTGCGTGAGCCCCAAAAGCGCCACCAGGTCGGGCACGGTGGTGCGCTTCGAGGTGGCGGTGGAGGCGTCCTTAGTGGCGTCGTCAGGGTCGATGGCCTCCACTTCGGATACCGCGCTCTGCGCTTGCTGGGTGGCTGCATTGTTCGCCGTGTCGAAGAGCATGACCACCAGCACCGCGCCCGCTGCCACCAAGAGCACCAAGACCACGATCACCGCGATCAGGATCTTGCGCATACGGCGCGATCGCTTCAGGTACTCGGGCACCTCGTCGTCGACCTTCCCGTGCTTGCCATGCTTCGGGCCGCTCGGGCGCGCTTCGGTGCCATTCTCTGCCACATCGGGCGTATCGGGCGCTTCGGGCGCTTCGCCCTTCTCGCTGGTCGGCGCAGCAATGTCCTTTTCGCTGGCCACATGCTGGGCCTTCTTGCTGCCCTCTTCCCCTACGCGCTCTTGCTTGTCATCGGTAACGCTCACTGCTGCATCCCATCTCCGTTTTGACCGTACATCTATCCCGCCACAATGCGCCAAACGACGAACGCGGCCACCGCCACGAGCGCCAGCCCCACCACGATCCTTTGCGCCAGGGGCATGCGCGACCGCTCGATATCCTCCAGCGTGGTAGCCCGATACGCATCATCCGACCGCTCTTCTTGCCCAGCCTGCGCTCGTGGGCTCAGGGCGGACGCGTCCTTATCGCGCGGCGTGGGCTGCATCTGGCCTTGCACGGCGCTTTCCGATACCGATGCGTTCGCGGCCGGATGCTTCGCACTTCGACCCGCATTGCGCGCGCCAGCCACGATGACCACGTCATCGTCGGCTCGTGTGACCCGTATGTGTTCGAAGTCCGTTCGGTCAGCCATGGCTCTGCTTCCTGATCTGGATGCCCCGATTATACGGCAAAGGGCCACCCGCGCGCATCTAGCCGACCAGATCGACCAGCGTAAGGCCCTCTTCGGAAGCTGCAAGGATGCTGCGAGCGCCCACCGAGCACAGATGCCCCGCCCCAGCCAGCCCATCCAGCGCACCCGCCGTTGCCTGCACGTCGGACACACTGGCATCGCGCAGCTGTTCGCGCACCTGCGCGCGCTGCTCTTGCGTATAGCCCGAGAAGAACATGCTGTCCTGCTTGCGCATACGTTCGCGAGGCTTTAAGGGTGCATCCATCCCCGCTACCGAACTGACCACGTAGCCGGTGAACTCTTCGGGCTGCGGATGCAGGTCGGCGATCCAACCAGCCGCACCGCGGAAGCGCGCCACCGTCTCGTTCAGATGCGGGTCGCGATACGAATGGAAGCCAGCCGTGCCCGTAGCGGACACGCTGAAACCCGTGCCGTAAGCGCCACCCAGCACGCGGACCTCCTGCCAAAGATAGCCATAGGTGAGCGCGCGGGCCACCAGCGGCCAGATCCCGCCATAGGTCTGCCCTACCGCGCTCAGGTTGGATGAGAGCGCGGTATAGGACACGTCGCTCGGCACGATGAGCGCTTCATGCTTGTCCACCACAGCGGGCACTACCAGCCGCTGTTCGCAGGCGCCTCCGGCGAAGGGCGCACTAGCGCCAAGGAAGCGCGCCAGATCCTCGTCGGTGCCGGTGAACGAGAGCAGCCCGGCGCCCTCGTTGAAGATACGTCGGCTCACCACGGTCAGCTTCTCGCAGAGCGCATCGTAGCGCTCGTCGAAATGAGCGATGAGGTCCTTCAGGAACAAATAGAAGTCTACCCCGCCCAGTGCTTCGCGCACGCAGGCTGCGGGCAGATGATAGGACGCTGCACGGCGCAGCGCGGTCGTATGCCCGGCCGAGGCGAACGCCTGCTCCATGGTCACGCGCCGCTGCACGAGGATATCTCGTATCTTCTCGCGGTCGTCGAAGCGCGTGGTGCGGATCACCTCGTCGGCCAGCGTCGCCGCCTCCCCTACACGCTCGGCGAGCGCCGAGGATGATGCCACTAGCTTCGCGCTGAAACCGGCATCCTCCATGCGCTCGTGCACTTCGCAGAAGAAGCTCAGGTTGCCCAGCTTCGCCTGCACCTCACGATCGAGAGATGCCGCATCATGATGCGCGGTATCCAGCTTTCCTAGCAGCATGGCCACCATGGACGCATAGGGCAGCTCTTCGAACGCAAGGCAACTCAGGTCGAAATACCAGTACGGATAGGCAATGCCATGGGAGGGCATCGTATGCCGCAGCACCTCTACGCCCTCATGCGTCTCTAGCGCGAACGGATACGGGGCCGCTGCATCCCCGATCTGGTCGACGCTCAAGCGCGGCAGCGTGCGCAGCGCGCGAGGGCTGTCAGGCGCAAGCTGGGCCGCGCGCAGATCGGCCTCCGTCTGCCGCACACGATCGAGGGCTTGCTCGTCCATCGTCTGCAAGGCCGCCTGGGCGCGTGCGGAAAGCGCAGCGTCCGCATCGCCTTCGACGGGCACCACTTCCACCTGAGCCCGATGGTCGTTCTCCAAGAAGATGGCACGGATCAGCTCTTCGAAATAGCCCGTGGTCATCTTCTCGCGCAGACTGGCGAAAGCATCTTCGAAGCGCAGGTAATCCAGAGCCGCATCGTCATCGTAGAGCCAACCGGACATGGCTGTCATGGCATAGACCACCCCATCGGCATACCCCATGTTATGCTCGCGCATCACGAATTCCGCATGCGAAAGCGATGCTTCCAGAAGCGCATGGTCCAGCCCGCCGTTGGCAAGGTCTTCGCAGGTCGAGCGGATGACATCGCCCAGCGCGCCCACCGCCTGCTCGCGCAAGCCCTTGAGGGAGACCATGACGAAGGGCTGCGCCACGCTATCCTCCAGATACGCCGCGCAATCATCAGCGATGCGCGCATCCAGGATGGCGCGCTTCAAGGGCGCCTCGTTCGATCCCAGCAGCGCGTCCACCAAGATGTCGGCGGCCACCATGCGCTCGCGATCGGTGGATGTACCCGCCACGAAGCCATAGGCCGCACATGAGTTCTCGGGCGCCGTGCACATCTGCACCTGTACGTCTGTGCTCACCACGGGCGCCTGCTGCTCGATGACGATGCGCTCGCCGGTGCAGGCACCTGCCGCTGCAAGGGGCGTCAGGTACGCCTCGTCCAGAAACGCAAAGATGCGATCGAGATTGACGGCACCGTACAGCACGATATAGCTGTTGTCCGGTCGATAATGGCGCCGATGCTGATCCAGGAACGCCTCATAGGTCAGATCTACGATGACGCCGGGCACGCCGCCGGATTCGAACCGATAGGTGGTATCGGGGAACAGCGCCGCCGACAGGGCATCATAGAGCACCGAATCCGGATCGGAGAGCGCGCCTTTCATCTCATTGAATACCACGCCGTTGTAGGTCAGCTGGCACGTACCGTCCGGGCCGTCCTCCACCTCGTAGTGCCAGCCCTCTTGCAAGAAGATCTCCGGGCTCTGGTAGATGCGGGGGTGGAACACGGCGTCCATGTACACGTCGATCAGGTTCATCAGGTCCTGATCGTTGGTGGACGCGACCGGGTACATGGTCTTGTCGGGGAAGGTCATAGCGTTCAAGAACGTCTGCATGGAGCCTTTCAGCAGATCGACGAACGGCTCTTTCACCGGGAACTTCTGAGAGCCGCAGAGCACCGAATGCTCAAGGATATGGAAGACGCCCGTGTCGTCGGCAGCGGGCGTCTTGAACGAGATGGCGAAGGCCTTGTTCTCGTCGTCGTTGCGCAAGAACAGCAGCTTCGCCCCCGATGCAGCATGCACCATGCGGTGCGCGCTGCCCTCGATCTCGGCCAGCGGCGCCTCAGCGCGCATCTGGAACCCATGCGCCGCCGCGATGGCGGCGATGTCATCTGCCATGTTCATCTCCTTGGATCGGCTTCCCTGCGCACCAGGAAAGCGCAGTGGTCACGTTCGCCGCGCAGCAGCGTGGCAGCTCACGCCCGCTAGGCTTCCGCATCCTCCTGCTCGTCAGCTTCCTCGTCGTCGGCTGCGGGCGCGTCCGCATTGTCGGTCTTCTCGGGGATCATCTCGGCCGTGGGCGTGGTGGTCAGGTCAAGCACTGAACCCAGCCACTTCTGCTCGATGACGCCGATCGTGCCGTTGCTGAGCAGCGTGGAGAGCGCATCGGCGATGGCGGTGTGCAGGGCGGTGTTGTCAGAAGCGGCGCCGATGCAATACCCGCTGGCAGAATCGATGAGCGCCACGATCTCCACGGGCGTGCCAACGCGGTTGGCGGCGTACATGCCGATGACCGCATCGGAGGCAAGGTAGTCCACCTGCCCCGAGGCCAGCTCGGCGATGGCGCTGCTCAGGTCGTTGGCCGATTCCAGCGCAGCGTCACCGAAGGCGTTCGTGACCGCCCATGCGCTCTTGGACGATACCTGCGCGGCGATCTTAGAACCGTCATCCTTCTTGGGCACCGCCGCATTCGACCCCTCGGTAGCGAACACCGCCACTCCCGTGGGCAGGTATTCGGCGGACAGCCAGTAATTGGCATTGGAATCCGACTTGTCGATGCCCATGACGATGTCGACGGTCCCCTCTTCCAACGCGGCATCGGCACCGGTCCCCACATCTTCCAACGACAGCTTCAAGCCCAACTGGTCGGCCAGCGCCGCTGCGATGTCCACATCGATGCCGATGATGCGATCGTTGCCCATGCCTGCCAACGGCGACTTGCTGGTATTGACCCCCACGCGCAGCGTGCCCGCCTCACCGATGGTGGGCGGTTCCACTTCAGGTGATCCGAGTTCGGGCTTGTAATCGTCGCTCGCGCAGCCCGCAAGGGCAAACATCAGAGCAGCCGACAGCACGATGGCTGCCACGATGCGTAAACGCTTCATATGGTCTCTTCCTTCCGTGGCGATGCGCCCTTCATACCGCTTCCCGGCTGACCTAGCCTTTGCCCCCACACTCGCGCACTGGGCTTGCGCGTTTCCGCTTGGGCCTCTCGCCCGCCGCCGCACCATGCGACGATATCAACGGGCGGTGCGTCTTACCTCTAGAATACGCCATGCTCAACAGCGCTCGCACGCTGCCTTACGTGGACCCTTTCGACCGCATCTGCCATGGGCTTGGGGTGGCGTGCACCCCGCAGCTACAGACCCGGGAAGCATGTGTGTGCATTATACGTCAGATGCGCGTCAGGTTCAGGCAAGACCCATGCAACACACGTGATGCTCCCGCATCAGGCTCGCATCAGGGTGCAGAGCTATGATCGGACCATGGATGCGCATCAGAACAGATTCAAGGCGATAGCGGAACTGGTCGGCGACGTGATGGCCGAAACACTGTGGCCCACGCGCTGCGCCGTCTGCGATATGCCAGGGCAGCTGCTCTGCGAGGCCTGCGCACGCCGGTTGACGGCCATTGACGCCTGCCTGGCCTGCCCGACATGCGGCGCACCATTCGGACGCATCCAGTGCACCGAATGCAACACCCTCATGCTGCGAACGCTCGGGCACGACCGCATCCCGTTCGACACCATGTCGTTCGCCCTGGTGGCCGACCACGGCGCTCAACGTATCGTGAAGGCCTACAAGGACCAGGGGGAACGGCGGCTTGTCACCCAGATAGCGCAACGATGCGTCCCGTTGATCGGTCCGGACCGCTGCCGTGAAGGCTGCGCGATCACTTTCGTGCCGGACAGCCTGGATGCGCAGCGACGGCGCGGCTTCGACCATGGACGCGAACTGGCCTGCCGCATCGCCGATGAGGCAGGGCTCGATTGCCTGGGATTGCTCATGCCGCCCCAAAGCGTCGATCAGCGCGAGCTTGGACGGCGGCAACGCTCGGAGAACATGGCGCATGCCCTGCATGTTGCCCCTGGCGCACCCGTACCGACTCACCTGATCGTCTTCGACGACATCTGCACCACCGGATCGACCTTGTTCGCCGCCGCTGATGCGCTGGCTGCGGCGGGTGCTTTACACCTGCACGCGCTGGCGTTCGGACGCGTCTAGCGATCACGCGCCATGCGCACGACCATCCGCGCGGACAGGCGCCCCACCGGGCGGCCACCTTACACTTGATGCCTTACGCCTGCTGCTGCTTCAATTCAGAGAACTCGGCAACGTCCACCGAGATGGTGTGCGCCGTGGGCTTCCACGTGCACTTCTTCACCAGCGCCACCAAGGCGATGGGAATGTAGGTCAGCTGGAACAAGGGGAAGGTGAACATGCTGCCGATCTTGCGCGCCGTGGACGCGTGGATCTTATTCCATTCGATGAACGTGGTCAGCACCCCGTAGACGAACATGAACATGACGAAGTTGAACAGGCAGAAGAAGATGCTGGAAAGCGAGCTCATGATGGCCACGCCCGTGGTCATGACGCCCGTGAGCGCCAGCACCACGATGATGGCATTCAGCGTGATGGTGATGATGGACAGCAGCATGGCCGGCGCCAGCGTCATCAGCATGTCGTAGCACGCGAACCGATAGCCGCGCGGATTGGTGAAGATGCCCTTCACCAGCTTGCCCGAATAATGCCCGAATACCTGGTAGAAGCCCTTCGCCCAGCGGAAGCGCTGATTCCAAGATGCACGGAAGGTGGTGGGCTGCTCGTCGTAGAAGACGGCCGTGGGACAATAGGAGATGCGCACGCCATCGATGATGGATGACGTGGAGAACTCGATATCCTCGGTCAGCAGGTGCCATTTCCATCCGCCAGCCTTCTTCAAGATGTCCGCCGAGATGAAGAAGCCCGTGCCCGACACCGCGGCCGACGTGTTCAGCGTCAGGCGCGCCTGATTCAAGAACTTCGCCTCGCGCATGAACCATACGCCGTATCCGGCTGATATCCAGTTCGATCCGAAGTTCTTGGAATTGCGGTAGCTGGTGGATGCCTTCGCGCCCGCGTCGAAGGTGGCATTCATCTCGCGGAAATAGTTCGCATCCAGCACGTTGTCGGCATCAAAGACGAAGTACGCCTCGTAGTCATCGTTGGGATGGTCGCGCCAGATAGCCTTCAAGCCATGGTCGAGCGCGTAGCCCTTCCCGATCTTCTCCTTGTTGTTGCGCGTGTACACCTGCGCCCCATGGCTGCGGGCGATCTCGTCGGTATTGTCCGTGCAGTTGTCGGCGATCACAAAGATGTCGATCAGATGCGCGGGATAGTTCTGCGCGCGGATGGAGCGGATCAGATCCCCGATGACCGCCGATTCGTTGCGGGCCGCGATAAGCACCGCGAACTTGTGGTCGCGCTGCGCGCGCACGACGGGCGCCTTGCGGGTCAGGACCACGAACACGTAGAACAGCTGATAGGTGTAGCAGCATGTGAATGCCAGGAAAACACAGAAGTTGAACGTGTCAACGAAAGAGAGCCGGGCCATGGACTCGGCAAGCGCTTCGATCACGATTCTCCTTAATCCGGACTGCAGAAGGTAACGCAAACGGGTTGATTATAGCTGCCCACCCCCGCGTTGAACAGGAATTATGTCGACATTGTAAGTTTGAGGTATGCTGGGTCCAAGCACAGGGAACTCACGGAAGGAACCGCTGTGATCGAATGCGACATCAAAGACATCGCTTTAGCCGATGAGGGCAAAGCGCGCATCGAATGGGCCGACCGCGACATGCCGGTGCTCGCCAGCATCCGCGAGCGCTTCGAGCGCGAACGTCCGCTCGAAGGTGTGCGCATCGGCGCGTGCCTGCATGTGACCACCGAGACCGCCAACCTGATGCGTGCGCTGGTGGCAGGTGGTGCCGAAGTGCGCCTGTGCGCCTCAAACCCGCTGTCCACCCAAGACGACACGGCCGCCTCGCTGGTGCGCGACTATGGTGTGTCGGTCTTCGCCATCCGCGGCGAGGACAACGAGACGTACTATCGGCACATCGACGCCGTGATCGACTTCGAGCCGCAGATCACGCTGGATGATGGCGGGGATGTGGTCGGTCGCATTCACGAGATGCGCCGCGACGCGCTGGATAACATCATCGGCGGTGCCGAAGAGACCACCACGGGCGTGATCCGTCTGGCCGCCATGGCGGCAGAAGGACAGCTGGCCTACCCTGTCATCGCAGTGAACGACGCGAAGACGAAGCACTTCTTCGACAATCGCTACGGCACGGGCCAGTCCACCCTTGATGGTATCGTGCGCCTGACGAACCGCCTGCTCGCAGGGCGCACGCTGGTGGTCAGCGGGTATGGCTGGTGCGGCAAGGGCCTAGCCATGCGTGCGAAGGGCATGGGCTGCCGCGTCATCGTCTGTGAGGTGGACCCGGTGGCGGCGCTGGAAGCATGCATGGACGGCTTCGAGGTCATGCCGCGCGCGAATGCTGCGCGCCAGGCCGACCTGTGGGTGACCGTGACGGGCAACCTGAACGTCATCGACGATGTGTGCTTCGAGAACATGAAGGATGGCGCCATCATCTGCAACAGCGGGCACTTCAACTCCGAGATCAACATCCCGTGGCTGGAAGAGCACGCGGTGCAAAAGGCCCAGCTCAAACCGCTGGTGGATGAATACACGCTCCCCGACGGGCGCACCATCATCCTGTTGGCCGAAGGGCGCCTGGTGAACCTGTCGGGCGCCGAGGGGCACCCCGCCAACGTGATGGATATGTCCTTCGCCAACCATGCGCTATGCACCGAGTACCTGCTGGACCACGCGAAGGACATGGAGCCGAAGGTCTACGACGTGCCCGCACAGATCGACGAGAGGATAGCGGCGCTGAAGCTGGAGACGCTCGGTGTGCACATCGACGAACTGACGCCCGAGCAGATCGCTTATATGAACACCTGGCAGGTGGGCACGGTATAGCAGCCCCGCCTAACGCTGGTCTGGAGGCATGCTCAGTCGCTCGGACAGTCCTCGCTGCGCTGCGGAACTCGCTTAGTGGGCACGCCCCCGGACCACGCTGCCACCTTCTCCCCTTATCGGTAGAAGCTCCAGCTCGATGCGGCCGAAGAGCTTACAGGATGTGCCCCATCCGGGTCTTCTTCGTCTCTAGATAGCGGCGATCGAACTCGTTGGGGGAAGCGGCAATGGGCACGCGTTCGACTATCTCGATACCGAAGTCGTTGAGTTGATAGACCTTATCGGGGTTGTTGGTGAGCAAGCGCATGGTGCGCACGCCCAGATCGCGCAGGATCTGCGCGCCGATGTAGTATTCGCGCTCGTCACCCTGGAAGCCCAGCGCCAGGTTCGCATCCAGCGTGTCAAGGCCATCATCTTGCAGCTCGTAGGCGCGCAGCTTGTTCACCAGCCCGATGCCGCGGCCCTCTTGACGCATATACAGCACGATGCCGCGGCCCTCGGCCTGCACAGCATCCATGGCCGCCGCCAGCTGCTCGCCGCAATCGCAGCGCATCGAGCCGAACGCATCCCCGGTCAGACACTCGGAATGCACGCGCACAAGCACGTCATCGCCCTGCCCGATATCCCCGCAGACCAGCGCAACGTGGTGCTCGCCGTTCAAGCGGTTCACATAGGCGCACGCTGTGAACTCGCCGTGCACAGTGGGCAGCTTCGTGCGCGCCACGCATTCCACCAGCTTATCGTGGCGCTTGCGATATTCCTGCAACGCCTTGATGCTGATCATCTTGAGCCCCAGCCTATCGCGCAGCTCGGCCAGTTCGGGCGCGCGCATCATCAGGCCGTCCTCGCGCATCACCTCGCAACACAGGCCCGCCTCTTGCAGTCCGGCCAGACGCATGAGGTCCACCGTGGCCTCGGTGTGCCCATTGCGCTCCAGCACGCCTCCTGTGCGCGCCACCAAGGGGAACATGTGCCCCGGGCGGCGGAACTGCTCGGGCGTGGCAGCGGGATCGGCCAGCTTACGCGCGGTCAGCCCGCGCTCGGCAGCCGAGATGCCTGTGGTGGTGTCGATATGGTCCACCGACACCGTGAAGGCCGTCTCGTGGTTGTCGGTGTTGTCGCGCACCATCTGGCGCAGGTGCAGCTTCGCCGCCTTCTCCTTCGAGATGGGCATGCAGATCAGTCCGCACGCCTCGCGCGCCATCAGGTTCACGTTCTCAGTGGTGGCGAACTCGGCCGCGCAGATCATGTCGCCTTCGTCTTCGCGGTCGGGATCATCGGTGCACAGGATAACGCGCCCCGCGCGCAACTCGTTGAGCGCTTCCTCAACGCTATCGTATTCGACCATGGTGCAACTCCTTGTTCTCGTTCATAGGATGGTGCGAGCAGCCCTGCCCGCATGGGCGGCCACATGCCCTACGATTCCATGTCGGAATCGGCTTTCTGGCCCGCGTCCATCGTATTGGTGAGGCGTGCACGATGCAGGCAGAAGTTCGACCACGTGCGCGCGATGGCCCACACGAAGCTGATACCCAGCGCGATGCCCAGCACCGGCTGCAATGTGAGCAGCGCGAACTCGCCGCAATGCATCCATGAACCCAGAAGCGCGCACTTCATGGTGAAGTAGAGCGCACGGCCCGGGATCAGCGGGATGACCGACGTGATGAAGATGACCGACACGGGCAGCTTCAACAGCTTCGAGACCACCTGCGAGAGCACGGCCGCGAAGATGGCCGCAATGAGCGTAGGCAGGAAGGCATCGTGGATGACATACCCGTTCAAGACCAGGTAGATGCCCCACGTGCACACTCCCCCAATGGTGGCCAGCACCAGAAGCGAACGGCGCACATTGAAGAACAGCGCAAAGCCCAGCGCCGCGGGCACGCAGGCCGCAAGCGAGATCAGCGGCGGTGCGGTGGAAGCGAACTCCCCGGTGGAAAGGCCCGCCACCCAAAGCGACGCCATGAACCCAAGCGCAATGGCCGTGGCCAGAAGCAAGCTCTCGATGAAGCGCATGACCCCCGATATGGTGTCGCCCGATATCATGTCGCGCGTGGCGTTCGTCATGACCACGCCCGGCACGAGCAGCATGATGACGCCAATGGTGACCATGTCCACCGACATCTGCGGCATCAGATGGGCCACGCCACCGATGAGCAGCCCCACGATGGCGCACGCCATGAAGTTGAACACGATGGTATTGGGTGTGAGCGGCTTCAGGTAGGTCAGCAGCAAGCAGACGACGATGGAGAAGACCGCCGTCATAACCGCGTCGACCCATGTTCCGCCGAAGAAGACCGAGAAGCTGGCCGCGCCCACGATGCCGCCGATGTAGAGCGAGGTGTTCGGGAACGGCTTCGTGCGTATCTGCTCGAACCGGGCGCGCAGCTCGGCTGGGGGCAGCGGCTCCTTGTAGCAGTCCATGCACAGCTTCGTGAGGGCCTCAAGCTTCGCAAAATCGGTCTCGCCCGGGTTCTCGATGCGACGCGTCTGCGTGTATTCGCTGCGATCGGGCATCGTCATGGTGACGATGATGGACGCCGTGATGACCAGCACATTCATCTTGTAGGCACCATAGGCGTGTCCCACACGGCGCAGCAGCAGCTCCACCAGATTGACGTCAGCCCCTGCGATCAGCATGCTCTCCCCCATGTCCAGCAAACATGGCAGGACCGTCTGCGTGACCGCCTCTGCATCAGCGCAGGCAGGGATGGGATGGAACGATAGCGTGTGCCCCGGAAGCATCCGCTATGCGCCCGCTTCCCGCAGAGCGCGCGTGAGCTGGTCGGCGCAGCTGGTGGTACGCGGACCGCAGGTGTTGCCTTCGAGCAGCGCGATGATCTCATCGGCTGGCTTGCCTTCGATCAGCTTGGCGATGGCCTTTAGGTTCCCATCGCATCCGCCAACGAAGCGCACGTTGCGCACCAGGCCATCTTCCAGGTCGAAGTCTATCTGACGCGCGCAGACCCCGCGCGGGGTGTAGCTATGATTGGACATGTCGCCTCCTTATGATCGCTCCTATTCTATCCAACCCGACCTGTTTCCGCCATGTAACAGCGTTGCGTCGCGACCGTTAAAACGCGCATGCGGTCGTGTGAACAAACGCGCTGCCGTCCTTTTCCTCGCAAAAAGAGTGCCACCATCGGATCGGAGCAGAGATCCGACGACGAACAAGGAGGGAAGATGATGGATGCAGGAACGAGCGCTTTCATGCTGGTCTGCACCATGCTGGTGCTGCTCATGACACCGGGGCTCGCGTTCTTCTATGGAGGACTGACCAGGCGCAAGAACGTCGGGAACACCATGATGATGGTGTTCGCCGTGGTGGGTGTAGTGGCATTGATTTGGAGCGTGTGCGGGTGGTCGCTGGCCTATGGAGGCGATGGCGACAACCCGATCTTCGGAGGGTTCGACCAGCTGATGCTGCTGACCAGCACCACCGATATGATCGCTGAGGCCCAGGCGCCCGATGGCGCGATCATATACCCCGCCATCACCGATGTGGCCTTCCAGATGGCATTCTGCATGATCACCACCGCCATCATCACCGGCGGTGTTGCCGGGCGCATGCGCTTCGGGGCCGTCATGGCGTTCCTGACCGTATGGACCATCGTGGTCTATCCCCTTCTGGCCCATATGGTGTGGGGCGGAGATGGATCGCTCATCGGGGATATCATCGGGGCGCTGGATTTCGCGGGCGGCGATGTGGTGCATATCTCGTCCGGACTGACTGCGCTGGTGCTGGCCGTGCTGGTGGGACGCCGCCATGGCTTCGGTGCCATGAGCTATCGGCCGCACAACGTGCCCTTCGTCGCTTTGGGCGCGGCGCTATTGTGGTTCGGTTGGTTCGGGTTCAACGCAGGCAGCGCGTTCGCGGCGGATGGCGTGGCGGCGCTGGCCTTGGTGAACACCGTGTGCGCGAGCGGCGCGGGCGTGGTCGCCTGGATGGTGGTGGAGCGTGCGCGTGTGGGCAAGCCCACGCTGATCGGCGCCTGCACTGGTCTGGTTGCCGGACTGGTCGCCATCACGCCAGCAGCGGGCTTTGTGGAACCCTGGGCTGCGCTCGTGATGGGCGCGCTGACCTCCCCGATCTGCTATTGGGCCATCTCGTGGCTCAAGCCCAAGATCGGCTACGACGATGCGCTCGATGCGTTCGGCTGCCATTGCGTGGGCGGCATCGCAGGCGGCATCATGACGGGGCTGTTCTGCCTGCCCGAGCTATCCTGGACGGACGCGGGCGGCCTCTTCTACACCGGCGATTGGTCGCTGCTGGGAAGCCAGGTGCTCGGCATCGTGGTCACCGTCGTGTTCGTAGGCATCTGCGATATCGTGCTCGGGCTCATCGTGAAGGCGTGCTTCCGTGGTCGCTTGCGCGTGAGCGATGAAGCCGAAGCGCAAGGGCTCGATGTGGCGGAGCACGGAGAATCGGCCTATCCTGCGTTCGTGGGCCTTGATTAGGAGTGATGTTTCATGAAGAGGATCATTGCGATCGTTCGACCCGAGAAGATGGAGCCTCTCAAAGAAGCCCTGTTCGCGTGCGGGATCACGGGTATGACAATCAGCCAGGTGAACGGCTGCGGCAACCAGCACGGCTGGAAGGAGCACTTCCGCGGCACCGAGGTGCTGCTGAACATGGTGCCCAAGGTGAAGTTCGAGATCGTGGTCGACGATGAGGCCACAGACAGCATCGTGGCCACCATCCAGGAGGCTGCGCGCACGGGTGAGGTGGGCGACGGCAAGATATTCATCAGCCCCGTGGAAGAGGTCATCCGCATCCGAACGGGCGAAGCGGGCCCAGCCGCGCTCTAACGGCTGCGTTACGGGGGTGCGTGGCACAGCGCGCTCAAAGCTATCGTTTGAGCGCGCTGTGCACTTTCTGTGCGATGGAGGGGCCATCCAACCCAATCTCGGCCAAAAGCGATGCCGTCTCTCCCTGCATGATGAAATGGTCGGGAACCCCGAGCACCAGCGTGCGCGGCGTGGCTCCCAAACGCGAGAGCTCATCCAGAACGCCTTCGCCCGCACCCCCGCAGACGGTGCCCTCTTCCAGGGTCACCACGAGCGGTGTGGCGGCCGCACATGCGATCTGGTCGACATCCAGCGGCTTGACCCACCGCATGTCCACCACGCGCACCTCGATGCCCTCGCCCGCCAGCAGCTCGGCCGCTTCCACGGCGCGGTTGAGCAGCGTTCCGAAGGAGAGGATGGCAGCGTCGCCACCTTCGCGCACCACCCGGGCGCGCCCGCATTCCAGCACCTCAGGCGTGCCTTGTACGATGTCCTTCTCGGTGGCGCGCGGGTAGCGCACCGCGAACGGTCCGCCCAGATGCAGCGCCGTTTTCAACGCGCTGCGCAGCTCTAGCGTGTCGGCAGGCGCCACGACGCGCAGGTTCGGCACCATGCGCGCATACGAGATATCCAGCACGCCATGATGCGTGGGGCCATCCTTGCCGACGATGCCTGCGCGGTCCAGCGCGAACACCACGTCCAGCTTCGGCAGCGCCACATCCACCACCAGCTGGTCTATAGCGCGCTGCATGAAAGTGGAGTACAGCGCCACCACGGGCTTCTTGCCCGCAGCGGCCAGACCGCTTGCCATGCCCACCGCCTGCTCTTCGGCGATGCCCACATCGATGAAGCGGTCAGGGAAGCGCTCATGGAACGCCTTGAGACCGGTGCCGCCCTCCATGGCCGCCGTGATGGCAACGATGCGCTCGTCGGCCTGCGCTTCGGCCAGCAATGCCTCGCCGAACGCCTTGGTATAGGTGAGGCCCGTGCGCGTGGCAGGCACATCATCACCCGTTTCAGGGTCGAAGGCGCCCACGCCGTGGAAGCGCTCGGGATCGGCCATAGCCGGTGCGTATCCCGCGCCCTTCTTCGTCACCACGTGCATCATGACCGGGCCATCCATAGCGAGCACCAACCGCAGCATCTCGCGCAGCTGACCGATGTCGTGCCCGTCGATGGGCGGCGTGCACACAATACCAAGTTGCTCGTAGATCATCGCTTCGGGCAAGAACATGTGCTTCATGGAATCCTTGGTGCGCTTACCGAACTCCGCAAAGGCGCGACTGAACCCGCCGCCCGATTCCAACCGATCCTGCATGCTCTCGCGCACACTGCGATAGCCGTTGGTAGCGCGCAGGTTGCCGAAATGCTTCATGAGCGCGCCCACGTTGCGCGAGATGGACATCTCGTTGTCGTTCAGGATGATGACCATGGGCAGCTGTTCGGTGCCGATGTAGTTCAGCGCTTCGAACGCCATGCCGCCCGCCACCGCCGCATCGCCGATGATGGTGACGATCTTCTCGTCGGTGCCGTTCATGACACGCGCCTTGGCGTAGCCGGAGGCCACCGACAGCGAATCGGAGGCATGGCCGGACGGATGCGCATCGTAGGGGCTCTCGCCCGGACGCGGGAAGCCGGAGAGGCCATGGTAGGTGCGCAAGGTGTCGAACTCCTGCAGGCGGCCCGTCACCAGCTTGTGCGCATAGGCCTGATGCCCCACATCGAAGATGAGCTTGTCGGTGGGCGTATCCAGCAAGCTGTGGCATGCCAGGATGATCTCCACCGCGCCCAACGAAGAGGCCACATGACCGCCGGTCTTCGACGTGGTGGCGATGATCTGCTGGCGGATCTCATCGGCCAGGATGGTCAGCTCCGGCACCGTGAGCAGATGGAGGTCGGCCGGAGAGGTGATGCAATCCAGTATGCGATGCTCAGCCAAGTTCGCTCCCTGGGTGCGGCATAGCAGTATCGGTGAGCACCTGGGCTGCAGGCGGAACGGCGGGAGCAGCGGCAGGTGGTGCGTCATCAGCTTCGCCATCGGACGCACCTTCGGGCGCTTGGCTAGCAGTCCCATCTTCGCCATCGGCAGCAGCGGCAGCATCGGCCTGTGCCAGATCGGCTTCGCTCAGATCGCACGCGGAAAGCCCTAGCGACACCGCCTCTTCATAGAGCGCGAGCGCTTCATCGAGCGGAATGTCCTCCTGCGCCACTTCCTCGGCGATGCGCTCCAGGCGCTCCTTCACCGCATCGAAGGATGCGGCAGTCTCATGCTCGGGCATCTTCTGCTCCTGTCGGTCCTTGCACACCCGCTTCCATCTGTCGCGCAACGCGCCCTAGCATCCCGTTCACGAAGCGAGGGCTGTCATCTTCGCCGCCGAACTCCTTGGCCAGCTCCACTGCTTCGTTGATAGAGACACTGGTGGGTACATCATCCACATAGAGCATCTCGAACATGGCCAGGCGCAGGATGGTCCTATCCATGATGGGCATGCGTCCGACCGACCAGTTCTCGGAGATGCTCTCCAGATGCTCGTCGATCTCGTCCTTGTGCGCTTCCACGCCCTCTATCAGCATGACCGCGTATTCGGACAGAGGATCGTCCAAGCAGAGGATCTCGCCTTCGGCGAGCAGCTCGGAGGCTGGCTTATTACGGATGATGCCGGTGTAGAGGACTTGCACAGCGCCCTTGCGGGACGCGGTCCTTTCGTGTTGACGTGCCATAGACCTACCTACTGCGGAAACGAGATTCCGTCCACATAGATGTCGACATTCGACACCTCGACGCCCACCTGCACGAGCAACGCGTCGCTGACGGCCTGGCGCACCTTCGCGGCCAGATCAGGCAGCACGTAGCCGTACTTCACGTCGATGTGGAGCGTGACGGCCAGCTTGCCCTCCGGCGTCACCTCGGTCTCGATGCCCGCGAAGGTCTGCTTGCCCGCGATGCGCAGGCGGATATTCGAGCCTGGCGCCTGACCGAGACCGGCCACCCCTTCCACTTCCTGCACCGCGATGGCGATGATGGTGTCAACCACCCCCGGCGCGATGCTCATGCCGTTCGCATTCAGCTGATCTGTCATAGGAGGTCCCCCATCTCGTTGGGTATGAAGGCTGTGGTGGCATTCCCAGCGATAAACGTGGCATTGTCCATCACGCGCTTATGGAACGGGATCGTGGTGGCGATGCCCTCAATCTGGAACTCGTCGAGCGCTCGCTTGGCGCGCGCGATGGCCTCGTCGCGATCCTGTCCGTGCACGATAAGCTTCGCGACCATGGAATCGTAATACGGTGAGATGCGCGAGCCTTCCCCCACATACGTTTCCACGCGTACGCCCGGCCCCCCCGGCACCACGAACTTCGTGATGGTACCCGGACACGGCCGAAAGCCGTTCTCGGGGTCCTCGGCGTTGATGCGCATCTCGATGGCATGGCCGTTCGGGCTGAACGGCGCGCGATCGGCGCAACTGATCGGCTCGCCCGCGGCGATGCGAATCTGCTCCTTGATGATGTCGGTGTCGGTGACCATCTCGGAGACGGGATGCTCCACCTGCACGCGCGTGTTCATCTCCATGAAGTAGAAGTCGCCACGCTCGTCCAGTAGGAACTCGATGGTGCCCGCATTGCGGTAGTCCACTGCGCGCACCGCCTTCACCGCTGCCACCATCATGGCACGGCGCAGATCCTCGGTCAGGGCCGGGGACGGCGCTTCCTCGACCAGCTTCTGATGCCTGCGCTGGATGGAGCAGTCGCGCTCGCACAGCGCGATATGGTTGCCGAAGTCATCCGCCAGCACCTGCACTTCCACATGCCGCGGATTCAGCACCAGCTTCTCCAAGTACACACCATCGTTGCCGAACGCCGCGCCCGCTTCGGTGCGCGCCGCCTTATATTGGGCTTCCAGATCGCTCGGGTCGTGCACTTCGCGCATGCCCTTGCCACCGCCGCCCGCGGTGGCCTTGATGAGCACCGGGTATCCCACGGCATCGGCGAACGCGCGCGCTTCTTCCACGGTGTCGCAGACGCCATCGGAGCCGGGCACCGTGGGCACGCCGCACGCCATCATGGTCTCGCGGGCCGTAGCCTTGTCACCCATGGATTCGATGCAATCGGCCGAAGGCCCGATGAACACCAGGTCGTTGTCCACACATGCCCGGGCGAAATCGGCATTCTCGGCCAGAAAGCCATATCCGGGATGCACCGCCTGTGCACCGGCGTTCTTCGCCGCTGCGATGATGTTGGGAATGACCAGGTAGCTCTGATTGGCAGGCGCCGGTCCCACGCACACCGCTTCGTCGGCGTAGCGGACGGGCAGCGTGTCCTCATCCTCGGTGGAGTACACCGCCACCGTCTTCACGCCCAGCTCCTTCGCCGCGCGCATGACGCGCAGCGCCACCTCTCCCCTGTTCGCGACCAGTATCTTATCGAACATGTTAGGCCTGCTCCGAAACAGCGCTGTTCGATTCATGCGGTTCCACGTAGAACAGCACGGTGCCGAACTCCACTGGCGTGGCGTCTTCCAGGCACACCTCGCGCACCGTTCCCATCTCTTCGGCCGCAATCTCGTTCATCAGCTTCATGGCCTCCACGATGCACAGCGTCTCGCCCGCTGCCACCTCATCGCCTACGCGGACGAACGGGGGCTCGCCCGGTGCGGGCGCCTCGTAGTACGTGCCGACCATGGGCGCGGTGACCGCATACCAGTTGGAAGGACGCTGCTGCTCGTCGACTGCAGGCGCGCTGGGCGCCTCTGCCACCGGGGCCGCCGCCGCAACGGGCGCCGCTGCCGCCACGGCCGGGGCTGCCAGGGGCACCGCTGCGCCTTCACCGGGCATGCGAACGGCGATGCGCACGCCCTCTTCCTCAACCACGATCTCGCCGACACCGCTCTCTTCGGCGACCTTCACCAGCTCCCGGATCTGATTGATGTCCACGTAATCGTCCTCCTTGGTGCTGCTGGATTCCTGCTCCAGCATGAAATCGACTTTCTCCGACGTGCGATGTTTGCTCAGGTATGTGCGCGCTTCGTTGGGGAACAGCGCGTACATCAGCACATCTTCTTCGCTATGAGCCAGATCCCCTATCTCGTCGGCGACCTCTTCGTAGGTGGTAGTCACAAGCGAGCCGGGCGCGATGTCCGGATCAAGGATGTCGGCATCCCCTGCCACCTTCGCCACGATGGCGGGGTCCATGCGGCCCGGCGCCTTGCCGTAGTAGCCGCAGATGTAGTCCTTCATCTCCTTGCTGATGACGCTCCAGCGCTTGCCGGTGAGCACGTTGAACACCGCCTGGGTGCCCACGATCTGCGACAATGGCGTGACGAGCGGCGGATAGCCCACCTCGGCACGCACCTTCGGTATCTCGGCCATCACCTCGGGCAGACGCTCAGTGGCCTTTTGCACCTCAAGCTGGCTCATCAGGTTGCTCATCATGCCGCCAGGCACCTGGTGGCTGTACACCTTCATGTGCGTGAGCGACGACACGCCGCGCTTGTAATGGTTGCGCTTGCGAATCTCTTCCCAGTATTCGGATATCTCGAAGAGCAGTCCCAGGTCAAGCCCGGTATCGTAGCGGCTCTCCTGGAATGCGGCCACGATCATCTCCACGGCCGGATGACTGTTGCCGAACGCGAGCGGCGCATGAGCCGTGTCGGCGATGGCAGCGCCCGCTTCGGCGGCCTTAATGATGTTGGCCGGTGCCATGCCGCCCACATAATGGCAATGGATGTGCACCGGCAGACCAATCTCGGCATTGAACGCCTTTACCATGCGCTCGGTGCGATACGGCGTGAGCATACCCGCCATGTCCTTGATGGCGATGGAATCGGCGCCCAGCTCCTTGAGCTGCTGACCGTATTCCAAGAAGCTATCGAGCGTATGCACCGGGCTGATGGTATAGCTGATGGCACCTTCGAAATGAGCGCCGCATTCCTTGATAGCCTCGGCGTTGTCCACCACGTTGCGGATATCGTTCAGAGCGTCAAAAACGCGGAAGACCTCGATGCCGTTGCGATGGGCGCACTGTATGAAATGGAAGACGATGTCACGGGAATAATGCTTGTATCCCACCAGGTTCTGACCGCGCGAGAGCATAGCGAGCGGGGTGTTGGGCGTGTTCGCCTTGATGGAGCGCAGGCGTTCCCACGGGTTCTCGTCCAAGAAGCGCAAGCATGAATCGAACGTCGCACCACCCCACGCCTCGATGGCCCAATACCCAACCTTGTCCATCTTCGGCAGAATGGGAAGCATGTCCCCCAGCTGCATGCGCGTGGCCCAAAGGCTCTGCTGGCCGTCACGGATCGTGGTATCCATGATCTGAAGTCTGGCCAAGTTGCGCACCTCCTTGCATATACGTCAAAGTTCGAAACCCATATTATAGAGTATGCGTCGGGCTGCGAGAACGGCGCGACGGCGAAATACCATGACGCGCGCACAGCACCACGCCCACGCACCGCTCGGTGCGCACAACCCCTATCATAGGATGATACGATACGGTGAAGCGAGAAGCGGAAGGCCCTATGGCAAAGCGAGGCGCCATCATAGCGAACACCGGATCGCCCGAGACGCCCGAGCCTGCGGCGGTACGTCGCTATCTGGCTGCCTTCCTGAGCGACCCGCGCATCTGCCCTATGAATCCCCTAGCATGGAAGCTCATCCTGCATGCCTGCATCCTTCCGCATCACTCCGTCGCCACCGCCCCTCAAACCTCAGATGTCGCGATGCTCGTAGAGGCGACCCGACAGCCACGCGCTCGCGCCATAGAGCACCAGCATCACAATGAAGGCGCCTGCCATGATGAGCGCATGAGGGCCGCTCAAGAGCTCTTGCACGCCGGGAGCTGCCGCGTCGCTGCCCGCAAGCACCATGATCGCCGAAAGCGCCAGCATGAGCACCACAGGCACGATGCGCGCTCCACGCGTCATGCCGAAGCGCAAGACGAGCGGGAGCGTGAAAGCAGCGCTGAACAGCAGCATCAGCACAACGGCCATCACGACCACCAGGATGGCTTCGACATCCGCATGCGAGAGCATCAACCCTTCCGCGACCATCCCCGCCGGAAGCACATCGGCCACCAGACCCAGCGCAACACACCCCAGCAACGACACGATAACAGCAATGCCCGTGATGATGAGCATGCTCAGATAGCGCCCGTAGGCCACCTGGCGGCGACTGATGGGCAGCGTGAGCCGAAAGCGCTCCCAACCGTTCTGCTCATCATAGGCAGATATGCTGAACAGGTACATGAACGGCACCATGGCTGTCATGCATGCTGCTGCCACGAGCAAGGTCCCGCTGCCCACCGCGATGAAGGCCGCCACGAACACCGTGATGCCCAAGAGCGCGCCGAGGGAATTGCGCGCCGTGATCAGGTCAGAGAACACCATCGCCTTCATAGGGCCTCTCCTTTCAAAGCGATCGTCATGTAATCTTCTATGGAAGCGCGATCGACCGGTATATCCGGGAACGTGCGCCCGAACGCGAACCGATCGGGCACCAGCACGTCGATGCCCATCCCGCGCTGCATCATGCGCAGGGCACCGCGGGGAAGAACGCTCGCGCTTGCGATGCGCTCCTTATCGGCAGCCCGACAACGAGCGATGCCCGCCTCGTCGCAGATGGCCTCTTTGGACAGGCGGAACGCGATCCGCCCATCGGCGATGCACACCACCTCATCAGCGATGCGCTCCAGATCGGTGGTGATATGCGTGGACATCAGGATGGCATGATCCTGCTCTTCCATGAAGGAACACAGGATGTCCAGCACCTCTTCGCGTGCGAGCGGGTCCAGCCCAGCGGTGGCCTCGTCCAAGACGAGCACCTGCGGCTGATGCGCCAGCGCGAAGGCCAAGGTGAGCTTCATACCCATCCCGCGCGAGAGGTCCTTCACTGGCTTCTTCGCAGCAAGCTCGAATCGCTCGCAGAGTTGCACGAAGCGGGCGCCGTCCCAGTGGGCATACGCGCCCCGCCCAAGCGTAGCCACATCGCGCACGCGCATGGTCACCGGGAAGGCGCAGGTGTCAAGCACCACGCCCACCCGTTGCTTGACCGCATCCAGCTGCGCACCTGCCGCGACCGGATCGCACCCGAGCAGCTCGATGATGCCTCCATCCACCTCGATCATGCCCAGAAGCGCCTTGATCGTGGTGGTCTTGCCCGAACCGTTGGACCCGACCAGTCCCACTACCGTGCCCGCAGGCACCGAGAGCGAGATATCGTCCAACATGAAGCCGTCGTAGCGCTTTGACACATCGACAGCCCGCATGAGCACGTCCATGGTATCCTCACTGTTCTGCGCCGCTCTCCATCAGCAGATCGAGCATCTCGTGAAGCTCAGCAGGCGCGATGCCAGCCGAGCGCGCATCGACGACCGCTCGTTCCAAAGAGCGCTCCACCTGGCGCATGCGCTCTTCACGCATAAACTCAAGGTTGCCGCTCGCCACGAACGTGCCACGCCCTTGCACCGTGGTGACGAACCCCGCCTCTTCCAGTTCCGCATAGGCGCGCTTGATGGTTATCACGCTTATGCGCAGGTCGTTCGCCAGCGCACGAATGCTCGGGAGCAACGTGCCCTCGACAAGCTGCCCGGACAGGATGGCGTCCTTCACCTGCTGCACGATCTGCTCGTAGATGGGAGAAGCGCTGGAATTAGAAATGATTATCTCCAAAGCTCCCCATTCTCTGCGGGAACGCCGTCGCGCTCCCGCTGCCGCGCCATGGACGAGCGTCCCCGTTCACGGCTTAGTGTATATACGCTATATGCACACTATATACACAGGCAACCACCTTGTCAAGCGACGCGAACTGAAAGCATCTAGTCGTCGATGACCATGCTGGGATCGTCGCGTGTGACGATCCTCGCGGCGAAGATGGAAGCGCCCAGATGCTGCTCCACCAAATCGGCCAGCTCGTCGACAGCCGCTTGCAGGTCATCGCTGCGCGCCGGATCGACCGATTCGATGATGAGGAACGCCTTGTCCGTATCGTCGGTGAGCGCAGTGCGCTGCCCATCCCGCCAGTTCCAGCAGCGGCAGATGGCGCCCGCATCGTCGCGATAGCACAGCTCGCCTTCGAGCGTGGGGGCATCCTCGTCCTCGCCAAGAGCGCGGAACGCATCTCCTCCCCCCGTGATACCCAAGCGAATATCGCCCTGCATGGCATCGATATCCTCGCCGCCCACTGGCAGCGCATGCTTCAAGGAGATGGTGTTGTACACATCCACCGAGGGGGTGATGGACCCTACCGGATTGCCCTTCAACACGCGCTTCAGCAGGTTCTCCACCGAACAGCGCGCGCCCTTCTTCGTCTTGAACCGCTGGTAGGCATCACGCCAGACAGATACCACCTGATTCTGTGAGATAGTGTTCGACGTAAGATGCTGATCGGCCGCCGCATTGGCAGCCGCCAGCGCATGCCGGATGGCCTTCGCATCCTCTTCGCTCACCTGATCGGCCGGGCGCATCCCGTGCGCCACCACGATGCCGATGCGCGCCTGCGGGAACAGTTCCCAGAACGAATCCTCCACGACGAACCGCTTCATATGCGTCTCCTTCCGCATGAAACAAAAAGCACCCATCCGATGCGCATCTGCTCAGGCCTAACGATGCGCATCAAACGAGTGCTCTCCCTACCCGGCGGCAGGGTCCTATCGAATATGGGCATACCCTACCACATCAGAGGGTCGAAGGCCACGCTCGTCCAGGATGCTCAGCCGCCGCTCACGACCGGCAGCCGCTCCGATTCACAGAACGCGCAAGCGCCACACATCTCCCTCAAATACCGTCTGCCACCGGCTGCGCGCCACCGCATCAGCAAGGGCTGCATCATGCGAGACGAGCAGTACTGCCCCAGGGAAACCGACGAGCATCTCTTGAAGGGCTTCCAGGGAGCCCACGTCAAGATGGTTGGTCGGCTCGTCCAAGATGAGGAAGCTCGGCTCGCACAAAAGCTGCTCGGCCAACAGCAGCTTGCGCAGCTCGCCTGGGCTCAGATCATCGCCATCCAGCACGCGCGCCGGATCGGAATTGAGCCGAGCCACGATCGAAAGGATGCACCCGCGCAATGCCACATCGGCCTTCGCGAGTGCCGCGAGCGCTCGCGTGCGCTCAGGAGCGCTGACCTCTTGGGGGATGAACGCGACCTGCACGCTTTCCGGCACCGATGCCCGCACATGATGCAGGATGAGGCTCTTGCCCGTGCCATTGTTGCCGCTAAGCACCACGTGATCGCGCGCGCCCACCCACACCTCGGGAACATGGATGCTGAAGTCGCCCGCAGAGAGCATGCCTTCTGCCAGATGCGCCACCGTATGCGATCGCGCGACCGTGCCGCCGCCATCAAGGTGCGCATCGTAGCGCTTCGCGACCGGCATCGCATCCAGATCGGCACGCACCCGCGCAACGCGACGATCCATGGCGGTGGAGAGCTTGGCCGCCACCCCATCCTTGCCGCTCACGATGGCAAGCCCGATGCGACCACGGCCGTCGCTGTCCTTCTTATCCAACCCGCGGCGCGAGCGCTTTCCCTGCTGTCGCGACGCTTCTTCGCGGCGCCGCTTCGCCTCGACTTCCAAGCGCGCAAGCTCGCGCTTCGCCGTCGAGCGCTCCTTCAATGCGGCATTGCGCGCGTTCGCTGCTTGGCGGCTCGCCTCCGTGTAGCCGCCCGGGCGCATGCGCACAACCCCGTTCTCAAACATCAGGCATCGCGATGCCAACCGATCCAACAGGTCGCGATCGTGCGATACGAGCATCCCTATCCCCGGAAACGTTGCCAGTGCCTCCATGAGAAGAGTGCGCGTCTGTGCATCCAGATCGTTGGTGGGCTCATCCAGCACCAGCACATCGGGCCGCCGCCACAGCGCGCAGGCGATCTGGATGCGCCTCTGCTGACCGCCCGAGAGCGTCTCGTAACGCCAGAACCATTCGTCCTCGATGCGCAGCAGCTCGCGCACGCGCCGCCCCTCCTGGCTCCAGTCATCGGCCAATCCGAAAAGATCCGCAGGCGCATCCGTCGCATCCTGCGAGCAGTACGCCGCGAACAGCTGCGGGGACACCGTGCCCGCATCCGGCTGGATAAGCCCCGCAGCGATGCGCATGAGCGTGGTCTTGCCGCACCCGTTATCGCCAACGATGCCGGTCCATCCTTGCGGGAAAACAGCACTTGCATCCTGAAGGACGTGAGCAGCCCCGCCTGGATAGGCATAGGTGATATGGGAAAGGTTCAATTGCATGGCAGCACTCCTTGAAAGAGGGCCGCACTATCAGGCGATGATGCAAGTTTCTCTGGGAGCTTCTTCTGCGCATGGGCGGAAGGGAGATCCAAGGGAAGAGCAGGGCATGAGCGATGCAGCACCCGTGATAGCACGGCCAGAAACGGCAGATCGTGATGGGCGCCCTTCGGGCATCGCTAGTTCTTCATGCACCTATCCTTACGCGAGGCGTCGCTTGCCAAAGGCTCCGCCGGAATACTTTGGCGTATTGTAGCATGATGGCCCTCAACGGTCGCATGACGACCGCGCGCATTCTGACCCACACGCGATGGTTCTGTGCCACCATCTTCGCAGATGAGCGTTCGCGGATCCGAGCGCCGCTGGCCATGGGCCCACAGATCCGCGCCCAGCGAAAGGAGCATCGCATGTGCACGGCAGTCAGGTTCACCGATACGGCAGGACACGCATTCTGGGGGCGCAATTACGATTGGAACGTCAGCTACGGCGAGCATCCGGTGGTCATGCCGAAGGGCTTCAGCATCCCCCAGCAGTTCGGCGATCCGTACCCCGCACCTCATGCCGCCATCGGTATGGCCGTGGAATACCATGGCTACCCGCTCTTCTTCAACTGCGGCAACGATGCCGGGCTTGCCGTTGGAGGTCTGAACTTCGCTGGCTACGCCCGATTCGAGCCGAAGCCGGTAGCGGGCAAGACCAACATAGCCGCCTACGAGATGCCGGTCTGGGTGGCGGCGAACTTCGCCACCGTGGCTGAGGTGGAAGCGGCGCTTAGAAACGTTGCCATCATCGACGCGCCCATCGGTCTCGATATGCCGGTCGCCATGCTGCACTGGCACATCGCCGATGCGAAGCGCAGCATCGTAGTGGAATATCAAGCCGATGGCATGCACGTGCATGACGATCCGGTGGATGTGCTGACCAACCAGCCCCCGTTCGGATGGCACCTGGAGAACCTGCGCAACTACCTGGCCTGCAACGGCAGTTGGCCTGGTCAGATAACGTGGCGCAACGACACCATGACACCCTTCGGCACGGGTTCCACCATGCGCGGTATCCCCGGCGATTACTACGCCACCTCGCGCTTCGTGAAGGCTGCGTTCGTGAACGCCTTCTACCCTGCGAAGGAATCAGAGTACGACAACGTCATGCGCATGATCCATACCCTAGGCAGCGTGGCCTTCACGGAAGGATGCGCACAGATGGAGGATGGATCGTTCGAGACAACACTGTTCTCCGACTGCTTCAGTGCCGCGAGCGGCACCTATTGCTACAGCACATGCGACGACCCGACCCTGCGCTGCGCACGTCTCGCCGACTACGCCGCCGCTGACTCAAGCGCGCTCGTCCATCCTGACATGCACCCCTACGTGCGCTCGTAGGGGTGCTGCAGGCGCATTCCAGCGTTCTGAGAGATAGCTAGATATTGGCCTGGATGACCTCGTTCAGGAAGGCAGTGGCCCCGTCACAGAGCAAGGGCGCCTTCCACCTGAAAGACGCCCTTGATGATGAGAATGATGGAAACGATCACGGTCGCGAAAGACCATCGACCGGAATGACCGCACCTGAAACATAATCAGCCATATCGGAAGCAAGGAACAGGCATGCGTTCGCGATATCGGCCGGTTCGCCCATGCGCCCGAGCGGGATGGAATCGATGAGCGGCTTGATGAGCGCATCGGGCAGCGTATCCACCATATCGGTATGGGTGATGCCAGGTGCCACTGCATTCACCCGAATGCGGTGCTTCGCCAACTCACGTGCGAGCGATAAGGTAAGACCATTCACGGCGAACTTCGATGTTGGGTATGCCACACCAGAGGGCTGCCCGTACCTTCCCACCATAGAGCTCGTGTTGATGATGGAACCGCCCGTACCCTGCTCGATCATGATGTGCGCCGCTGCTTGACTGCATACGAACGCTGCCGTGACATTCAGATCCATAACCTTCTGGAACTCTTCGATCGTGTAATCAACGAGCGGTGTGCGCGAAGAGATGCCCGCATTGTTGCAGAGGATATCAAGATGCCCGAAACGCTCAGCCACCCATGAGAAGGAATCAGCCACCGCATCCGGATCGCTGAGCGACGGCGCGATGCCCATGACCCCCTCCGTGAAGCCTTCGCCAGCAAGCTTCTCCAAAGCGTCATCGACCGTCTCTTGCCGCGAACCTGCCAGCGCGACCTGCGCACCGTTTCGCAGGAGCTCCTTCACGATGGTATAACCGATGCCGCGCGTGCCGCCTGTGACGATGGCGACCTTCCCGTCGATGATGCCCATATCAGCGTCCTTTCTATTGGAATCGGGGTCTGTACTGCCAGTTTAACAAGCCGGAACATCGATGCACGGACAAGCAGCCCAACGGTAACCAATCCGCCAAGCATGCTCCCCCCAGCTTTATCAAACGCTGGCGTGCGCAACGGATGGTTGCTTGCAGCTCCCGCGTAGTACGGAATAATAGAAGCAGCCATCCCCGACGAAAGGATCATCATGGCCATGAAGGACACAATCGCGCAGATCCGCACCGAGCAAGGTCTCACACAGGAGCAGATGGCGCGCAAGCTCTATGTAACGCGACAGGCGGTATCGCGCTGGGAAACCGGCGAGACCTCCCCGAGCATCGATATGGTGAAACTGATCTGCACCACCTTCCAAATGCCGCTCGAGCGCTTCTTCGACATGCCGATGGAATACTATTGCCAATGCTGCTCCATGCCTATCCCCCAGCCCGAGCTTCACGGCACCGAATCGGACGGATCGCCCAGCCAGAGCTATTGTAAATACTGCTATCAGCACGGGGACTTCACAGCCAAAGGCGTCGACATGGACGAATTCATCGAAGCCACGGCTCAGATGGAAGCCGATGCGATGGGCATCTCACGCGAAGAGGCGGTCTCTCTCATGGCAACGCTGCTTCCTCACCTTGAACGCTGGAAGCACTGAACACCAGACCATCAAAGACCTCCCGCTCAAGAACGCAAGGTCGAGCCTTTGACGGTTATCGAGCGCAGCAAGGTGCGCTCAGACAGAACCGAACATGATACGTCAACGCTCGCTCTGGGCGAGCAGGCGCATTGCCTTCTCTTACTTATTGCTGCGGTCCGCTCAAGCATCGCTTGCGGATGGCCAGCATCTCGGCGGGCACCTCATCGTCGGGCAGCGCACGCACCGCCTCTTCGCTGCCTAAGCGCACCGCTTCGTCGTAGAACCAGCATTTGTACGTGATGAAATCGAGCGTGCCCTGCACCCGAGCCAACTCGGCCTCCACCTCTTCTTTGCGCTCGTAGAGCAACGCGCGGCGCGCTTCCAGCGTGTCATCGCCCTGCTGGATCAGATCGGTATAGCGGGCGATCTCCTTGATGGTCAGCCCCGCCTTCTTCAGATGCTCGATCACGCGTATCCACGCCAGATCGTCCTCGGAGAATACGCGCGAGCCGCCACTCAGGCGCCCCACATTGGGCAGAAGGCCCTCTTTGTCGTAATAGCGCAGCGTTGACGCGGGAACGCCCGTCGCCTTTGCTGCATCCGCGATGGAATGGACCATGGTTCTCCTTGCTAGGCACTTGACTTGAAGCATGCTTCAATGGTTAGGATGTCGATCGAACTTTAGCAGTATCCCCGCCGCATGGGAAGCGGGAGTTCGCAAGAGAGGATGAGAGGACCGCCATGACCGAGAG
>CASTMW010000006.1 GCA_949450265.1 uncultured Eggerthellaceae bacterium | reverse complement strand
TGTTGAGCCACTCGCAACAACACCTTCAGAAGCGGCTTTCACAACAGTCGGCATATCATTAACGCCTTGCGGCGCATTCAGTTTGTTGCCGCAGCTACCGCAAAATGCGGCATCATCTTCATTTTTGTTTCCACACTTCGGACAAAACATTCGCTACTCCCTTAACTAAACTACAACAAACAGACAGACCCCGCGCAAGCGGGGTCTGCAAATGTCAGGCTATTAAGTTGTGTCTGGATTGAATTTGAATGCGAATCAGATGCGTAAGATACGCTAAGAATGATATGTGAAGTGGAGTCTTGCAAAGACTCCCCTCGCTTTATTTGTATTGCGCTCATAAACATAAGCATATCATCCAGATCTATATGAGCACGGGATCGAGATCTGGCTCTTTCATCAATGTACAAGACCTTCCGAAATACTAGTCGTCCAGCTGTTCGGCGATCTCGTCGGTGATATCGGCGGTGTGATAGACGTTCTGGAGGTCTTCCAGCTCTTCCAGCTTGTCCACCAGACGCATGACCTTCTTCGCATCGGTCAGCGTGACCTCGGTGGGGTTGGTGGCGATCATGGTCAGTTCGGCACCCTTGGTCTGCACGCCCTGCTCTTCAAGCGCCTTCTTCACCGCCATGAGATCGGATGCGCCTGTGTAGACGACCCATTCGTCCTCGGCGTCCTCGTAATCGTCGCCGCCAGCCTCGGCCACCGCCAGCATGAACTCTTCTTCGTCAGCCGCAGCACCGTTAGGGCCGGTGGGGTTCTTCTTGTCGCCCGTTTCCACTTCCTTGGGCACCTGGATCATGCCCTTGCGCTCGAACTGGAACGCCACGCTGCCGCTCGTGCCAAGGCTGCCGCCCGCATGACTGAAGGTGGAACGCACATCGGCTGCTGTACGATTACGGTTGTCGGTGAGCGCTTCGCAATACACTGCGATGCCAGCCGGGCCATAGCCTTCGTAGACCACGGTTTCATAGTTGGCCGCATCCTTGCCTGAACCGAACGCCTTGTCGATGGCCGTCTTGATCTTATCCTTGGGCAGAGAATAGCCCTTCGCCTTTTCGATGGCCGCTGCCAAGGACGCGTTGTTGTCAGGGTTCGGATCGCCGCCTTCCTTAGCTGCCACGGTGATGTTGCGCGACAGCTTGCTGAACAGCGCGGAGCGCTTGGCGTCCTGCGCGGCCTTGCGATGCTTGGTTGTTGCCCATTTGGAATGCCCTGACATACGATTGCCTTTCTACCTGGATCCAGTGCCCGACCATGGTAGCACACGAATGAGCGACACGGCGTCAGGTACGGCGCGACGAGCCTATTCATCGCGTATCTGCACCACGTACATCACGTTGGCAGGCGCGGTGCCGAAATAGTGCGAACCCGCTTCCTCCACCGGGCCGGTGGACGGATCGCCCGCCGTGAACACCGCCAAGTCTCCCGGCTCCACCAGCCCGTGCTCAATCACAGTGCGCTTGGCCTGCTCGATGACATGCCGCATGTCACCGCGCACATCGTCGTGTAGCGGAACGATCCCCCACGATAGCTGCATCTGGCGCATCACACGCGGGAACGGTGTGACCGCATAGATGGGCATGCGCGGGCGCAGGTTCGATATAAGACGTGCGGTGCGCCCCGACATAGTGGGCGCCACGATGCAGGCGGCGTCCAGCTTCTCGGCCGTGTTCACCGCCGCGATCCCTACGGCCAGCGACACCTTCACGTGCGTGCGGGCACGTTCGGGCGGGTGCTCGTCAAAGACGCGCGGTTCGGTCTCCTGGGCGATCTCCACCATGGTGCGCACCGCTTCCACTGGATGGCGCCCTACTGCGGTTTCGCCCGACAGCATGATGCAGTCGGTACCGTCGTAGATGGCGTTGGCCACATCAGCCACTTCCGCTCGCGTGGGACGAGGGTTGCGGATCATGGAATCCAGCATCTGGGTGGCCGTGATGACCGGCTTTGATTCCATGTTGCACAGCCGGATGATCTTCTTCTGTATATAGGGCACCTTGTATTCAGGCAGCTCCACACCAAGGTCGCCGCGCGCCACCATGACGCCGTCAGAGACGGCCACGATATCGGCGATGTTACGCACCGCATCGGCGTTCTCAACCTTCGAGATGATGCGGATGTCCTCCCCGCCGTTCTCCTTCAAAAACGATCGGATCTGCCGGATGCCATCGCCGTCGCGCACGAAGGACGCGGCCACGTAGTCCACTTCGTGCTGGATCCCAAACAGGAGGTCTTGGCGGTCCTTCTCGGTGACCGCCGGGAGCGGGATGGAAACACCGGGAACGTTGACCGATTTGCGCTGGCCCAACACGCCATCGTTTTCGATGGTGCACACGACATCCTCGCCATCGATCGTATCGACGCGCAACGAGATGAGGCCGTCATCGAGCAGGATACGCGTGCCCGACGACACGCACTGCGCCAGGTCGGGAAACGTTTGGCTCACGCACGTTGCGTCCCCGGGAACGTCCTTCGCAGACAGCACCAACCGCCCGCCTGCCCGCAGCGCGACAGGCTCTCCGTCAGCCAGCGTGCCCGTGCGGATCTCGGGACCTTTCGTATCCAGCATGATGGCCGTGGGCACGCCCAGCTTCTCGCGCACGCGCTTCACGCGCGCGATGCGTTCGGCATGCTCGGCATGGCTTCCATGGCTGAAGTTCAGACGTGCCACGTTCATGCCGCAGCGTATCAGCTCTTCCAGCATCTCGTCGGAATCGACCGCTGGTCCCAGCGTACAGATTATCTTCGTTCGTTTCTCCACCGCACCCACCTCGCTTCGATCGGCGGACATGCGGCAGGGATGCCTTCGCGCTTACGCTTCCTCGCGCAGCCAAAGGCCCGTCTTGCCGCCATCCTTGCGCAACAACCTGACGTCCATTATCTCCATGCCGCGGTCCACGGCCTTGCACATATCGTAAACCGTAAGGCATGCGATACTTGCCGCCGTCAGAGCCTCCATCTCGATACCGGTCTTACCGGTGACGCCGCACGTGGTGCACACATGGATACCCACGCGCCCATCCACACGCTGCCCCGCTTCGACCGGCGTGCATTCCACCTTCGCCTTCGTGATGTTCAGCGGGTGGCACATGGGGATCAGGTCGCTGGTCTTCTTGGCAGCCATGACGCCGGCCACGCGCGCGCACGCCAGCACGTCGCCCTTGGCGGCCTGGCCTGTAGTGATCAGCTCCAGCGTCTCGGGGTGCATGGCGATGAAACCCTCCGCTATCGCCACGCGTTCGGTGTCCGCCTTCTGCGAGACGTCCACCATACGCACATCGCCCTGCTCGTCGATATGGGTCAGCTCAGCCATCTATCCTCCTATGGCGGACATGGTGCGATCGGTGCCCACCTTGTCGTGGTGATCGTCGGGCTTGGCACCCAGCGCTTCCAAGAGCACCGCGCGCACCTCTTCGTCGGTACCATAGCGCAACGCCGTGCGCACGTCGAATTCGTTATCCGAGAACAAACACGGCCGTATCTTGCCGTCAGCCGTTACCCGCAAGCGATTGCATTCCGCGCAAAAGTGGCGCGAGAGCGGCGAGATGAAGCCCACGGTGCCTTGCGCGCCGGGGAACTCGTAGTATTGCGCAGGCCCCCATCCCACCGGCTTGTTGCCAGCCGGGCGAAGTTCGGGCATGCCCGCTTCCCGCGCGCGCTGGTTGATCGTCTGCAGCAGCTCATCGGAAGGAATGACATCCTGCTTGCCCCAGCCAGCGCCATCCACGCCTGTGCTGTCGCTTGCACCCACCGGCATGAACTCGATGAAGCGCACGTGCAACGGCCGGTCCACCGAGAGCTTGGCGAACGCCAGGAAATCCTGGTCAAGGCTGCGCACCGTGACCGCGTTCACCTTTACGGGCTTGAAGCCCGCCTCAAGGGCAGCGTCGATACCAGCCAGCGTGTCCTCCAAACGGCCCACGCGCGTCACCTGGCGGAACTGCTCCGCATCCAGCGTGTCCAACGAGATGTTCACCCGGTTGAGTCCGGCTGCCTTCAGGTCGTCGGCCATCCGCGGGAGCAGCACGCCGTTGGTGGTCATGGACACGTTCTGGATGCCCGGCGTGTGCGTGACCGTTTCGATGAGCCCCTCCACACCCTTGCGCACCAGCGGTTCACCACCGGTCAGACGCACGCTCGTGATGCCCAGATCGGCTGCCACGCGCACAAGGTGCTCTATCTCTTCGAGCGACAGGATCTCACGATGATCGAGCTGGCACACGCCCTCTTCAGGCATGCAATATATGCAGCGGAAATTACACCGATCGGTCAGCGATATGCGCAGATAGTCGATGGTGCGTCCGTGACTGTCCTTCACAGCATTCCTTACGATACGAGCTTGGTCATCTGGTGACCAAGTATATCCTATCGGGAGGAAGACGCACCCACAGCTCGTCGCCCACCTCGGGCAGCACGGCCGCATCATCCTTCTTGCTGACGCGCCAGAATAGATGCTCGTGAAGGTAGCGCATCTCATCGTCCTCGCGGTTGACCGGCGGGGCGCTTCCCTCTTCGCGGTCCAGAAAACCAAGCAGCACCGAACGATCGAAGCGCGCATCGCTGACACGATCGACGCGCACGCGATAGTTGTTGGGCCCAGGTCCATCCGCACGTTCGATATAGGCCGCTCGTATGCCCAAATGGCTCACATCCGCAGGTACCGGCTCGGCCGTCTCCACATGCACGCCCCACTTCGCCACCCATGCGCGATGCTCGCCCGCATACGTCGCTTGCGGCGCGTTTTTGCAGCCCGACAGCTTCAGCGCCGCCTCCGAATGCGGATGATTCACCAGCTCGTCAGAAGTATCCACCTCAAGGATATGACCCGCCTCCACCACCGCGATACGATCGCAGAAGCGGATGGCCTCGTCGATGTCATGGCTCACATAGAGGATAGTGCCCTCGTACGCATCGAAGAGGCTAACCAAGTTCTGCTCGAGCAGACTCTTCAGATGCGCATCCAACGCGCTGAACGGTTCGTCCAGCATCAGGATGCCCGGCTTGGCCGCCAGCATGCGAGCCAGCGCCACGCGCTGCTGCTGACCGCCGGAGAGCTGCGCCGGATAGCGCGCTTCGAACCCGCTGAGGCTGAATCGCGCCAGCTCGGCGGCCACAATGCGGGCGCGCTCGTCCTTCGGCACCGCACCCCCGATGCCCGCCGCCACGTTCTGCTCCACCGTCAGATTCGGGAACAGCATGTAGTTCTGGAATAAGAGCGCCGTCTTGCGCTGCTGCGGCTTCAAATTGATGCGCTGCGCAGAATCGTAGAACACCTGACCGTTCACCACAATGCGGCCCTCGTCGGGCGTTTCGATACCAGCGATGCAGCGCATGGTGACTGACTTGCCGCAACCGCTGGCACCTAAAAGCCCCAGCGTCTCGTTGCCCGCCGCAAGATCGACATCCAGCAAGAAGCTGTCGAAGCGCTTCTTGATGCGCACTTCCAAGCTCATATCGCATCACCTTCTTCCACCAGAGCCGCTACTTTATCCTGCTTCGCCGTGGAGGGCTTCGACCGCACCTGCTCGTTGCGCCGACGGTACTTCGTCGTACGATGCCCCAGCAGATTGATGGCCAAGATCACCGCGAAGCTGAACACGAGCAGCACGATGGTCCAGAACCAGGCCGCCCCCTGATTGCCGCCCATCCATTCGAAATAGATGGCGATGGGGATGGTGCGCGTGATACCGATCTGGTTCCCCGCAAGGAACAGCGTCGCGCCGAACTCGCCAAGGGCGCGCGCGAACGCGAGCACCGTGGCCGCTGCGATGGAGCTCCACGACAGAGGGATCATCAATCGGAAGAAAATGCGCGCGTTCGACCATCCAAGCGTGCGCGCCGCATCCAGCATGTTCGGATCGAGGTTCTCGAAGGCGCCGCGGCTGGACCGGTACATCAGCGGGAACGCCACCACCGTGGCCGCGATCACCGTGGCGGGCCAGCTGAAGATGAGTGGGAACCCGATGTCGATGAACCACTGACCAACAGGCGTGTTCCTTCCTAGCAGCCACAGCAGCACGAAGCCGCAGACCGTGGGCGGCAGCACCATCGGTATGGTGAAGATGGTGTCGAAGATGTCCTGGGCACGTTTGGGGATGCGCAGCGTGAAATACGCCGCCGCAAGGCCCAAGGCGAAGATGAACACGATGGCAACGCCAGTGGTCTTGAGCGTCACCCACAAAGGCGACATGTCAACGGTGCTCAGGAACTCCACCATCTGATCGAGGGGGGTACCCTCCTCCACGATGACCGCCTCGTGCGCTTCCACGATCTGGAACGTGTCTGCGCAGATGGGCCGCACCTTATCCTTCACATCGCTGCCGTCGGCGCCGATGATGCAGGCGTAGAAGCGCCCTTCGCGCAGTTCCTGATCGAAGCGGAACACCACATCACCCACCTGGTATTCCTGATCGGTGGTCAGATACCACGTGCGCTGATCTTCCAGCTTGGCAGCTCCGCTCGCCTGGCCCGCATCCAACGCCACCACAGCGCGCATCAGGTCATCCCAGGCAGCATTGCCCTCTTCGATACCATAGCGCGCGGCCAGATCGGGCGGCAGGTAGGCAACGGCGTAGTCCTGCGTGCCCACGATCACCGGCTGGCCGCCATCGAGCAGATAGGCATACCCCTGATAGCGGTCGTCGATGGGCCGGTTGCTGCCCACCTGCACACGTAGGAAACCCTGGATAGCGAAGTTGCATCCTTCGATGCGCGCCGCATCGCCATCGGCCGATACATCCACCGACACCTCGGCGTCGGTCTGGGCATATGCCGTACCAGAGGCGCATATAAGGCACAGCATCGCTGCGCATACCAGAAACGCCCACCCCCGTGCTATCTTTTTGATATCGGGCATCATGCACCCCTCAGAGCAGTCGGGCGTGCCTGCACACGCCCGACGAAACGATCCTGCGTACGAACTTCTGAGAGCAAGCTTATGCCAGCTCAAAGCCCCACTTCTGCCAGATCTTCGCGCAGTCCTCATCGGCACCAGGTCAGGAAATCCTGGGCAGCCTCGGCATAGTTCGAGTCAGCGCAAACAGCGCCCGGATAGGTGATGGCCTTGTGGGTGTCGTTGGGCACCACCGAGCAGATGGACACGCCACCAAAGCGATACACATCAGAGCTGTATACCATAGCGATGTCCACATCGCCTGTTTCAGCATACTTGCAGACGCTGCCCGCCTTGTCACCCAGCGTCACCTTGGGCTGGAGCACCTCGGAGAAGGTACCGCCCGTACCTGTGGCATCGGCGCCAGTCGTCCCATTAGGCTCAACATAGGCACCCACGGTGGAAAGAGCCTGGCACGCATAGTTGCCAGCAGGCACATTCTCGTCACCCACCGAAAGGGTGTAGGTGCCCGCAGCAATGTCTTCAAGGGTGATGTCGATATTGGTCAGTTCGCCATCTTCCTTGGTCGCAATGACCAGATCGTTGGTGAACATGGTCTCGTTGGTGGCCTCGTCAACGTAGCCGTTATCGATGGCTGTATCCATAGTGCCCTTGGAAGCGGTAATCAGCACATCGGCGTACGCACCACCGTTGAGCTTCTCATTCAGCGTGCCGGACGCATCGTATTGCGTATCGGCGAAGGTGACGCCAGTCTGCTGGGTGTAGAGCTCCTGCGCTTCGTCCATCGCCTTCTCCAACGAGTTTGCTGCAAAGATCTGCAGCTGCACATCGCTTTGAGGTGCATCGCTGCTCGCAGAGCTCTCGGCAGAGCTGGACGCATCCGAGCCCGTGCAACCCGTCAGCCCGATGGCCGACACCAATGCGCATGCAACAGCGGCTACCAGCACCTTCTTCATGTTCTTCATATCCCCTCCATTGGTCGATCAGGCCACCGTAGCCCTTTTTCCACGTAGCCCATGAGAATTATCTTCTATTCTCGTATGCGATAGTTGAGAACTCTATCTTTTTTGAGGTAGATTGTCAATGGATGGATACGCAGGCGGGAACGTTCGGACCTACCCGCGGTAGTCGGACCCCAGCACGATCAGAATGTCCTCATCGAACAGATACACGTCGCGATCGGGGATGACCTCGCCCACCCCAAGCGCCTGCGCGATCAGGTCGGCGTCGGCCTTGTCGCCGGTGGTCTTGTATACGATGACCGTCTTGTCATAGTCGAAGTTGTCGGCATTGCGCGCATTGATGTCGGAATACCCCATATCCTCAAGAACGCTCTGCGCTGCCACACAGACACCATCGGATCCATTGCCGTTGCGCAGACCGATCTCGGCCGCGCGGTTGGCAGCGTGGACGGTATTGAGCGAATTACTGTAGGCTCCCTGGCCTGCCGTGGACATGATGGTGCCGGTCAGCGGGTCGATGATCTCTTCGTCCACAGGCGGCTGGCCTGCATCCACCCGCTTCATCATGGCCTTCCATTCCTTTTCGTCCAAGATGTCCCACCAGATGCCGTCGGTGTATTCAGAGGTGGAAGGAGCCTTCGCGGAATAGATGTCGTCGGCGGTCATGCCCGCCATGCTCTGCGCGATGGCGATGATCTCGGCCACGTTCATGTCGGTCAGGACATGCTCGGACATGGCCGATATCGTGTTCGACAGCGTGACCGGGTCGGATGCCAACAGCTTCTGGGCAATGGCCGAGATGATCATGCGCTGGTTGGCGGCGCGATAATCGTCTCCTGATCCGTAATCGTCGTAGGAATGGCGGCTGCGGCACAGGATCAGCGCCTGGCTGCCGTTGAGGGTCTGCGTGCCCGCATCCAGATGGCCGCCCGCCTCGGGGTCGTCGATCTGAATGGGCACATCCACCTCAACACCGCCGAGCGCGTCCACGGCGGCCTGGAATCCGTCGAAGTTGATCTCGGCATAATGCGAAATGGGAACGCCTGCCAGTTCCGAGACCGTCTTCACCGTGAGCGCCGGACCGCCGAAGGCGTGCGCAGCGTTGATCTTCTGCTGCCCATGCCCATCCAGGTCGTCCATCTGCAGATCGCGCGGGATGGACACCAGCGTGACCTGATTGTTGCGCGGGTCGATGCGTGCGAGCATCATGGAGTCGCTGCGAAAGCTCGACCCCATGGTCTCTTCACGTTCCAGTGAGCCGTCGATGCCCAGCAACAACGCGTAGAACGGGTCTTCTGGCGTATCGGTGGTGGTCAGCAGCGCAAGCAAGTTGTCGTCAACGCCCGAACGCAAGTTGCGGTCGATATTGGAGATGAAGGCGAAGGCGAAGGCACCCACGCCGAGCGCCAGTACCAGCACACCGCTCAAGACCCCGAGCAGGATACGCTTGCGCTTGCGGCGCTTGCGCAACTCTGCGAACGCGAGCGCTTCTCGGCGCGTGCGGACACTGAAGCGGTCGGCAGTGGTGCGAGAGTCTTCCGCATCCGTTGAAGGAGAGCTTGCCTCTGTCGGCGCATCTGCCTGCAACGAACCATGCGCCCTTGCATCGGACACATGCCGGGGATTCCCCGGCTTCACAGCCTTCTCGGGCTCGGCGGCAGCTGCGCGGGCATGCCGTGGATTGCCTTTCTTATAAGCCATGGACGGTATTGTGCCACGGATGCATGCAAATGACCAATCCTCAGCCAAATAAACATAAGCCTTAACGAGGGCGACTGCTGCTGCGCGCCCCGATGGGAGCCATAGCCCAAAGCGATGACATCACTCCATCACAGGCGGCTGACCGCTCTCCAGGATGCGGAGCAGCTGCGCCTCGTCCAAGACGGGAACGCCCAACTTCACCGCCTTGTCGTACTTCGACCCTGCCGCTTCTCCGGCCACCACGTAACTCGTCTTCTTCGAGACGCTGTTGGTCACCTTCGCACCCATCGCGCTCAGGCGTTCGGATGCGCGGTCGCGGCTCAATCCCGATTCCGCCAGCGTTCCGGTCAGCACGAAGGTCAAGCCCGCGAGCGTCTGGGGTACATCGTCGCCAAGGTCCTCCTGTGTGGCCGCCATGGTCACACCAGCATCTTGCAAACGTTCGATCACCGCCACGTTGTCGGACGTGCGAAGGAAGGTGGCGATGCTGTGCGCCACGATGTCGCCCACCCCATCCACGCAGGCAAGCTGCTCTTCGGTGGCATTCATCAGAGCCTCCATGGACGGATAGGCGTGCGCCAGCGCCTCGGCGGTGTTCTTGCCCACATGACGCATGCCAAGGCCATTGAGCACGCGTGCGAACGAGCGCGTCTTGGACGTCTCGATGGCCGCCATCAGCTTGGCTGCGATGATGCGGCCCAACCGTACCGGCTCGCCTTCGCCATCGGAGCGGTTCGTAGCCAGACATGCCAACTCGTCCTCGGTGAGCGAATAGTAGTCGGCCACATCGTTCAATCGGCCGATCTCAACGAGCCTGCGGATGATCTCGTTACCGGCGCCGTCGATATCCATGGCCTGGCGGCTGGCCCAATGGCGCAAGCGCTCGAACGCCTGGGCCGGGCAATCGATGGAAACGCAGCGCAACGCCACCTCGCCCGGCTCGGTAACCACGGGGCTACCGCAGCTAGGGCAGGTCATTGGCGGCTGCCACACCAGCGCGTTGTCCGGTCGCAGCGAGAGCACCGGGCCCAGCACCTCTGGAATCACATCCCCCGCCTTGCGCACGATGACCGTGTCACCGATGCGCACATCCTTGCGGTGCACCTCTTCGGCATTATGCAGGGTAGCACGACTGACCGTGCTGCCTGCCACCACTACCGGATCCAGCTCGGCCACCGGCGTCAGCACGCCCGTACGCCCCACCTGCACGGTTATGTCATGCATGCGCGTGGTCTTCTCCTCGGGCGGGAACTTGAACGCGATGGCCCATTTGGGCGCACGCGAGGTGAACCCCAAGACACTCTGTTCGGTGAAGGAGTTCACCTTCACGACCACGCCGTCGATCTCATAGGGAAGGTCCTGGCGACGCTCCAACTGCCGCGAGCAGAACTCATGCACCTCTTCGAGCGTCTTCGCGCGCGTGACATCCGGATTCACATGCAAGCCCGCGCGCCGCAGCCATTCCAAGAGCTCCCACTGACTACGCACCTTGAGGGCACGCTGGTCAGCGATGGCGTATATGAACGTTGAGAGGTTGCGGCTGGCGGTCACCATGGGATCTTTCTGGCGCACGCTGCCAGCAGCGGCGTTGCGCGGATTAGCGAACTGCTGCTTGCCTGCGCGTTCGGCAGCGCGATTGAGCGCATCGAAGCTCTTCTTGGGCATGTACACCTCGCCGCGCAGCTCGATCGAATCCACCGATGCCGCCAGGCCGCCCTGCGCATCCTGGCGCAACCGCAGCGGCACGTCAGAAACGGTGCGCATGTTCAGCGTGACATCTTCGCCGGTGGCCCCATCGCCGCGCGTGGCCGCGCGCACCAGTTCGCCCTTCGCATAGGTCAGGGCGATCGACGAGCCATCTATCTTGAGTTCCAAGCACAATTCGGGAAAGTGCCCCAGGACCTTCTGAGCACCAGCGATCCATTCATCCAGTTCGGCGAAATCCATGGCGTTGTCCAGCGAGTACATGCGCTGCTCATGCACAACCGAAGCAAATTGCTCCCCCACGTAGCCACCGACACGCTGCGTTGGACTGGTGGGCACCACCAGCTCGGGATGCTCCGCTTCCATCTCGCGCAGTTCGCGCATCAGCGAATCGAAGGCAGCATCTGAGATCTCAGGCGCATCGAGCGCGTAGTATTGATAGGTATGGTGCTCTATCTCCCGCCGCAACGCTTCGATGCGAGAGGCGATGTCCTCGGCGTTCATGAAGAGCTTATCCTGGTGCTGCATATCCCGATCCATCCTTTGTGGTCTCAGCATGTCTAAATAGTATCAGTATCCGTTTTTCGGCAGAACATCTTTTATTCAGCGTCAAAACGTATATAATCATCTTAATTTGCTGGCTAGGGTACAAGCCGGTTTAAGGTTAACTGAGTTGAAAAGGAGCACTTTCATGAATGAAGGCCTGAATCTGCCGCGCTTGCAGAGCCTGAACGACTGGATGGTCACGAAGGACGAGATCAACAGCATGTCCGAGCAGCAGCTGATCGACGTCGTGAAGGACCAGAAGGTGAAGGTCATGATCACCGACGGCCAGGTTTCCACCGTTTTGATCTCCCCTGATCTGTACAACACGTTCGTCAGCACTGTGGAGAAGCTGGCTGCTTCCAGCGGCGCTTCCAACCTGTAAGACGCTACGAGCAAAGATACAAAAGACCTCCCATCGGGAGGTCTTTTTTCATGTCCGCATCTACTCGGTTCATGTCCGCATCTACTCGGGCGGATATGTTTTTTGCACGTATGCCCCCATGAGAGCTATGGTCGCTCTGCATTGGCTCGTGCGCTCTTGCAGAGCGCTCCTTCGCAGCGCTACTTCGTAACGCCGGTCTCGATCACCTTGAACTCGGCCATGTTCGACGAGAGCAGTTCGGTGTAGGAATCCACATCCAGATCGTCACGGTCGATGTTCACCGTCAGATAGACCTCGCCTTCGCGCAGGCCAGCGTCGGCCACCGCATCGCCGAAGTCGCTCTTGAGCTGATCCAGCAAGCCTTGGGCCTGCGTGGTATCGGGCACGTCGATGACAATGCTGCTGGAGAGCAGACGGCCATCAGCGCCGAACGTGGCGGTCTCGGTGGCCTGATGCGTGGCGCCATCGGTACCGCGCACAACATACCCGTACACCGCATGCGATTCGGTGGCCTCAGCAGCGGCGGATGTCGACCCCTCATCGAAGATGGAAGCCGACGATTCCAGTTGCTCGGTGGCAGTGGTGTTGCCGTTAGCCAGGTTGCTGAACGTGGTGGCATCGATGGTCCCTGTCAGGAGCATGATGGTGAGCGCTGCGCACACCAGTGCGATGACGATCAGGATGACGCCGAGCACGTTGCCCTTGTTGACGCCCCGCTTCTCCTTCTTCGGCTGCACGGGCACCGGGATGGGCTCGGCTGGCAGCGACCCCTCCATAGCGACCGGCTGCTGCATGGGCATGGGAGGCTGCTGCTGCGGCATTGGCTGAGGATGCGGAGCAGGCGCTGCGACCGGCACTTCCTCGAACGTCTTCGATTGAGAGATGGGCGCGATGACCTGCGTCGCATGCTCAGGCTGTGCGAAGGCGGATGCGGCAGGCTGCGCACTGGGCGCGGGGGCATTCGAGCCATACTGCGCAGGTGCGACCGATGCGGCTGCCGATTCGGATATGGGCTTGATAACGTTCGCCGGTACCTCTTCTGCCTTCGGTTGCGCTGCGGCAGCGGAAGGATCCACCGGGATAGTTACCTGCTGGTCAGGCTGCACAGAAGCCTGCGCTTCCGGCGCTGCTGCAGGATCGGCAACGCTCACCGCGGGAACAGGAGCGGATGCCTGGGCGGCGGTGTCAGACCCAGCAGACGCCGATGCTGGAACATCATCAGCGGCCTGCGATGCCAATTCCGCCTTTGGCGCAGATCCTGCACGAGCAGGTTCCGCGCTGGCAGCTTCCGATGCAGACACTGCGGCAGCGGGCGCAGACAGTGGGGGCTCGGTCCGCGCAGGCATCGGCTGTGCTTGCGCTTGCGTCTGCACCTGCGCGTGCATATCAATGGTGTTGGCAGCAGTAAAGGATTCCGGCGCTTCACGCTTAGACAAAAACGACGGTTCGGCTATGCGCGTGGTGTCCTCTCCGAAGCCATTCTTGCGCGGCGGTGTTTCCACCACCGGCTCTTCCATCTCGGCTTCGCGAGCTGCCTGCATCTGACGACGACGCTGCTGCTCTTCCAGTTCGCGTTGCCATTGCTGTGAGCGGATCTGCTGCTCGCGGATCTGCTCTTCGCGCTGCGTAGAGCGCGCTTGGCGTTCGCGCGTGCTGGCCGCCGAAGAGCGCATGTCAGCGTTCGGCGTGATGCCTAGCGCGGACATGACATCTATGACGTCGGATTCATCCGCACTGCTTCCCGCTTCAGCAGAGCTTGAGCTTGCGATGGTTGCCCGAGCGGCCGAAGCGGCCGTGGGCTTGCTCTTCGATTGCGCGCTCTCGTCGGCGGAGGTCGCCCCCAGCGCCGCAAAAAGATCGCCAATGGATATTGAATCGTCGCGTCCGACGTCGCTCATAAGGTATCCCCTGCCCTAGCACACAGCTAGCAAGCGCGAAGGGCGCTGCCATACTCGGCCGTGATGCGCCTTCCCAGCATTCGCCTGCTGTGCGTGATCATACGTAGGCCCAGTATAGCGCAAACGACGGCCATGACGAACGCCAGCAGCGCCGGCATGACGTTGCGGTCGGGTTGCTCGGGAACCGTTTCGGGGAGCGCCTGCGCCGTTACCATGGTGTTCTGCGCGGACGTGACGACCTGCATGGCCTGAGCGCGCTTGATGGCGGAATCGACCGCAGCTTCGTTGGAGAGCATGGCAGGGCCGATGGTCTCGCTCATGACGACAGCAGCCGCAGTGGAGGCCGCCGTGGCGGCAGCCGTGCCCTCGGCCGGATCGGCGGTGGCCTGCGCGACCGTTGGCACCGTGGAATTGTCGTGATCGTTCACCGAAGACGAGAATGCGATGCCGCCCGCCACCTGGTCATCGTAGTCAAACACGCTGACCGCGAAGCACGGGATGGCATAGAACATGAGGGCGATGGACAAGGTGATGAGAGCGGAACCGAAAGCACGTTGTTTGCGTTGTTTGCGCTTTATCATCGCGCGATAATGATGCGCATCGCCTTGATACAGCATCTTCATTCTCCTTAATCGTTTTAGCTACAGTTTGAGAACGTTCCCATGATAGCAAAATGCCCGTACATGATGCAAATGGATGTTCGGTATCCGGTCGTGCGACGCGTCGTGGTGTAGAATGACCGAAAACCATCGCGACACAGGAGAAGCAGATGTACGACGGCGGTCCCCATCTTGGACGCAACGATGAATGCTGGTGCGGCAGCGGGCGCAAGTACAAGAAGTGCCACGCCGACTTCGACGAGCGGCTGGAAGCGCTGGCCAATGCAGGCGAAGAGGTGCCCCCGCGCAGCCTGCTGAAGACCCCCGAGGACATCGCTGGCGTGAAACGCTCTGCCGAGGTGAACATCGGCGTACTGGACTATGTGGCCGAACGCATCGGACCGGGCGTGACCACCGAGCAGATCGATCGCTGGGTGCACGATTACACCTTCGAGCATGGCGCCATTCCCGCACCGCTCGACTACGAAGGCTTCCCGAAGAGCGTGTGTACCAGCGTCAACGAAGTGGTCTGCCACGGCATCCCCGACCCGGACCAGGTGCTGGAAGAGGGCGACATCGTGAACGTGGACTGCTCCACCATCAAGGATGGCTACTTCAGCGATTCGTCGCGCATGTTCATGATCGGCCAGGTGGCGCCCGAGGCGGCGAAGCTGGTCGAGGTGACGAAGGAGGCCGTGGAAGTGGGGCTGGCTGCGGTGAAGCCCTGGGGGCATCTGGGCGACATCGGCGCGGCCATCAACTCGTTCGCGAAGGCGCACGGATATTCGGTGGTACGCGAATTCGGCGGCCACGGCATCGGGCTGGAGTTCCACGAAGAGCCGTTCGTCAGCTTCGTCACGCGTGCAGGCACTGGCCCTATCCTGGTGCCTGGGCTGATGTTCACCATCGAACCCATGATAAACATGGGCAAGCATCGCATCGACATGAGCGACCCGAACGGATGGACCGTACGCACGGCCGACGGCAAGCTGACGGCACAATGGGAAGTGCAGCTGGTAGTGACCGAGAACGGCTACGAGCTGATCAGCTGGTAAGAGGCTGATCGCAATGGGGCCGAAGCAGCATCGAAGCGGCCACCGGAACGAGGCAATGGCGCTGGAGCAGCAGCGCCCAAGCACAGGCTAATCTCATGGGGCCTAGATGACGATCATCTCGTGGTCGGCGGCGGTCAGCTTCACGAAGCCAGACTGCGTGACCACGCCCATATCCTCCAAGCGCATACCGAACTGCCCGGGCAGATAGATGCCGGGCTCTATGGTGATGACGTTGCCCACGCGTAACGGCCGAGCATAGCGTCGGTTCAGCACGGGATTCTCGTGGATGTCCAGGCCGACCCCATGCCCGAGCCCGTGCGGCATGCAGTTCTCGAAGCCACCTTCCGCGAGCACCTGCTCGGCCACCATGTGCACCGCACGACCCGTGATGCCCGGACGCACCGCGCAGGCGGCCTCTTCGTTGGCCAAGCGCATCGTGTTCCACGCATCCAGCATGCGCCCGGTAGGTTCGCCCACGAACACCGTGCGCGTCATGTCCGAGCAATACCCGTCCTTCTTGGCGCCGAAGTCGATCACTACGCATTGGCCGTGTTCAAACGTACGATCCCCAGGCACAGCATGCGGGTTCGCGCCGTTGGGTCCGGTGCCTACGATGGTGGGGAAGGCAAGCTCATCCGCGCCAAGGTCGAAGAGCGCATCGTCCAACAGATGCGCCGCCTCACGCTCGGTCATGCCCTCATGCAGCTGCGAGACCAAGCGTGCGAACGCCTCGTCGGTGATGGCCTGCGCGGCCATCATCTTCTCTATCTCGTCCATGTCCTTGACGGCGCGCAGTTCTAGCTCCACGGTGCGCGCAGCGTGCACCACGTGCTCTTTCAAGGTGGTCGGTCGTGCGTAGCTCATGCTTCCTCCAATAGCAGATCGAGCGCGTCCAGGTATCCTTGACGGCCGCGGCCACTGATCTGAGCCACGCATTCGGGTGCGATCACCGAGATGCGACGGAACTCTTCGCGGCTGTTGATGTCGGAGATGTGCACCTCCACCACCGGCACGTCGATGGCAGCCACCGCATCGCGCAGAGCGTAGCTGTAGTGGGTGTGGGCACCTGGGTTGTACACGATGCCGTCGCAGTGCCCATGCGCCGCATGCAGACGGTCGATCAGCGCGCCTTCGTGGTTGCTCTGGAAGCATTCGGCCGTAGCTCCGCGAGCGGCGGCATGTTCGCAGAACTCGCGTTCGATGACATCCAGCGTGTCAGTGCCGTAGATGCCAGGCTCACGAATGCCCAACATGTTCAGGTTCGGGCCGTTCATCAGTAAGATGCGCTTCATTCAAGCCTCCTTCGGCGCCGTGGCGTTCCAGGCAGCCAGCTGCGCCAGTATGGTCGCATCGTCCACATCGCAAACCTCCCAGGCGCCCACATCGCGCAGCAGCACGAAGCGTACCTGACCGCCGCGCGCCTTCTTGTCGTGCTTCATAGCGTCCAGCACCGCTTCCGGGTCGGCCGTCCACGGCAGGCGAGGCAACCCGAGCGCATCCAGCAAGTCGGCCTGCGCATCCACGAAATCAAGGCTGGCACCCACCAGCTCGTGCGCCATGGCCGCCGCGAAGCGCATACCCTCAGCCACCGCCGCCCCATGCGAGAACGTGCCGTAGCCCGAGAGCTTCTCGATGGCATGCGCAAGGGTATGCCCGTAGTTCAGGCATTCGCGCACGCCGCGACTCTCCGTCTTGTCCTGCGCCACCACATCAGCTTTGAACACCACGCATCGCGCGATGGCTTGCGCCGCCACCGACGCATCCCTCGCAGCCATGGCCGCCGCATTCTCCAGAAGCCAGAAGAAGAACTCGTCCGAATCCACCACGGCACTCTTCGCCACCTCAGCGCAGCCGCATCGCCATTCGCGCTCGGGCAACGTGGTCAAGCAATCGGTGCTGGCACATACGTACGCTGGCTGGCAAAACGTGCCCACCAGGTTCTTGCCCGCAGCCAGATTGATGCCGGTCTTGCCCCCTACCGACGAATCCACCATGGCCAGCAAGGTGGTGGGCGCCTGCACCACGGTGATGCCGCGCATGAACGTAGAGGCAACGAAGCCCGCCAGGTCCCCTACCACGCCGCCGCCGAGCGCCAGCACCGCGCAATCGCGCGTCAGGCCCAAGGCTGCCATGGCTTCCCACAGCTCGGCTGCCACCGCCGTGCTCTTTGAGGATTCGCCCGCCGGGACCACGATGTCGGGCGCCTTGAAGCCCGCACGTTCCAACGATGCCTTCGTCCGTGCCAGATAGAGCGGTTCCACATTGGCGTCGCTGATGACGAGCACTTGGGGCGAAGCGGCCACGGCAGGCGTGCGCTGGCACCATTCGCCGATGCCATCCAACACACCTTCACCGATGCGTACATCGTAGGGCGCTTCCTCCGGTATGTTCACTTCCACGCGCGTTGCCGCCACGCGATCACCTTCCTCTCAAGCCGGATCGCCCGAGCCGGCATCTTCCATGACGCCGGACCGTTGAAGGGCCCGACGCACATCGTGCGCGATGGCCCCCACCGAACGCTCGCCTGTCTCTATGGTCATATCCGCCGCCGCCTCGTAGTCAGGCAGCCGCTCTTCTAAGCGCGCACGAGCCGCCGCCAAGTCCTGGAACAGCGGGCGCGACGAGGTGTCAGAGATGCGCGCTGCTGCCTGATCGGCCGTTACCCGCAGATGCACCACCGTGCCGCCTTCAGCCATGATGGCCAAGTTCTCGGGGCGCGTGACCACGCCGCCGCCGCACGACACCACCATGGGCTCCATGGCAGCGATATCGCGCAGGGCTTGGGTCTCGATGCGCCGAAAGGCCTCTTCGCCGTCCTCTGCGAAGATCTGCGCGATGGGCATGCCCGCCAACCGCTCGATATAGGAGTCTATGTCGATGCTGGCAAGACCGCACAAGCGTGAAAGGCGGCGCGCCACCGTGGACTTCCCCGCCCCCATGAAGCCGATCAGGTACACCGTGCGGTTCAAGCGCTGCGGGGCGCGCGGCGATTGTTTCTTGCGAGGCGCCACTCAGCGGCCCATCGTGTCGAGCCGATGCTCGAAGCTAGCGATGTTCGCTTTGATGTCAGCCAACGAGGTGCTGCCGAAAGCGCGCTGGTATGCGTTCGCCAGCACGAAGGCCACCTCGCCTTCCGCCACCACCGCAGCCGAGGGTACCGCGCACACATCGCTGCGCTCGCGCGAGGCCTCTTCAACCTCCAGTGTATCCAGATTGACGGTTCGCAGCGGATTCATCAGCGTGGGGATGGGCTTCATGGCAGCGCTGAGCACCACCGGCATGCCCGTGGTCATACCGCCCTCCAAGCCACCTGCGTTGTTGCTGGTGCGGGTGAAGGTGCTGCCGTCGAGCACGATGCCGTCATGCACCTGGCTTCCCGGCAGCGCAGCCGCGCGGAAGCCCAGGCCGAACTCCACCCCTTTGATGGCCGGAATGCTGAACAGCGCCGCTCCCAGTTGAGCGGTCAGGCGTTCGGGGCCGGACGTATGGCTGCCAAGCCCTGCCACCACGCCGTGCGCTACCACGCAGAAGGTGCCGCCCAGGCTCTCACCCGCATCGCGCGCCGCGTCGATGGCCTCCTTCATGCGCTCGGTGGTGGCAGCGTCAGGGCAGCGCAGCGCGGACATCTCGATGTTCATCTGCACTTCGGACAGGTCGCCTTCGATCGCAAAATCGGCTGGCAGCGCCACATCGCCCACCGACGTGACATAGCTGTACACTTCCACGCCCAGTTCGGCTAAGAACTCTTTGGCGATGCCCGCAGCGGCCACGCGCACCGCTGTCTCGCGGGCGCTCGAACGCTCCAAGATATTGCGGCAGTCGTCCTGGTTCGTGCGCAGGACCCCCACCAGATCGGCATGGCCGGGACGCGGCGTCACCTCGCGATGCAGATCACTCGGCGGCTGCCCGAAGTGCGCCATGCGCTCGTGCCAATTCTCCCAGTCGCGGTTCTGCACCGTGATGCTGACCGGCGCGCCCGTCGTGCGACCGAAGCGCACGCCCGAGGTGACCACAGCCTGGTCGCGCTCTATCTTCTGGCGATCGCCCCGGCCGTAGCCGCTTTGGCGCCGCCGCAGGTCGGTATTGATGTTCGTCAGGTCGATGGGAATGCCCGCTGGCACCTCGCTGACAATAGCCGTCAATTCGGGGCCATGGCTCTCGCCTGCCGTTACATAGTGCATGCCCGCTCCTTCTGGTCGAACTGGAATCCTGCCGCCTGAGCCATCATGTCGAAGAGGCGGTCGGGGTCATACGGCATGTCGATGCCAGCCACATCGCACACGATGCCAGCCGTGGCCACCGCTTGGGCCACCAGCATGCCGCGCCCGTCGAGCGCACGAGCGCCCGCATCGCGCGCCGCGCGCAGAAGGCTTGTCAGCCCATGGCCGTACACCGTGTCGAACACCACCTGACCTTCATGGATCAACGAAGTGTCGAACGGGGCCGGATCGTCCGGCTTCATACCCAGCGGCGTTGCGTCGATGATGGTATCCGATGCGGCCAGCGCCTGCTTCGACGTGTCGTAGCTGCCGAACATCAGCTGTGCGCGCTGGTATGCCTCGCTGAAATCAAGGCGCCCAGGCGCAGCGCCTGGCAACATGACGGCCGTGGAGAGCAGTTCGCGATACGTTTCCAGGTACCCATCCACCGTTGCCTGCGCGCGATCCTTGTTGCGCCCCAGCATCAACACGCGCTGCGCGCCCGCTTGCACACATTCGTTCATGATGGACACCGCCGTGGGACCCGTGCCGCAGATGGTCACCTTCGCATCCGCGATGCGCGCCCCTTCGCGCATCAGGTAGTCCACGCAACCCTGGCCATCCACGTTGTACGCCAACAGCTGGTCGGCCGCGCGCACGAGCACGTTGGCGCCACCGGCAAGCCGCGCGCTGGCGGCAGGCACGTTCGCCATCTTGAAGGCGAGGGGCTTCCACGGCGTGGTCACGTTCACCGACAGGAACGCATCCTCGCGCACAAAGCGCTCGGCCGCTGCCGCATCGTCGATGTCCGCGAAGCCGTAGTCCCAGTCAAGGCCCATAGCGCCATACACCGCGTTGTACATGGCGGGCGATTTCGAGTGCGCAACAGGATGCCCCAATATGTAGAGATGTTCGGTCATGATCTGTGTGCGTCCCAAGATCAGCTGTAGGTGCTCTGGTGGTCCTCATAGGTCACGCTGAACGTGTATTCGCCACCGCCCGAATAGAAGTACATGTAATCGGTCTGTTCGGGACTGCACACCGCCGCCAGCGCCTGCAATGACGGGTTGCAGATCGGCGTGGGCGGCAGACCGGCATTGGTGTAGGTGCTATACGGGGTGTTCGCGTGCACCTCTTCACCGGAAGGATCGTGACCCACTTCGTAAGCCGTAGTGGCGTCGGATTCCAGATAAGGGCGATCGGATGCCAGGCGGTTATAGAACACCGAGGCCACCGTGGCCATATTGTCCGGATTGGATTCCTTCGTCTGGTACTTGTTCAGCTTCGCGCCTTCCGGATAGGCCCAGTCCAGGCCAGCCGTTTCCGTCTGGTACTGGGAGAGCATCATCTTCACGACGTTCTGAGCATTATCAGTGGCGGTGATGGTGTAGGTCTTCGGGAACAGGAAACCTTCCAGATTGTTGGTGCCCGCTTCCTCAAGGAAGGGGAACTCCGCCGCATAGATGGCGGCGTTCTCGGTGGCGTTCATGAAATCGAACATGGAGATGCGGCCATCGGTGCCGTTCTGCACCTCTTCGGCGATGGCGGCGCGCGTGTACCCTTCGGGCACGGTCAGCGTGTCGGCCGTGGAAGCCGGGCCAGCCATCAGCGCATCCAGGATATCAGCGACGGGCGTCTTCCCGTTGAACAAGTAGCTGCCCGGGATGATGGCCGAAGCCGCGTTCTTCTCCTTCACCAGATTGACGAAGACGTCAGCATTGCCGATCAGTCCCGCCTCCACCAGGGAATCGGCCACCTGCGAGGCCGTTTCGCCCTGTTCGACCACCACGATGGCTTCCTTGTCGGCGGGCAGCGAGCCTTCCGGGTTGGCCTGGCAGCTGACAACGGCGAAGATAATGGCCACCACCGCGACGATGACGACGATGGCTGCGATGATGAAGGGTGCCTTCGACCGCTTGGGCTTGATGGCGCTGGTGTCGTACGTTCTGAACTCTTGACTGGCGCGAGCATGTGCGCGCTGCGCCGAGAAGCTGTTCTTCGATGAGATGGGGACCTGCCGCTGACGGAGTGCCACGGTGCCACCTTTCGTGTTGCGTTACGGTTGTGCGTTGCGGGCGTCCAGCCACGCCTGCAAGAACAGGCTGGCGGCCACCATGTCGATTTTACCGCGCATCCGCGCTTCGTCATAGCCTGAATCTCGCAAGCTGCGCTTAGCCTCAGTGGAACTGAGGCGCTCATCGGTGAAATCAAGGGGCAGATCGGCGGCGTCGGCGATGGTGTGGGCAGCCTGGCGGATGCGCTGGGCTTGCGGACCCTCTTCGCCTGCCAGCGTAAGGGGCAGGCCGCAGAGCAGCAGGTCGGGTTCCCAGTCTTCCAGCACGCGCCGCCAGCTCTTCGCGCCCGAAGCGACCTCCGCGAACGGCAGCACGCAGATGGGAGACGCGACGCGCTGGGCAGGGTCGCTGACCGCCACGCCCACGCGCTTCTCGCCTATGTCGAGCGCCATGATCCTCATAGGCCACCCATTATGGCCCAAGACGACAGGAGATGCACGAAGGCATCTCCTGGTGCAGGTCGCGCGTAGCGTTGCGGCAGCGGAAGCGTCCGAAGCGGCAGAGCGTGAAGTGCGCGAAATGCCGCACGTGGTGGCGTGCACATACGCAACCAGAATGGCAAGATCCCTAGATAGACGACGCGTGCAACTTCCTCAACGAAAAGGAACGCGCCTAGAAGTCGGAGCGCTGGCGCCTGCGTGCCACCAGGTCGCGCGCAGCTGATATATGCGTGCGGATAAGCTCGTCGTCGCTGTGGCATGTCTCGTGCAGCGCGTCGAACACCACCGGCATCAGGCGCGTCAGCTCCCGCTGGCCCGCCTCCGTCAACGCCACCGAGCGCACGCGCCGGTTCGCATCGGAGCGACTGCGCGTGATGAACGATCGCGCTTCCAGGTTCTTCAAGCATGACGTGATATCGCTGGAGTTCAGGAACAGAAACCGCGCGATAGTGGCACTGGTGTCGCTGCCGCCCATCACGCGCAACGCCAGCATCACCCGAAAATCACTCGTGGCCAGCCCGTGGGCTTGCAGCGCCCGCGCGGTGAGCATGCGCGAGATCATGACCGTGTCGACCAATGCCGTGTCCAGTCGCAGCATACCGCCTTCGATGCGCGGATGCGAATGCCGCTCTACCGCGCTCAGCGAGCTGCGCGAAGCCGCTTCGAACTGCTCGGAGGTGAGCGATCCCCAATACTCTTGCATGATGGCGAACACGGCAGCATCGGCGCGCTCCACCACCGTGCGTCCCGCATCGCTGAGCGCTAGATGCACCGCACGCATGTCGCTCAGGCTTTCGCTGCGCACCAGCAGCCCACGGCACGCCAGCTTCGACACAGCGGTGGACACCGTGGAAGCGCCCACCCCTAAATCGTGCGCAAGGCTTCCCGCAGCAGCCTCGTCCACATCCAGCAAGCGCACCATGGCGCGATATTGCAGTGGCGTGATGCCGCAGGCGCGATCCAGCTCATGCGCGACGGACTTCGCCAGCACGTCCATCATGGTCAGGTAATCGCTCATGAAGTCGAAGGTAAAATTCTTGTCGGGCTGATCGCATGCCAGTACGTGCGCACGATACAGCGTTTCGGGCAGGTTGGCCGACGGCGGCACTGGCATTGCGGTCGCCTCGCATCCCCTATCGACGGCTTCCATCATCTCCCCTTCTCCGAGCATGATCGCACCGATCATCGTGCCATAAAGTTTACTGGCAATATAGTTCAACATCAATATAGTTCATCTTGATAATTGTGGACGAAGCATCCTTCCCGCCCGCTCAAGCTCGGCGTATACCTATGATCGAGCGTGCGGCAGAGAGAGGCCGGGCGCCCACGAGATCGAAGACAGAAGAGCAGCAGAAAGAGTGAGAGAGCAAGGAGGCGAGCCATGAGCGAAGAGTCCTTCGTCTACACCGCATGCCCTGGGTGGGGCGACCATGACTACTGCGCCATAAAGACCATCGTGGCCGACGGGCGGATCGTGCGCACCGAGAAGGTGAGCTATTCCGACCCTGAGAAGCCCGACGGGCACATCTCCCAGAAGGGATGCGTGGCTGGGCGCCAGCCCGACGACCCGCAGCGGCTGGCCCATCCCCTCAAGCGCGTGGGCGAGCGCGGCAGCGGCCAGTGGGAGCATATCAGCTGGGATCAGGCGCTCGATGAGATCGCCGCTAAGCTGAACGAGCTGCGCGAGAAGTACGGCCCTGAATCGGTGTGCATGTGGAACCTGGCAGCGGGCTGCCCGCCAGCGTACGGGTTCAACCAAATGATGCCCTCGCGCTATGCCAACTGCTTCGGCATGACCAACATGATGGAATCCATCGGGCTTGACAATGGCCCGTGGTACGCCGAGTTCTACAGCTGCGGCACCACCGCCAGCCACGTGCTGGTGGACCCGCGCATCGTAAGCCAAGCCGACACCGACCTGATCTACGTATGGGGCTGCAATCCCATCGAGAACCAGATCCGCTGCGCGCAGAACCTGGTACGTGCCCGCGAGAAGGGCGCGCGCATCGTGGACATCGGCCTCATCTTCGACGGCACCGCTGGATTCGCGGACGAGTTCGTGGGCGTGAAGCCGGGCAGCGACGGGCACCTTGCCATGGCCATGATCGACTACACGCTGAAGAACGACCTGCAAGATAACGATTATCTGCTACTGCGCACGGCCGCTCCCTATCTGGTGCGCGAGGACACCGGCATGATGTATCGCGATGAGGCGGGCAACTTCGCCGTGTGGGACAAGGCCGCCGGAGCGCCGGGCTTCGTGGCGCCCGCGCGAGGCGATCTGCCCAGCACCGATATTGCGCTGTTCGGCGAATACGAAGTGGATGGCGTAGCATGCAAAACCGCGCTCACCAAGGTGGCCGAAGAGGCAGCCAGGTGGTCGGCCGAGATGGTTGCCGACACCGTGGGGCTCAGCGTTGCGCAGATAGAGAAGCTGGCGGACGACTTCGCGCGCGCACCGCACGCGTTCATCCTGAGCGGATACGGCCTGCGCTACGAGAACTCCAACGAAACGTACCGCATCCTGCATCTGCTGGGCATCCTGACCGGGCGCCAAGGCACCCCCGGATCGGGCGTCATCGAAGCGCTGCAGCTGCAAAGCTGGCCGGTGGTGTTCAATGACCTTGCCATGCTGCTGCCCGTTGAGGGCGACATCACCTCGGTGAAGTCGAAGCCGGTGCGCATGGCCGAGTGGTTCGAACTGGCCCAAAGCCCCGAGAGCCCGTACAAGGCGCTCTTCGTCGGGCAAGGCAACCCCGTGCATCAGCAGCCTACGCGTCAGCGCTGGCTAGACATCTTCGACAAGATGGAGCTGGTGGTGGACTTCGATGTGTGGATGACCGACACCGGCGAAGTGGCCGACTACGTGCTGCCCGACTGCATGTCCTTCGAGCGCGAGGACCTCATCGCAGGCGCATGCTACAACCACATCATCCTACAAGAGCCCGCCATCGACCCGCCTGACGAATGCCGCGATCCTGTGTTCTTCTACACCGAGCTTGCCAAGCGCACCGGCCTGGGCGAGTTCTTCGACAAGACCGGTCCTGAATGGATCCAGAAGCGCCTGGAGACCGACTTCCCGCTGGTAGCAGGCGTGCAGCCGCCCATCACCTACGAGCGCCTGAAAGCCGAGAAGATGATCCGCACCATGGCGCCGCCCGAGCCGAAATACGACGGCTATCTGAACCCGATGGAAGTGATGGAGAACGCCACGGGCCGCATCGAGATCTACGCCGAGCGTCTGCTCGCGCATGGCCTGGCCGTCACGCATCCGCTGCCCGTGGGCTGCATCGGCACACAGCCCGAGTATCCGTTCCAGCTGTTCACCGGGCGCCAGCGCTTCTTCATGCAGTCCAGCTTCACCGATGATCCCATCAACGTGAAGCTCTCCGGCGGCACGCCCGCCACGCGCCTGAACCCCATCGACGCGGCGAAGATGAACCTGATCGATGGCGACAAGGTTGAGGTGTACAACGACAAGGGGCACGTGGTGACGCGCCTGGAAGTGGACGAATGCGTGCCCGCCGGTACCGTGCACGTGTGGTTCGGATGGCGGCGACGCCAGTTCGAAGAGGGCACCTATGCCGAGATGGTGCACGAATGCCCGAACCTCCAATCGAGCGGGCCGGTGCAGGATACCTGGTGGAGCGACTGGATCGCCGCAGGCCATCATCCCAACCCCTTCGTGGAGTTTATGGGTGCACTGGTGGGGTCCACCGACTGCTACTGGGATTCTTACTGCAACATCCGTAAGTTCGACGAGGGAAAGGTGGCATGAGCCATGGCTTACAAGATGCTTGTTGATATGGAACGGTGCATCGGCTGCTGGACGTGCGCCATGGCCTGCAAGGTCTGCCACGATCTGCCCGATGACGACTATCGCGTGACCGTGCGCACGAACGGATCGGGCGCTGGCATCGACCGCCCGCAAGGGGTCTACCCGAACCTGCGCATGAGCTGGCAACCCATCTACCAGACGTCGTGCACCTGGTGCGCCGAGCGCTTGGCCGACGGCTTGCCGCCGATGTGCGAATACGAGTGCCCCACCGAAGCGCTGGCCTTCGGCGACGATGCCGATCCGGAAAGCCGCTTCAGCCAGAACCTTGCGCGCTGCAAGGAGAAGCACTGCCACACCTTCGAACTGCCCGATTACGAAGACAGCCGCAAAGGCGTGGTATACGCTACAAAGTAGGACGCCCAGCGTGCATGATGTCGGGCACGTGAGAGGTCACGCCTGGAACACGCACGTGCCACCAACATAGGTGGCATGCACCGGGATATCGGAGATCTCTTCCGGATCCACCGCACAAGGGTCCGCATCAAGCACCACCACATCAGCGAACATGCCGGGCGCCAGCATGCCAAGCTCATGCTGGCGCCCGCACGCCGCTGCGCTGCCCTGCGTGTAGGCCCGCAGCGCTTCCGCAGGCGTGATACGCTGGTCAGGCAGCCAACCGTCTTCCGGCAAACGCGTCACGGCATCCTTGCGCGTGACCGCCGCATAGACCGCCTTCAGCGGATCGGGATCGGTCACGGGAGCATCGCTTCCGAACGCCAGCACAGCGCCCGCATCCAGAAGCGAGCGCAACGGCCACATATACGGCACGCGCGCAGGCCCCAGGTCGCGCTCGGGGCCGCCCGGGTCCAACGTCATATGCCGCGGCTGCACCGATGCCACCACGCCAAGGTCAGCCATGCGTGCGATATCGGCAGGCTGGAAGTTCTCCAGGTGCTCCAAGGTCAGCACCACCTGCTCATCGCGCGCACGAACCTCAGCGAAGATGTCCAGCGCCGCATGAATGGCCGCATCCCCGATGGTATGGATGCGCACACCGTACCCCTGGCCCGTCGCATGCGCCACCATGGCGGCCAGCGCGGCAGGCTCCACCGTAGGCTGCCCGACATCCCTCGGCATGCGCGCATTGGCATAGGGCTGATCCAGCCACGCCGTATGCTGGCTGGACACACCATCGAAGAACTGCTTGCATCCGCAGGTGCGGATCAGCGGATGGCATGAGCGCTCCTGCATCTCGCGCACGCGCGTTGTCTGCGGCGCCAAGGTCGGGAACAGATGCGCACGCACCGTCAAACGAGACGCGTCCGCCAGCGCATCGAAGAGGTCGTCGCGCACGAAATCAGCACCGGGCAGCGCGGTCAGCGCCATATCGCACACGCTGGTGATGCCCCATGCGTTCAGGCGTGCTTGGAATGCCTCATAGGCCCCCAGAAGCTCCGCTTGCTCGAACCCTTCCACAATGCGCGGCATCAGCTGCATAGCCGCCGCTTCCCGCACGATGCCGGTCAGCTCTCCTTGCGCGTCGCGATCGTAGGAACCGCCTTCAGGAGCGCGCGCCGTGCGGTGCAGCCCCAACCGCTCCATCGCGCACGTGTTCAGCCAGAGCGTGTGGGCATCGCCCGAATACATGGCCACCGGCCGATCGGGAAACGCCGCATCAAGGGATGCCTTCGACGGCAGCACCGGTACATCCCACAGCTGCTCGCGCCACCCCTGCGTCAAAAGCCAGCTGCCCGGCGGTCGCCGCGCCGCCAGCGATCCAAGGGCGGCCACGCAGTCCACTTCGCTGGTTCCCACGATGCGCTCGGCCAGATCGGACCCATAGAGCGCCGCATGGAAAACATGCAGATGCGCGTCGTGGAATCCCGGCATGATGAAGCGCGCGCCCAGATCATGCACCTGCGCTCCCGCCGCCATCGGAAAGCGAGCGCTCCCCACCGCATGAGGCGGCGCCATCCACACGATGCGATCGCCCGCCATGCCCACCGCCGCCGGGCGCGCCCGATCGTCCATCCCGGTGAAGACAGCCTCCGAACGCAGGACCACCTCCGCTTCGCGCAGCTGGCTTTCCCCCATAGCCGCCACTCGCGCCTACTCCCCAGGACCAGCCTGGCGGATCTCCTGGGGCACATGGGCGTACTTCTGGGCAAAATTGCGCGCGAACATGCCCGCCAGCTTCTCGGCCTGCGCATCATAGGCCGCCCGGTCGCTCCACGACGCCGCCGGATCCAGCATGTAGGCCGGGCACCCCGGGCAGCTCTGCGGCACCATGAAGCCGAAGTGCGCGTCGCGCGCGTAATCAACGTCGTCAAGCTGGCCAGCCAGCGCCGCGTTCACCATGGCGCGTGTGTACTTCAGGGGCATGCGCTCCCCGCGGCCATTCCAGCCCGAGTTCACCAGATACACGTCCGCGCGCGCCTTCTGCACCTTCTCCTTCAGCATGAGGGCATAGCGCACCGGATCCAAGGGCAAGAACGGCTCGCCGAAGCACGTGGAGAACGTGGGCTGCGGTTCGCTCACACCCACTTCGGTGCCCGCCACCTTCGACGTGTACCCGCTCAGAAAGTAGTACATGGCCTGGTCAAGGTCCAGCTTCGCGATGGGCGGCAGCACGCCAAACGCATCAGCGGTCAGGAAGATGACGGTGCTCGGCACGCGCCCGCGCCCATCGGGCTGGATGTTGGCGATGTGCCCCAGCGGATAACCCACGCGCGTGTTCTCGGTGAGGGAGCGATCGCTGTAGTCAAGCTGGCGCGTGGCATCATCCATGACCACGTTCTCCACCAACGCGCCGAAGCGCACTGCACCGTAGATGTCCGGCTCGTGCTGCTCGGATAGGTCGATGCACTTGGCATAGCAGCCACCTTCGAAATTGAAGACCATGTCGTCGGCCCAGCCATGCTCGTCATCGCCGATCAGACAGCGCTTTGGGTCGGTGGACAGCGTGGTCTTGCCCGTGCCCGACAGTCCGAAGAACACCGCAGTGGAGCCATCTTCGCCCATGTTTGCCGAGCAGTGCATAGGCAGCACGCCTGTGAACGGCAGCACGTAGTTCATGATGGAGAACACCGTCTTCTTGATCTCGCCCGCATAGCGCGTACCCGCGATGACCACGCGGCGACTGACGTAGTCAATCATCACCGCCGCATCGCTTGCCGTGCCGTCACGTTCAGGGTCGCATCGGAAGCTGGGCGCCACCAGCAGTGTATAGTCAGGCGTGAAGGTTGCCAACATGCTGGCGCTCGGGCGGCGCAGCAGCTGGTTGGCGAACAGGGCCTGGCTTGCCAGCTCACCCGCAATGCGGAAGCGCTTCGCATGGTCAGGGCCTGCACCGGCATAGCCATCGAAGATATACACATCCTCATGTGAAAGATGATCGGCCACGCGCGTCCACAGCGCGTCGAAGGCCTCAGACGATACGGGCCGGTTCACCTCACCCCACGCGATATGGTCATGCACTTCGGGTGCATCCACGATGAACTTGTCATTGGCCGAACGTCCCGTGCGGCTGCCCGTGCGCACCACCAAGGCACCAGTCTCCGAGAGCGCGCCTTCGCCACGCGCCAGCGCATGCTCGATAAGGGCTGCGGGTGCCAGATTGCGGAACACCCTCTTGCGGGGTGCGATATCAGTGCCTGCCAGCTCGTTGGTATCCATTCGATCTCCTGCGTTCGTCTTGAGGGCCAATGGTCAGACAGTGCGATCCTCAATGATGCGCGCAAGCATCATCCAAGGACATCAGAGCGCATTCGCCCCGCAAGAAGCGCTCCGCAGCATCGCCCACCAGCGGTGTCTCGCGCTCGGAATACACCTTCACGCCTGCTTCGGTGAATCTGGTGAGCGGAGGACGTCCCATGCCGACCGTCAACATGGCATCGATCCCGAGTCCCAGCGCGAAATCGATCACGCCGCCACATCCGACCGTGTCATGATCGACATTCTGCACTGCCTC
>CASTMW010000005.1 GCA_949450265.1 uncultured Eggerthellaceae bacterium | reverse complement strand
ATGTTGGTGAAGCCGCTCTCCCCGAGCAGGCTTTGCGCCTCTTCGAGCGAGGTTCCCACCACTTCGGGGATGACGCGCGCAATGGAGATGCGCACGGTGACAGTGGCGCCTTCCGACATGCGCGAACCGGCAGACGGATCGGTGGACAGCACGATGCCCTCCACCTCGTCGGAGACCACCTCTTCCACCTTCACGCGGAAACCCGCTTCCTGGATCATGTAGGTGGCATCCACCTGGGACATCCCGACCACGTTGGGTACCGATCGGCCGCCGAGCAGCTGCACGCCCGCGGTGATGGCGATGATGATGGCTGCTAACAGGCTCGTCAAGAGCAACGACGCTGCGATAGTCCCGTGGTGCTTCAGCTTCTGCGAGCACCGGGATGGACGAGGTGACGCTCGGGCTTGAAGGTGCATCGTCGAGCGCGTCGAGCGGCTCGGTGATGACATCGGCCGTATTGCGACCGGAACCATCGATCACCGGCAGGTACACGGGCGCATCGAAGGTCATATCGGCAGGTACAGGCTCGCTATCGGCATCATCTAGCTCAATGGTAGGCGCGCTGCTCGCCGGATCCACCGCGACGGGCCGCAACAGCCCAAGGTCTAACTCGTCATCCTCTTCATCGAAGGGCAGAGACGCAGGCATGCGCATGGGCACCACCGGCTCGACGGCGGGCAGCTCGTAGCCGCAGCCGTCGCAGAAACGGGCGCTCTCCCGATTGGAGGTCTGGCAGTTCGGACAGATCATCTACGCATGCTCCGTGTATCGTATGTTCGCGCATCAGGTATGAAACGGGTCCATTCTATACGAGGAAACACCCAGGTGCCAGCGCGATCACTCGCCATAACCAAACCGTCGAATCTGCTGCGCGTCGCGCCGCCAATCCTTCTTGCATTTCACCGACAGGTCCAGAAACACACGGCATCCCAGCAGCGATTCTAAGTCCTGGCGCGCTTCGATCCCCACCTGGCGGATGGCGCGCCCCTTGTTCCCGATGATGATGCCCTTCTGGCTGTCGCGTTCCACGTAGATCACCGCGAAGATGCGCATGAGATCCTTCTTGCGTACATATTCCATCTGCTCGATGCCCACGCCGATGGAGTGCGGCACCTCATCGCGGTAGTTCAGGAGCACCTTCTCGCGGATGAACTCGGCCACCATCACCTCTTCGGTAAGGTCGGTATCCATGTCATCGGGGAACCATTTCGGACCGAGGGGCAGGCTTTCGGCCACCAGTTCGATGAACGCGTCCACACCGTTGCCCTCTTGGGCGGACAAGGCTACGATCGCATCCCATGCGGCTAGCGTACGTGCTGCGGCCATCTGGCTTTGCAGCTGGTCGGGGGTCGCCTTGTCGATCTTGGTGAGTACGCAGAGCTTCTTGCACGTTGCCGCTCGCACCCGCGCTGCCACCCATTCGTCTCCCCGCCCGATGGGCTTGGTGGCATCCACCAGCATGGCAACCACATCGACATCGGTCATGGCGTTCTCGGCCGAGATGTTCAGCTCTTCGCCGAGCGCATCGTGGGGTTTATGGATGCCGGGGGTGTCCACGATGACGATCTGATGGTCCTCGGTGGTCAGCGCAGCGCGGAACCGGTGCCGCGTGGTCTGCGCCGTATCCGAGGTGATGGCGATCTTCTTGCCCATCATGGCATTGAGCAGGGTGGATTTCCCTGCGTTCGGGCGCCCTACGAGGGCGACGAAGCCGGATCTGAACCCAGGCGGAGTGCTGCTGGCGCCACCCATCGGGTTCTCGGCGAAATACGCATCGAGGTCCATGGTTACGACGCGCCTCCCACCGTCATGATGAGCTCGGCGATGCGCGGGAGGTAGACGATCGCAGCCACCACCAACGACCCGATGGCGGCGATGTAGACGGCGCCTGCGGCGCAATCCTTCGCGCGCATGGCCAGGTTCTCCCATTCCGGCGACACCAAGTCGACCACCGATTCGATAGCGGTGTTCACCACTTCAAGGGCCATGACCATCATGATGCAGCCGACGATGGCCAGCCATCCGGCTTCCGAGACGTGCAACACGAAGCCGAGCACCACCGCCAGCACGGCGAACGCGAGGTGTATCTTGAGGTTGCGTTGGGTGGTGAAAGCATAGCGGATGCCGTTACCCGCGCACCGGAACGCGCACGCCAGCGGGAACGGCGACGGATCGCCAGCATGGCGCACGAGGGACCCGACGCGACATGGCTGCTGATCATGATCGCTCATCGTGGCCCTCCTTCCTGCGTTCGCCACGCGTGCAGCAGCTCTTCTTCGCGCGCTTCCATGATACGCGCCTCGTCGTCGCGCATATGGTCGTAACCGCAAAGATGCAGAAGGCCATGCACGAGCAGAAGCTCTATCTCGGCCTTGAAGCTCTGGCCGTATTCGCTCGCCTGTCGCTCGGCCACATCGGGCGCGATGATCACATCGCCCACCTCATAGACGTGTTCGGAGACCATCGCCGCATCCGAGAGCTCGTCAGCAACGGAATCGCATTCGAAGGAGAGCACATCGGTGGGCCCAGCGATGCTGCGATAGCGCTCGTTGAGCTGCGCGATGGTGGCATCATCCACGAAGCTGATGGACACCTCCGCGCGATCGGGCACCTCTTCGGCCGCCAACACCTGCTGCGCGAGCGCTTCGATGGGCAATCCCGCAAGGTCCGCTTCCCGATGCGCGTAGGAGATGAGGATATCCATGCTCACCCCACCCTTTCATCATAGGCGGCCACGATGGCGGCCACCAGCGAATTGCGCACGACATCCTTGCCCGAGAAACGGCAGAAGGCGATGTCGTCCAACCCGTCGAGCACCATGCACGCCTGCGCGAGCCCCTCAGCGCCGCGAGGAAGGTCGGTCTGCGACGCATCCCCGGTCACGATCATCTTCGAGCCGAACCCCAGACGCGTCAGGAACATCTTCATCTGCTCTGACGTAGCATTCTGCGCTTCGTCCAAGATGATGAAGCTGTCATTCAAGGTGCGGCCGCGCATGAAGGCCAAAGGCGCGATCTCAATGATGCCCGCGTCGATCAGGCTTCCCGCGCGCTCGGCATCCATCATGTCGAAGAGCGCATCATAGAGGGGGCGGATGTACGGGTCCACCTTCTCGGTCAGGGTGCCGGGCAGAAATCCCAGGTTCTCCCCCGCTTCGACAATGGGGCGCGATAGGATCAAGCGGCTCTGCTCCCCCCGCTCGAGCGCAGCGAGCGCCATGGCCATAGCAAGATAGGTCTTGCCCGTGCCAGCCGGTCCCAACCCGAATGTGATGGTATTGCTACGAATGGCATCCACGTAGTGCTTTTGCCCTGCTGTCTTCGGACGGATCGCGCGGCCCTTATGGGAGAGCAGCACATCTTCGCGAAGATGACGGGGAGACAGGTCGTCACTGCGAAGCGTCTCCAAGATGCGTTTCAACTCTTGCGCATCGGCAGCGTCGCCCGAGCGCGCCCGTTCGATAAGGTCATCGAAGAGCGTGGTGAGCGATGCGGTCTCGATCGGATCGCCTTCGATGGCGATGATATCGCCTCGCACCGTGATGCGGGCGGCAAACGACGCTTCGATGAGACGCAGCAGCGCATCCGAGGGCCCTGTTATGGCGACCGGATCCACCGTGGATGGTATGCGAAGCGTTGTCAGCGTCGTATCGGACATGGGGCTATTGTATCGCGAAACGGTACGGCACCATAGCGCCAACGGGAACGTCCGGCGAAAGCGCGACCTCATGGTAGCTCTCGGTGCATCCGCGCCCGCACTCCTCCACCACCACAAGCTCGCTGCTCCCCGCGCGCTGAGCCAGATCGGCCTGCCGCATCGCATCTGCAAGCGTCCGCAGCTCATGGGCACGCGCAGCACGCACCTCATGCGGCACCTGATCGGTGCGGGCAGCTGCCGGGGTGCCCGCGCGTTCCGAATACGGGAACACGTGCATCTTCGAGAAGCCGCACCGCTGCGCCAGGTCGATGGTCTGTTGGTGGTCATCATCGGTCTCGCCCGGGAACCCCGCGATGATATCCGTCGTCAGACTGATGGAGGGAACGCGCGCACGGAAGCGCGCGATGAGCGCCTCGAAATCGGTGGCGGTGTAGCGGCGAGCCATCTGGCGCAGCACGCGTGTGCTTCCTGACTGCAGCGGCAAATGCACATGACGACAAAGCCGACCTTGGGCTTCGGCAAGCAGCTCGATGAGGGCATCATCGACATCCTGCGGCTCGATGCTGGAAAGGCGGAAGCGTACAGGAGCGCGCTCGGCCAGAGGGAGCAGCCGCGCAATGAGCGATGTCAAGGTCGCTCCATCCTCATCGCAATACGACCCCAGATTGATGCCGGTCAGCACGATCTCAGAGATGCCAGCATCCACGAGCTGCTCGCACTGCTCGATCACGGCACGGGCCGGTTTGCTGCGCGCTGCCCCGCGCGCCACGCGCACGATGCAATAGGTGCACGCATTGTCGCACCCATCCTGCACCTTCACGCCCACGCGCGTCCGGCTTGCCGATGGCCCGCTCGGACAGCATACTGGGGCGCCGATGATATCGATGAGAACATGTTGCATATGCTGCTTGGACACCACCTGCACCCGTTCGCTCATGGCACAGAAGGCATCGGCGTCGATGGCTGCCGCGCACCCGGTAACGATGACGGTCGCCTGCGCATTCTGACGCAGTGCATGCCGCACGGCCTTGCGGGTCTTCTTCTCAGCTTCACCGGTCACTGTGCAGGTGTTCACGATGACCAGATCGCTGTCAGCCAGATCGGCCAGCGCACAACCATGGTCCGCAAGCAGCGCTTCGAAGGCATCCGATTCCACGCGATTGACCTTACATCCCAGATTGACGACGTGCGCCTTCGTGGCCTTCATACTAGGAAGCCTTATCGTCTTGCGCTGCGCCAAGAGCGCCCAGCTCATACAGGGCAAGCGCGCTGGCCACCAGAGCAGCCGTCTCGGTGCGCAGGATGGTGGCCCCAAGGCTAACGAGCGACGCATGCGGATTGCTCGCCATGAGCGCTTCGATCTCTGCGGAGGTCAAGCCTCCCTCCGGCCCGATCACGATCGCCACCTTCGCATCGCTTCTGCGCGCGCTGTCGCGCCGCGCGATGGCCTGGCCCACGCTCAGACCGCCCGCAGCTTCCTCCCAGCACACCAGCACACAGTCCATCTGCGCCAGACAAGCGAGTGCCTCGGTCACACCACAAGGCGCATCCACGTGCGGAATGCGCGCCTGCCCCGACTGCATGGCCGCACTCTTCGCCACCGCTTCCCATCGCACACGGCGCTTGGCGGCCTTCGCGGCATCCAGGCGCACCACCGATCGCTCACACATAAGCGGCACGAACCGCGCCACACCAAGCTCAGTGCACGTCCGGATGACGGTGTCCATCTTGTCGCCCTTGGCAAGGCCCTGCACCACTGTGACCTCAGGGATATCGGGCGCATCCGCATGAGCGCACACGCGCACGAGCAACGTCGGCTCCACGGCGACGACCTCGCATTCGAAATAGTCCATGGCGCCGTCCACCACCGCGATATGCTCTCCTGGGGCCAAGCGGAGCACGCGGGCATGGTGCACATCGTCTGGGCTGAGCCGCAAAACGAACGGCTCGCATCGCTCATCGGCGATGATCTGCTCCTCAAGGAAGAATCTATGCAGCGACATGAGATCAGCGGAGCTTGTTCAGCGGCGTTGCGGCGCCATCGTCCGCATCCATCTCGGCCGCCAGCTTCTGCAACAGCTCACGCTCCTTCTTCGAGAGCTTCTTGGGGATGCTCACGTTCACATGCACATGCAGATCCCCACGCTTGTCGCTGCGTACGCGTGGCATGCCGAAGCCTTTGACGCGCACCACCTCTCCCGCCTGCGTGCCACGAGGGATCTTCACGCGCACATCCTCATCGGGCAGGATGCCCTCGATGTGCACGTCCCCGCCAAGGGCCGCCTTCGTGAAAGGGATGTCAATACTGGCATGCAGATCGTCGCCATCGCGCTCGAAGAGGTCGTGTGGTTGCAGGCGGATGGTAACGATGAGGTCCCCAGCCCGCGCGCCCTGCAAGCCAGCTTCGCCGAAATCGGCCACCCGCAGTTGCTGGCCATCATGGATGCCCGCCGGTATCTCCACCGACACCCGCTGACGATCGGGCACGCGCCCCTGACCGCCGCATTCTTCACACGCGCCCTCGATGCGCTCGCCAGTACCATTGCATGCCGGGCAGTTCTGCGCCGACTGCATGTCGCCCAAAAACGTCCGTTGCACGGTGACCACACGACCCGATCCGTTGCATTCGGAGCACACGACCTTCTGGCCGCCCGCGCCGATGCCGGTCGCGCCACATTCAGTGCACGCAGCCAGCCTATCGTAGACCAGTTCCTTCTTCGTACCGCACGCCGCCTCTTCAAGCGTCACGCGCAGCCCGATGCCCATATCGCGGCCTTCCTTGCGCACCTGTTTTTGGGTCGCATTGCCAAAACCGCTGAAGAACGACGAGAAGATGTCCCCCATGCCGCCGAAGCCGCCACCGAAGATATCCTCGAAGTCGACGTAGCCGCTACCACCGCCCGCAGCACCAGGGATGGTGCCGAAGCGGTCGTATTGCGCGCGCTTATTGGCGTCAGAGAGCACATCGTAGGCTTCGTTGAGCTCTTTGAACTCGTCTTCGGCGTGAGGCGATTTGTTCACGTCGGGGTGCAGCTCGCGCGCACGTCTGCGATACGCCTTCTTGATCTCGGAATCGCTGGCGTCTCGGCTGACTCCGAGCACCTCATACAGGTCCTTCGTCGCAGTTGGCATACCTTACTCGCACTCCCCCATGACATCTTGCGCCGCGCGCACCGCGCGGATCACGCTCGTATAATCCATGCGCGTGGGACCGATGACCGCCACCACGCCCTGGGCGCTGCCGCGCCCGTACAGTCCCGTCACCACTGACACGCCCGAGAGCCCTTGCGTCGGGTTCTCGCTGCCTATGCGGACCACTATATTACCGCTCTGTGGATCCGTGCCGTCGAATACGCTGAGCAGCACCGATTCGTCCTCGAGGATCTCCATGAGCGGCAGAAGCGAAGACGAATCGCGGAACTCCGGCTTGCGCAACAGCGCCGAGAGCCCCATGCGCGACACCTGGCGCAGATGCGTCTCGCCCTCATCGGGCGGCAGCACCAAGGACAGGCAATCGGTCAGACGCGCCAACTCTGCCGAGGTGCGCTCCATCAGCTCGTCGAGCGCATCGGCATGGGCCCGCAGCTGTGCCACCAGGTTCGCATAGGGATGCTCGTCATCCAGCTCGCCAGATGCGATGAGCTCTTCAACATAGGCGCGATAGCCCGCATCGGTGGGAATGCGTCCGGCAGAGGTGTGAGGTTGCTGGATGAAGCCCTCCCCCTCCAAGGCGGACAGGTCGTTGCGCACCGTGGCAGGGCTCACGCCGAGCCGATAGTTCTCAACGATGGTGCGCGAACCGACGGGCATGGCATGCGCGATGTATTCCTCGATCAGCGCGCGGAGCACCAACTGGCGCCTGTCAGAGAGCATAGGCCTCGCTTCCTCATCAAGCCGTTACCGGACCCATTCTAGCAGCCAAGGACCGCGAGTGCTAATCATAGGGTCGCTGAATCCAGGAGCGCTCCATACAGTTCGTTGCCGCAGAGCCACCCCCACTCCGTTGGCTTGAAGCGCCCATCCTCCCGCACGATCAAGCCTTGAGCGCATGCCCGATCGAGCACCGCATTCAACCGTGGCAGCAAGAGCGCGGCACGCTCGACCTCAGCGAAGGAGACGCCGCGCGCCATCCGCATGGCCAGCATCATGTCCTCGGCCGCCATCTCGACAGCATCCAGGTCATCCACCACCTGACCATCCTGCACGCGCATGCGACGCTGCGCATTCTGGGTCATGGTCGTCGCTGATGTGCCCACGCCCACATACGGAACACCCGACCAATAGGCCGTGTTGTGACGACTCTGATAGCCCTCCCGGGCATAGCTTGCCACTTCGTAGCGCTCGTAGCCCGCCTGTCGCAGCAGGCGCGCGGATGCCTCCATCATATCGGCCTGCACATCCTCGTCAGGCTCTTCCAGCTGGCCCGCACGCACCATGCGCGCGAAGAGCGTGTGCTCTTCGATGGTCAGCGGATAGATGCTGATATGGGCAACGCCCAGGTCGATGGCCGTGCGCACATCCTGCTCGAAGCTCTTAGGCGTTTGTCCAGGAACGCCACACATCAGATCGATGCTCACATTATCGAAGCGGCCCTGCGCGATGGCGATGGCACGGTGCGCATCCTTGCCATCGTGCGCGCGGCCTAAGGTGCGCAGCACGTCATCATCGAAGCTCTGTACCCCGATGGAGAGGCGATTCGCACCGAGTGCCCACATATCGTTTACCAATCGCTCGGTGAGCGATTCAGGATTCGCCTCAACACTGCATTCCACTTCAGGGCTCAGGCGCATGCTGACGCCAAGGGCATACAGGAGGCTTGCCAGGTTCTTCGCACCCGCATGGGTGGGCGTGCCCCCGCCGATATAGACCGTTTCGATATGCGCCAGCTCCCCTGCGCGCGAGAGCTCCCGTATGCGGGATATGAGCTGTTCGAAGTACTCGTCGATGACCGGCGCACCCGCCTCCATCGCGCACGTGGTGAAATCACAATAGGCGCAGTGGCTTACGCAGAACGGCACGTGGATGTAGAGCGCGCGGTACGGATCATGCCCCATGCTCGGTTGCCCTTTCCATAAGCTGGTCGAACACCTGGTCGAAGTCCTCGCAGGTCACGCAGCGGTTGAGCGCGCCTCGTGCTGCTGCCGCACCGGGCAGCCCAGCCACGTACCACATGGCGTGCTTGCGCATCCGCACCAGCACGCGCCCTTCGCGGCGCTGGAGCAGCGAGGCATGGCGCCGTGCCATATCAATGCGCTCGATCGCGGTGGGCGATGCTGGCACAGGCATGCCTGCAAGAGCCGCGCGCGCCTCGGCGAATATCCACGGGTTGCCCTGCGCACCGCGCGCGATCATGATGGCATCGCAGCCCGTCTCGTCGCGCATCCTGACCGCATCGGCACCACAGCGCACATCCCCATTGCCGATGACCGGGATGGAGAGCGCCTCTTTCACGCGCGCGATGACGCCGCGATCGGAGCTACCCTGATACATCTGGGTGGAGAAGCGGCCATGCACGCACACAGCATCAGCGCCAGCCGCTTCCATGCGCTGTGCGAACGCAGGCGCGCATTCTCCCTCATCAGCGCTCCATCCCCGCCGCATCTTCACCGTAACAGGACAGGCTACCGCTGCGCGCACCGCAGATACGATATCGGCTGCCAGCATCGGATCCTTCATGAGCGCCGAACCGTCGCCCTTGCTGACGATCTTGCAGGCCGGACAGCCCATGTTGATGTCGATGCAAGCCAGCCGCTCACCCATTTCCTGCTCGATCCAGGCGGCCTGCGCTGCCATCGTGTGCGGCTCGTGCCCGAATAGCTGCACGCCAGCCCAGCGCTCTTGGGGCTCCATATCCAGCAGATGGCGCGTCTTGTCGTTGGCGAACGAAAGCCCCTTCGCCGATACCATCTCGGTATAGGCAAGATCAGCGCCCTGCTGTGCGCACAAGCACCGCATGGCCGCATCGCTCACGCCTGCCATGGGCGCGAGCAAAAGGCGGAATCTGCCGAACAGGCCCTCCATTGAAGGCGCTAGAAGACGAACGCTCCGACAGCCATGCACCCGAAGACGCAGATGACCACGACGATGATGATGACGGCCAGCGCACCCACCAAGCAGCCGATGTTGCGCGAACTTTGCGCCCGCTGCATCTCCTGGGCTTGCTTCTCTTCGTCGAAGGGATCGTCCAACCAGTTGTACTCATCTTTTCTCATGATGCCATTCTAGAGCATGCGCGCACGGTGCGGATGGTCGAAATGCGCAGAACTCGTCAATCGTCCACCTTCAGGATGGCCATGAACGCCTCTTGGGGCACTTCCACGTTGCCGATGGCCTTCATGCGCTTCTTGCCCGCCTTCTGCTTCTCGAGCAGCTTGCGCTTGCGTGTGATGTCACCGCCATAGCATTTCGCCAGCACGTCCTTGCGCTTGGCCTTCACGGTCTGGCGAGCCAGCACGCGACCGCCCACGGCCGCCTGGATGGGCACCTCGAACATCTGCCGCGGGATGATCTCCTTCAAGCGTTCGCAGAGCACGCGCCCGCGATCGTAGGCCTTGTCCTTATGCACGATGAACGACAGCGCATCGACCGGCTTGCCGCCGAGAAGGATGTCCAGCTTCTGGAGCGCCGCTTCCTTATAGCCCATGAACTCGTAATCCAGGCTGGCATAGCCTTTCGTGTTGCTCTTCAGCTTGTCGAAGAAATCCAAGATCAGCTCGGAGAGCGGGATCTCCCAGATCATCTCCACCGTTGTGGGCGACAGGTAGTTCATGGTGACGAACGTGCCGCGCCGCGCCACCGTCAGGTCCATGACCGCCCCCACATAATCGGGCGGGATGAGCACCTTCGCCTTCAGATACGGCTCTTCGATGCGCTCGATGGTGCCCGGATCGGGCATCTCCTGCGGGGAGGTGAGCGCCACCATAGTGCCACCCTTCACGAACACGTGGTATTCCACGCTGGGCGCGGTGGCCAGCAGGTCAAGGTTGAACTCGCGCTCCAGGCGCTCCTTGATGACCTCCATATGCAGAAGCCCCAAGAACCCCACACGGAAGCCGAAACCGAGCGCGTGCGAGGTCTCAGGCTCCCACACGAGCGCCGGATCGTTCAAGCTGAGCTTCTCCAGCGCCTCCTTGAGCGGCTCGTATTGGTCGCCATCGATGGGATACAGGCCCGTGAACACCATGGGTTTCGCCTCGCGATAGCCCGGCAGCGGCTCGTCCACGCCACCGTGTGCTGCCGTGATGGTGTCGCCCACCTTCACTTGCCGCACATCCTTCAAGCCCGTCACAAGGTAGCCCACCTCGCCCGCGGAGAGCTCGGGCAGCGGCTCTTCGACGGGCTTTCGCGCACCCACTTCCTCCACGAGCACCTGCGTGCCCGTGGCCATCATGCGCACCTGATCGCCCTTGGCGATGTGCCCGTCGATCACGCGCACGAGCGCCACCACGCCACGATAGGCGTCGAAGAAGCTGTCGAAGATGAGCGCGCGCAAGGGGGCTGCGGCATCTCCTTGGGGCGCCGGGATGTTGTAGACGATGGATTCCAGGAGGTCGTGGATGCCCTGCCCGGTCTTGCCCGAGGCCAGCACCGCATCGTCAGCGGGCACGGCCAGACTCTCTTCGATATCCTCGCGCACACGCTCGGGCTCTGCGGCCGGAAGGTCGATCTTGTTGATGAGCGGGATGATCTCCAGATCGGCGTTTATGGCCAGCATGGCGTTGGCCACCGTCTGCGCTTCCACCCCCTGCGTGGCATCCACCACCAGCACCGCGCCCTCGCAGGCGGCCAAGCTGCGCGACACCTCGTAGGTGAAATCCACATGGCCTGGCGTATCGATCAGGTTCAGCTGGTAGGTCTGGCCGTCGTCGGCGGTATAGGACACGCGCACAGCCTGGCTCTTGATGGTGATGCCGCGCTCACGTTCGATGTCCATCGTGTCAAGCAGCTGTTCTTGCATGTCACGCGCCGCCACGGTGCCCGTCTGCTCCAGGATGCGGTCGGATATGGTCGACTTACCGTGGTCGATGTGGGCGATGATGCTGAAATTGCGTATATGGGAGATGTCTTGAGACATAGCGGTATCCATCGTTTCACGAGCTTGGAGCCCATCTGCAGAAAAGCCGTGACTTCGTCACGACAATGCGCTATTCTATCGCATTGTGTCCAGCAAGGCGCGAGCCATGGGAACCATGGCCGATCCGCAGACGTGGCTGCATGAAGGATGCCAGCAGGAGACGAGAAGCGATCTGAAAATCCCGAAGGTCGCGCGCATGGGAAGCCCGCCTGGGGCACCGCGTTTCGTCTGCTCATCATCCCAGCCATATCTGCAGATCACCCTTGAGGGGCGCATCCGAGTGGATCCGACCGAAGGGAACGAACATGGCGAACATCAAGTCACAGAAGAAGCGCATTATCACCAACGAGAAGCGTCGCATGCGCAATCGTGCGGTCAAGAGCGAGCTGAAGACCGCCACGCGTCGCGTGCGCGAAGCGGTGGATGCCGGCAACGGTGCCGAAGCCTATGCCGATGCCGTTGCTGCTTGCCGCCTGATGGACAAGGCGGTGACCAAGGGCGTCATCCACAAGAACCAGGCCGCCAACCGCAAGAGCGGCATCATGTGCCTGGCCAACACCGTGGTGACCGACGCCGATCGCGCGGCATACCAGAAGCCAGCCCCCAAGAAGCAGGAGAAGACCGGCAATAAGAAGGCTGCTGCGAAGGCTGAGCGCAAGGCCGCCCTGGAAGCTGCCTCCAAAGAGAAGGCTAAGCGTGCCGAGAAGCAGAAGAAGGAAGAGGCTGCCGCCATCAAGCGCAAGGAGAAGGCTGCCAAGGAAGCTGCCGAGGCTGAGGCAGCCGCTGCCGCCGAAGCTGAGGCCGACGACGCTGCGGAAGCAGCCGATGATGCCGCCGAGGCACCGACCGACGAAGAGAAGGACGCCGAATAGCCTAGCGTGCCAACACCGATATGAACCAATCGGCAAGAGCGGCATCCTGCGGGGTGCCGCTCTTCATTGCGCGCTCGGTCTCCATGGAGCACCGCAGTGCTGCCCGCAGTTCCGCATCGCTGAATCGGCGCGCCCATCCGATATGATTCTTCACTTTCCAGTCCGGCAATCCCAGCTCCGCCGCCACCTGTGCGCTCCCGCCGCCTCGCGCCAGAACGGCACGCGCGCACATCAGCTCGCGGATGCGCGTCGTGCACATTGAGAGCACTGCGATGGGGGCGCTCCCTTCGACCCGTGGCAGATAGGCCAGGCAGCGGGCAAGGTCGCGCGCGGCGAACGCATCGGTCAGCTCCCAGGGTTTCACTGTGGAGGTATCGGCAACAAGGGCCATCACCTCGTTCTCGTTCACCGGATCGGCACCGCGATGCGCCAACGCCAGCTTGCGCAATTCGGTATCGAGGCGCACCGTGTCGGTGCCCGCAAGCTCGACCAGCTTGGCAGCGCCGCCTGCCGTGATGGTGATGCCATGCGAGGGAGCCATAGCGCGAACGTGCTCGCCCATCTTGTAGCTCTTCGGTGCCGCGCAATCGATGATGGCCTGCTTGCCCAAAGCCGCCACCGCCTTGTACAGCCGGGTGTTCTTCGCCAGCTTCTCGGCCAGCAAGAGCAGCACGGTGGATGGACAGGGCTGCTCAAGATAGGCAACGAGCGCCTCAGATGCCGCCTTCTTCAGCTTATCCGCATCGTTGATCTGCACGAGGCGCTTCTCGCTGGCGAACGGGATGGTGTTGCACGCGCTGACCGCTTCGGTGCCATCACAGGTCGCACCGTCCAGCACGTCAAGGTTGAAGGACAGGTCCCCCAGCTTCTCCAACCGCTGATGCAGCTTACGCACGACCGCTTCGCGTTTCAGCAGATCGTCGCCCACGACCAGATACGCCGCGAGCAGCTCGTTGTTCTTCTGTGTCGTCATGGGAATATTTTAAACCACCGCGCTCGCAAGGATGGTCAGGATGAGTGCACCGCTATCCCTTCTTTCGAGAAATCGAGCGCCATCGTGCCCATCTGGTCGCTTCGCAGCACCTGCTCCGCATCATCCAAGCACGAAAGCGCCTCATCGGTGGGATGGCCGTATCGGTTGTTGCGACCGCAGCTTATCAGCGCGATGTTCGGATCGAGCCGATCGGCCAGCGACTCGTTCAAAGACACCTTCGAGCCGTGATGACCCACTTTAAGCACGTCGACCGCGCCAAGGCGCCCGGCATCTATCATACGTTCCAGCTCGTCCTGCTCGGCATCGCCCAGAAACACCGTGCGCCAATCGCACGCTCCATCCCCGTCGCAATCAAGCTGCGCAAGCAGGCAGACGCTATCGGCGTTGCCGCCCGCATCCGCGAACCTGTCAGGCCAGATGATCGTGAACATGAACCGTCCTACCTGCAAGGTTGATCCTACGGCAAGACCCTCAAGCGATGACCCGCATGCCGATCGCACGTCCTCACGCAGACGCTCGCAGCCATCGCAGGGGCACAAGAGCGCATCGGCTGCGGTATACACCGCGCCGATCTGCACGTAGCTCGCAAGCGATGGGAGCGATCCGCAATGGTCGTCATCGTGGTGGCTCACCACCACCGCATCCAAACGCGTGATGCCCAAGCGCCCCAGGTTCTCGCGCAGAAGGGCATCCTGGTTGCCCGTATCGATCAGAATGGCGCGCCCTTGGCTGCGCACGAGGAACGCATCCCCCTGCCCAACATCCAGCATCACCAGCTGGTCACCTGCCAGATGCGGCGCTATCCACAGGCCAGCGCAGATGAGCACCACCATGGCGCCGATACCACCCGCTACCTGCCGCCCGGCAAAACGTGGCCACCAGAACCAGAGGATGATCGCGAGCATCACGGAGAGCGCGATCGCGGGGAGCATGGGAACGCTGAGCGCGATGCAGGCATAGGGCACCTGCGCAATCGCGTTCACCGCAACGGAGAGCGGGGTGACCGCAAGAGCGCCGATCATGCAGATAAGGCCAGCTGCCGCCGGGACCGCGCACGCGATGAGCGCCGAGAGCAAGGACATGGTGCAGGCAAGGACGAACAAGGGCGCTGCGATCACGTTCGCGACGGGCGCGATGAAGGGAAGCTGCGAGAAGAGTGCTGCCGAATAGGGCAAGGTCGCGATGTTCGAGGCAAGAGTCATGCCGAGCGGTGCAGCCACCAGATCGCGCAGGCGTGCATGCTGGAATGCGAACCAGGAGGCGATGCGTCCTGCGAACAGAAGGATGCCCAGCGTGGAGCCTGCCGAGAGCACGAACGATGCGGAAACGGCCGTTGTTGGGTCGACCGCGATGATGCCGATGATGCAGAGCGCGAGCGCATTGAGGGAGGCGCTGCGGCGCTTGGCGACCGATGACAGCAGCGCGAGCACCACCATGCACGCCGCGCGCACCGCCGATATCGGGATGCCCGCGAAGACCAGATACGCACTGATGAGCGCGATGGTGACAATCATCACGATGCGCCGGGGCATACGCATCGCACGCAACAGCGCATCAAACAGCCCGACGACGAGCGCCAAGTGCGCACCTGACACGGCTACAAGATGTGCCAGACCGCACGTCTTGAATGCCTCGTAGGCACCCGAGGCATTCATCGTGGGGCGATATCCGCATGCGAGCGCTTGGAGCAGACCTGCTCGATCGCCCCCATGAGCGGCGAACGCATCGATGGCCGTGCGCCTCATCTGAAGGATCTGCGCAAGCGGTACCGGAGGCGCCACTGGCTCAAAGGATGCGACCGATAAGGTGGCACACACGCCTTGCGACCAAAAGAACGCCCTGCTCTCCTCCGAGAGCGCGCGAGGCGTACCGCGAACGTCCAGCATATCTCCCCGCAGCAGATCAATCTCATCGGAGAAGCGGACCTGGAAGCGCCCGTGCATGCCATCTTCGGCAACGGCATCCGCGAAGGCCGACCATCCGTAGTCACCTTCCACAGGATCACTCGTCAAGGTCAAGCGCCACGTTGCCTCATGCCCCACCGTCCCCTCATCAACGTGCATCTGGAAAGCACCGGCCAGCCCGAAGAGCACGCCCAATACGAGCGCCAGCGCGCACGCGCCTGCGATGCGCGTCCGTCTGAACGCACAAGCGACCAGCGCGACAACGAAGAGCGCCGCTGCCACCGCTGCAGCACAGGCCAAAAGTTCGGTCGCACATCCACAGCATGCCCCATAGACACCTGCGCACGCGATCCAGAAGAGCAGCGCACCGACAAGCAGGAGCGGCAACCCGGGCTTTACCGGCTCATCGGTCTGAGGCTGGACTTCAGGCGTTTCCATCACACGCAGATGCTCTCACGCAATGCTTCGAGCGTCTTCTCGCCGATGCCCGATACGTTCAACAGATCATCGACGCTCTTGAACGGGCCGTTCTGCTCGCGATACGCGATGATCTTGGCTGCTTTCGACTCGCCCACCCCGCTCAAGGTCTGCAACTGGGAAGCGTCAGCCGTATTGAGGTTCACCTTATCGTTCGCCGCACCAACTCCCATCGCAGATGCAGACGGATCGGCGCTCGTCAGATCGCTCGACGTTGCTGCGCGAGCCACGTCTTCAACGCTGGGTACGATGATCTGCTCACCATCTTGAACCACGCGCGCCAGATTGATGCCCGCATCCGACGCATCCGCGGAAAGACCACCTGCCGCCGCTATCGCATCCGACACGCGCGCACCCTCTTCCAAGCTGCACACCCCCGGTGCGTTCACACAGCCGGTCACATGCACGCACACGAGCGTCGGCTGCGCTGGGGCAAGCCCTCCGCCATCGGCTGTTTCAGAGGCTGTCTCGGGCGCTTCTGCCACCACGAAGTCACCACCCTGCGCGATGCCGACCGCCTGCCCTACCAGCACCACCGCGAGCACGACCACGATGACAGCGATGCCCACGACGACCTGCGGCTTGATGCGACCGATCTGCGACGACCTGCGCGCGCTCTGCGCGAAATCTTGAAATGACATGCGATCATCTGCTCCCTTCTTTCTTCCGAGAGCATAGCCGTGCCATCTGATCTGACGGCATCACGATCGTCACCCTGCGATACCGCTGCGTCGAACGCGATCCTATCCGTCGCCATCTGCCGGTCCGCATGGAACCTGACACGGACCTGATCGGGATCTGACACGGACCTGATCGGGATCTGACACGGACCTGATCGGGATCTGACACGGATCGAACGAGCGCCTGACACCAGCACGGCGCAGATCGCACGGCCATCCGCTAGAGATATGATCTGGATCGGGAGACCCAAGAGGAAAGGAGCGCTGTCACCTACGCGTGTCGTTCGCCCTTCGGCGGTCGGTACGCACAGCAGCGATGATCCGTCACCTGGGCATCGTATGCCAGCTGAGCAGCCCACGTGTCAACAGGGAATGCGCTCTCCGTTTCGCGCACAGCCGCGATCCGTGCATGGGTCTCTGGACGGCGCGGCATGAACAGCGTGCAGCAATCCGGCGCATCCTGGGACGATATATCGAACGTGCCCAGCCGCTGCGCATCGGCGATGATCTCCTGCTTATCCGTGCCAATGAGCGGCCGCAGGATGGGAAGCTCCACCGCATCATCAGTGGCAGCGATATTATCGAGCGTCTGGGAGGCCACCTGCCCGAGGCTCTCGCCGGTCACCAGCGCCTTCGCCCCTTCGATGCGCGCGATGTTCTGAGCCGCTTTGAGCATCAAGCGCCGATACAGGATAACGCGCAGCGCTGGCGGAGCGCTCACGGAGATGTCGCGCTGATAGTCCCCCATCGCACAGCTATAGACCCGCGCGATACATCCGGTCTGCGCGAGCACCTGCGCGATGTCATCCACCAGATACGATGAGGTATCGGCCGTGACCGGCGCACCTGAGAAATGCACGCCGATGCAGATCGCTCCCCGGCGCGCCATGCGCCACGTGGCCACCGGCGAATCGATGCCAGACGAGAGCAGGCAGGCGACCATCCCGGAAACGCCGACCGGAAGGCCGCCGATGCCGCGGATGCTCTTCGCATAGACGAATGCAGCGTTCTGGATGACCTCCACATCCACCTGCACGTCGCAGCCCTTCATCTGTACGCGCGCATCGGGGAACGCCTCGCATAGCACTGCTCCCACCAAACGGTTCATCTGCATGGAGTCGATGGGGAAATCGGTATGGTTGCGCCGCGCCTGCACCTTGAACGAACCGAAGGGGCCAGCCTCTCCAAGCGCCACCACCGCAGCTTCGTAGATGGCCTCTATGGTGCGCGGGCACTTGAACCCGCACGACGCGCGTGCCACGCCCGGGATGCGCGCGACCATCTCTTCGCACGCGCAAGCGGTGGCAAGATCGGTGCCCTCCTTGAGGAACACCACCAAGCGCCCGGATATGCGGTGGATGTCCACAACGGGGAACGTACGCAGCAGATCCTTGCAATTGCGCAGCAAGCGCTGCTCGAACGTGCCGCGATTCTTGCCCTTCAGGCCGATCTCGTGGTAATGGATCAGTATGACGCGCTGGAACTCTGCCATGGCCGACAGGCGCAAGGGCGCCTAATGGTTCTTGACGTCGATGCTCTCAGGGTTGAAGGAGACGTCGTCGCGCGCTATCTCGTTGAACGCCATGGTCAGCGGCTTGGTGTCAGCGGCGCGTGCGATCTCCACCGCGGTCTGCAATGCGATGGCGCGATCACGCTGGCCGCGCATCATGTCGTTGATGTCGTGTGCGCGCTTCGATGCCATGGTGCACAGCAGGAAACGGTCATTGTCAGCGTCTTCCAGAAGCACGTCGATGGGCGGTTCGATGATGCTCATGCTCTTCTGCCTCGATCCTTTTCAGCCATTCGGTCAACATATGCCGCAAGCTCGGCAGCTGCGACATCAAGGTCGTCATTCACAAGCACTAAATCATACCCCACTTTGCGCGAAAGCTCCACCTCTGCGGTACGCATGCGGCTAGCGATAGACGATTCGGAGTTGGTGCCGCGCCCGCGCAGGCGCGCTTCGAGCACCTCAAGCGACGGCGGTTCGATGAACACCAGCTTGCACGCGGGCATGCGCTCGCGCACCTGATCGGCACCCTGCACTTCGATCTCTAGGATGACCTGTTCGCCTGCATCCATATGCTCGCGGATGGATGCCAAGGGCGTACCGTACAGGTTGCCATCGTATTCAGCCCATTCCAAGAAGCCATCTTCGGCGATGCGACGCTCGAACTCGTCGCGCGTAAGGAAGAAGTACTCCTTGCCGTCCGTCTCGCCAGGTCGCGGCGCGCGCGTGGTGGCCGATACGGACACCCACGCATCGGGCACATCGGCGAGCAATCGCCGCACCAGCGTGCCCTTGCCCGCACCTGACGGGCCCGAGATGACGAACAGGTTCCCTGTGCGCGCCATGGCTCAGCCCACCTCGAGCTCAGCCGCGATGGCGCGGAACGCCGCCACCGGATCGGGCGCCTCGGTGATGGGACGGCCCACCACGATATGCGATGCCCCTGCATCGAAGGCAGCCGCTGGCGTGGCGACGCGGCTCTGATCCCCCAAGGCTGCGCCTGCCGGACGCACACCCGGACAGACGATATAGGCGTCAGGTCCCATCTGGGCGCGCAGCGCCGCTGCTTCCTGCGGAGAGGCTACCACGCCGGATATGCCCGCCTCAGCGGACAGCGCCGCCAAGCTGAGCACCTGGTCCTGCATGGGGCGCTCGATTCCGCACTGATGCAGCGTCTGCTCATCCATGGAGGTGAGCACGGTGATGCCGAGCGTCACCGGTGTGACCGCGCCGATGGCTGCCGCACCGCATGCGGCCCCTTCCTGCGCCGCTCGCATCATAGGTACGCCGCCCATCGTGTGCATGGTCACCATATCGGCGCCCGACTCCGCCGCCGAGCGCGCAGCTCCTTCCACCTGATGCGGGATGTCGAAGAACTTCAGGTCCAAGAACACCTTGTATCCGCGCTTCTTCAACATCTTCACCAGGTCGGTGCCGTAGGCGTAGTACAGCGTCATGCCGATCTTCACCCATGCGGCCTCGCCTGCCAGCTCATAGGCGATGGCGATGGCCTTGTCGGCATCGCAGTCCAGCGCCACGATCACACGGTCGCGACGGCTCTCTTCTTGAAACGGCGTCAGCACACCAGGCCTCCTATCAGCTCGTTCACGTCTTCCACCCCTTGCTCGCGGCAATACCGCTCGATGCCGCGGGCCACTTGGATGCTGGCATGCGGATTGGTGAAGTTCGCCGTGCCCACGGCCACCGCCGTTGCACCGGCCAGCATGAACTCCACCGCATCATCGGCGTTCGCGATGCCGCCCATGCCAAGGATCGGCACCGAGGTGGCCTTGTAGCACTCCCAAACCATCCGCAGCGCCACCGGCTTCACCGCAGGGCCTGACAAGCCCCCCACCACGCGCGCCAGCTTCGGGCGGCGCGTGTGCGCATCGATGGCCATGCCGAGCAAGGTGTTGATGAGCGAGAGCGCATCAGCACCTGCGTCCACCGCAGCCTTCGCTATCTCGGTGATATCGGTCACGTTCGGGGTCAGCTTCACGATCAGCGGCTTCAGGGTCGCGCTGCGGCAAGTGCCCACCACCTTTGCGACCATAGTGGGGTCGCAGCCCATCGTCATACCGCCCGCATCCACGTTCGGGCACGACACGTTCACCTCGTAGGCATCCGCTGGTGTGTCCTCGAGCGCATAGATGACCTCTCGGTATTCCTCGATGCTGTGGCCCGACACGTTCACGATGATGCGCGCGCCTTGCTCGGCAAGCCACGGCAACTCGACATCCTTCAAATGCTCCACGCCAGGGTTCTGTAACCCGATGGAGTTCAGCATGCCGCTTGGGGTCTCGGCGATACGAGGGCTCTCGTTGCCCTCCCAGCCATGCAGGGACACGCCCTTGGTGGTGACGGCGCCCAAGTCGCCCACGTTGACGAAATCGGCGAACTCCATCCCCGCTGCGAAGGTGCCCGAAGCAGTGGTCACGGGGTTCTTCATGAACAGCCCGCCCAGATTCACGTTCATGTTCACCATGGCAGCTCCCTGATATCGAAGACCGGCCCATCCACGCAAGCCCGCTTCTTGCCATCCACCGTATCTACCACGCAGCTGAGGCAGGCACCGATGCCGCAGGCCATGCGACGCTCCAGCGACACCTCGCATGGGATGCCATAGAGCTTCGCCAGGCCCGCCGCAATGCGCATCATGGGTTCGGGCCCGCACGCCGCCACGTAATCGTAGCGCTTGCCGGTGCGCGCCGCCAACGCCAGCGCGTCCTCGGCAAGATCGGTACAGAACCCTTCGGCGCCCGCGCTGCCATCATCGGTGGTGTGCAGCACGCGTAGTCCGGGCTTGCGCAGGTCGAAGTAGCGATCCAGGCATACCAAGCATTCACCAGTGGCCGCACCCAACACCACATCCACATCGGCCCCCTTGTCGAGCAGCTGGTCGCACAGCATGTACAGGGGTGCCGCGCCCACACCGCCGCCGACGAGCAGGGCGCGCCGCGCATTGTACGGCGGCTTCCATCCGCGCCCCACCGGTGCCACGATGGCTGTGCGCGTGCCCTCCTGCCATTTCGTCATCTCGAAGGTGCCGCCGCCCACCACTTGATACAGCACGTCGATCAGCTCGGTGCGCGCATCGGCGGCGTACACCGAGAACGGGCGGCGCAACACGTGGGATGGATTCGTGGAGATCATCATATGCACGAACTGGCCCGGTTGCACCTCCAAGGCGCACCGTGGCGCCTTGAGCGTCATCAGGTACAGGCCAGGCCCCAGCTTCTGGTTCGCCACCACGGTGGCTATCTCATCGAAGAGCATCCCGATCCTCCTCCCATTGCGGCATATCCTGCAAGCATACCGCTTCGAGCGATCCTGCGCTGAGCGCTTCCATGCCCGCCACCATAGCTTGCGCAGCGGCGATGGTGGTCACGCAGGTGACCCCATGGCGGATGGCAGCGGCGCGCAGCTCGTAGCCATCATCGCGCGTGGATGCTCCCATGGGCGTGTTCACGATCAGCGTGATCTCCCCGCTGGCAATGCGATCCGTGACGGTATCCGACCCTTCGTATATCTTGCCCACCTCTTCGCACGGGATGCCACCGGCACGCAAAGCACGCGCGGTCCCCGCAGTAGCAACAATGGAGAAGCCCAGCCGCTTGATGTCACGTGCGACCGTCAGCACGTTGCGCTTGTCGCGATCGTTCACCGATATGAAGGCGCATCCGCCTGCGGGCACCTCGTAGTCGATGGCCATCTGGGTCTTCATGTAGGCGGTCGGGAAATCGCGCGCGATGCCCATCACCTCGCCGGTGGACTTCATCTCAGGCCCCAGTACCACATCAGCGCCTGGGAAGCGACCCCACGGCATGACAGCCTCCTTCACGAAGAAGTAGCCTTGATCGGGCGTATCGGCAGGCAGGCCCATGTCGGCCAGGCGCTCGCCCGCCATCACCCGCGCGGCGATCTTGGCCAACGGCACGCCGGTGGCCTTCGACACGAACGGCACGGTGCGGCTGGCCCGCGGGTTCGCCTCGATCACGTACACGACCCCATCCTTGATGGCGAATTGGATGTTCAGAAGGCCCACCACGCCCAGTTCCAGCGCCAACATGCGTGCGATATCGCGCAGGCGCTGCTGGGTAGCCTCGGGCAGCGCGAAGGGCGGGATGCAGCACGCCGAATCGCCCGAATGGATGCCCGCCATCTCGATGTGCTCTAGGATGCCGCCGATATAGACGTCCGCGCCGTCGCAGAGCGCATCCAGGTCGAGCTCCACCGCTCCTTCCAAGAAGCGATCGAGATACACCGGATGGTTCGGCGATATGCGGGCCGCCTCGCCCATGAACCGCTCAAGTTGCACGCTATCGTAGACGATGGCCATGCCGCGCCCGCCGAGCACGTAGCTCGGGCGCACGAGCAGCGGAAAGCCGATGCGATCGGCCACCTGCAGCGCTTCCTGGTAGGTCTCGGCCATGCCCGCGGGCGGATACGAGATGGCCAAGCGGTCCAGCAATGCGGCAAACCGATCGCGGTCCTCGGCCAGATCGATGGCCTCGGGCGCCGTGCCCATGATGGGCACGCCCGCTGCTTGCAAGCGCCCCGCCAGCTTCAGCGGCGTTTGACCGCCCAGCGTCACGATGACGCCGCACGGACGCTCCGCATCCACGATATCCATCACATCCTCGAACGTCAGCGGCTCGAAGTACAGCTTGTCGGAGGTGTCGTAGTCGGTGGAGACCGTCTCAGGGTTGCAGTTCACCATGATGGTCTCGAAGCCACGCTGGCTGAGCGCATAGCTGGCATGCACGCAGCAGTAGTCGAACTCGATGCCCTGGCCGATGCGGTTCGGTCCTGCACCCAGGATCATCACGCGTGGCCGATCGCCCAGCGTGACCTCGGTGGTGTCCGCATCGTAGGTCTTGTACAGGTAATCGGTATGGCTGGCGAACTCAGCAGCACAGGTGTCCACTGTCTTGAAGGCTGGCACCACCCCGAGCGCCTTACGGCGCGCGCGCACCTCAGCTTCGGTAGCGCCGGTCGCCTGCGCGATCTCCGCATCGGAGACGCCGAAGCGCTTCAGCACGTCCATGGCGTCAGCGTCCACATCATCGATGCGCATGTCGCGTAGCGCCGCGCCCACCGCCGCCATATCCGCCATGCGCGCGACGAAGAATCGGTCGATCTTGGTAATGGCGCACACCTCATCCATGCTCACGCCGCCCGCGAGCGCGTCCATCACCGCGAAGATGCGCTCGGGCGTCGGACGCGCGATGGCCTGTCGGAGCTGCTCGGGAGCACTAGCGTCACTTGCCGTTTCGGGCAGCGCACCTATGCGCCCATCCTCGAGCGAGCGCAGCGCCTTGCCGAACGCCTCTTCGAACGTGCGACCGATGGCCATCACCTCGCCCACCGCCTTCATGCGGGTCGACAAGGTGTCGTCTGCACCCTGGAACTTCTCGAACGCGAAGCGCGGCACCTTCACCACGCAATAGTCGATGGACGGCTCGAAGCAAGCCGGGGTCACCTGCGTGATATCATTCACGATCTCGTCGAGCGTGTAGCCCACCGCCAGCTTCGCCGCCACCTTAGCGATCGGAAAGCCCGTGGCCTTCGATGCCAACGCCGATGAGCGCGACACGCGCGGATTCATCTCGATGACGATCATGCGACCGCTTGTGGGGTCAACGGCGAACTGCACGTTCGAGCCGCCCGTCTCCACTCCGATGCGTTCCAGGATGGCAAGCGATGCCACACGCATGCGCTGGTATTCGATGTCCGAGAGCGTCTGTGCGGGCGCTACCGTGATGGAATCGCCCGTATGGACGCCCATCGGGTCGAGGTTCTCGATGGAACACACGATGATGCCGTTGCCCGCGCCATCGCGCATCACCTCCATCTCATATTCCTTCCACCCTTCGATGGATTCCTCCACCAGCACCTCGCCCACCGGAGACAGCTCGATGCCCTGCGACACGATACGACGTAGCTCGTCACCATCATGAGCGATACCGCCGCCCGCCCCGCCCAACGTGAACGAGGGGCGCAGGACCGCCGGAAAGCCGATATCCTCCACGATGGCCTCGGCGTCGGCGACCGAATAAGCATAGCCGCCCCGTGCCGTCTCGATCCCCAACTCTTCCATGCACTCGTTGAACGCCTTGCGATCCTCGCCGCGCTGGATGGCGGCCAGATCGCAGCCGATCATCTGCACGTCGAAGCGCGCGAGCACACCTGTTTCCGCCAGTTCCACCGCGGCGTTCAGCGCCGTCTGACCGCCCAGCGTGGGCAACAGCGCATCCGGACGCTCGCGCTCTATCACACGTGTGATGGAATCGGCCGTGATAGGCTCGATGTAGGTGCGCGCAGCCAGGTCAGGATCGGTCATGATGGTGGCCGGATTCGAGTTCACCAGCACCACGCGATACCCATCCTGCGCAAGGGCCTTGCAAGCCTGCGCGCCCGAGTAGTCGAACTCGCATGCCTGCCCGATCACGATCGGGCCGCTGCCGATGACCAGGATGGTCTTAATGTCGTCTCGTCTGGGCATGGTGCCCTCACCCCTGTTCTGCGAAACGCCAACCAGCCAAGCGGTCGCGAGCGATGTCGATGTTCAGATAATCCCGGTCGCCTTCCATCAAGCGCAGAAACGCGCTGAACAGGTAATGCGCATCCGTCGGCCCCGGAGCAGCCTCGGGATGGTACTGGACGCTGAACGCAGGCACATCCAGAAACGCCATGCCCTCGGGCGTGCCGTCGTTGAGGTTCACATGCGTCAGCTGGATGCGGCCGAAGCGCTCGTTGGCCACCACCGGTGCGATACCACGGCGCACCCATGCCCGCAGGTCATCCTCATGATCGGCATGACCACCCGACCTTTCAGCAACGAGCGGTCCCAAACTTGAGAAGACCTGGCCGAAACCATGGTTCTGTGCTGTCACCTCGACGCGTCCGGTAAGCAGGTTCATAACCGGATGATTGCCGCCACGATGCCCATATTTCAGCTTCTCGATGCGCGCACCGGCCGCCTTCGAGAGCATCTGATGACCCAAGCAGATGCCGAACAGCGGCACCCGCCCGATCAGCTTCTCCACCTGTTCATAGGTGCCCGCTACCGCATCCGGGTCGCCCGGACCGTTCGAGAGGAACACGCCGTCAGGATGCAGGGCCAGCACGTCATCGGCTGGCGTATCCCAGGCAACGGAGATCACCGAGCACCCGCAGCGAACCAGGTTCTGCAAGATGGCATCCTTGGCACCGCAGTCGTAGGCCACCACCGTGCGCACCGCAGACGGCGCATCGGCCAGCGCGAAGGCATGGCCTGCTGGTAGCCGGACATCGCGCCGCTCACCCGCCGAAACGGATCGCACAAGGTTCGCTCCCACGAGCACATCGGCCGCACGCACCTTCGCAAGCAGACTGGCCACATCCGTATCCTCGGTGGAGATGCCCGCACGCATGGCCCCCGCCTCGCGGATATGACGCACGAGGCTACGGGTATCCACGCCCTCAATGGCTACCACGCCGCTGCGGCGCAGGAAGTCCGACAGGCTCATCTGGCTGCGCCAGTTCGAGGGCGTATGGCACATATCGTGCACGATAAGCCCGCGAAGCGCCGGTACATCGCGCTGCGCATCTTCAAGATCAACGCCGTAATTGCCCACTTGTGGATAGGTCATGGTGACGATCTGCCCTGCATAGGATGGGTCGGTGATGACCTCCAGATAGCCTTCCATCGACGTGTTGAAGCACGCCTCGCCGAACACCTCGCCGGACGCGCCACAGGCAAAGCCTGAGAACGTCGTTCCATCCTCGAGCACCAGAAGCGCCGGGGCGCGCCCTGCCTTCGATGTTGCGGCAAGGAGCGCCTCGCTCGCACTACTCAACGATCACACCATCTGTGAGGGTGGCATAGCCGCCTACATACACATCGGTGGCCTTACCGGTGAGCTCTGCGCCGATGAAGCCGGAGTTGCCTGCCTTGGAAAGGAAGTCGGCGCGCTGCACCGTCCAGGTCGCATCCGGATCGATCACGGTCAGATCGGCCACGCTGCCCGGCGCAAGCTGCACCGGCTCTTCGCGCAGGATGGCGCGCGGGCGCACCGCCATCAGCTCGACCATGCGCGCATAGTCGATGACGCCGGTGCTCACCAGATTGGTCAGCACCAACGCGAGCGCGGTCTCCAAGCCGATCATGCCGAACGGCGCCAGCTCGAATTCGCGGTCCTTCTCCCAGTCGGTATGCGGCGCATGATCGGTAACGATGGCATCCACCGTGCCGTCAGCCACCCCTTCGATGAGCGCGCGGGCATCCTCGGCCGTGCGCAGCGGCGGGTTGACCTTGAGCGCCGTTGGGTACGTATCGTCGATATCATCCTCGGTCAAAAACAGGTGGTGCGGCGTCACCTCGCAGGTGACGGGCAGCCCCTCAGCCTTCGCCTCGCGCACCATCTGGAGCCCGCGAGCGGTGGTGATGTGCTGGATGTGCAGCGGGCAACCGGTCAAACGGCACAGAGCGATATCGCGCATGATCTCCAGCTCTTCGCCTTCGGCTGGCCACCCGAACATGCCCAGCCGCGTAGAGCACGTGCCCTCGTTGACCTGCCCGTCGCCCACGAGCGAATCGTCCTGGCAATGCGGCATCACCACGCAATCGAACTGCGAAGCGTACTCCATCACCTTGCGCATCATACCAGCATCCTGCACGCCGTGGCCATCGTCGGTGAACGCCTTCGCGCCGTGCGCGTACATGTCGCCCATCTCGGCCAGGATCTCGCCTTCAAGGCCCTTCGTGCAAGCACCGGATACGATCACACGGCATTTGCCCACCTGGGCTGCGCGAGCCTTCACGTATTCCACGCCCACCGCGTTGTCGATCACGGGCGCGGTGTTGGGCATCGCGCAGACCGCCGTGAAGCCACCATGAGCCGCCGCCCGTGTACCGCTGGCGATGTCCTCCTTCTGCTCGTATCCCGGCTCGCGCAGATGCACGTGCATGTCAACGAGCCCCGGCACGAGCACCTTGCCCGCCAGATCCACCGTCTCGCCCTTCTCCATGGCAAGGTCATGCCCGACCTCCACGATGCGCCCGTCGCGCACCAGCACGTCGCACACTTCATCAAGTCCCACCTGCGGGTCGATCGCCCGCGCGTTCTTAAGCAGCAATGCCATCTTCAGAACCTCCCAACAGCAGATAGAGCGCAGCCATGCGCACGAGGATGCCAGCATAGACCTGATCGAGGATGACCGAGCGGTCCGGATGGTCGGCCATGAAACTGTCCAGCTCCACGCCGCGGTTGATGGGCCCTGGATGGCAGATGATCGCATCGGGCTTCATAAGACGATCGCGCTGCTGGGTCAGCCCGAACATCATGTTGTACTCACGCAAGCTGGGAAACGGTGCGCCTTCCATGCGCTCGCGCTGCACGCGCAGCATGTAGACCGCATCCAGGTCGGGCAGCACGCTGTCGAAGTCGCTCGTCACACTGTCGGCACCCAGCACTTCCACGTTTGCCGGGATGAGCGTCGGCGGCGCGATCACGCACACGTTCGCGCCCATGATCTTGAGCGCCGGGATGAGAGAGCCGCACACGCGCGAGTGGCTGATGTCGCCCACGATGCCCACATTGAGCCCTTCGAAGGACCCTTTATGCTCCCAGATGGAATACAGGTCGAGCAGCGCTTGGGTGGGATGCTGATGCTTGCCATCGCCCGCATCGATCACATGCACGCCCGAAAGAGCACAGCGTCTCCACGGTGTCGGAGAGGCTCTCGCCCTTCACGCTGGAGGTGCTCGAACCACCGAAGTTCAGGCTATTGGCCGACAGGCGCTTCTCGGCTATCTCGAAGCTGGAGCGCGTGCGCGTGGACGGCTCGTTGAACATGTTCACGATGGTGGCGCCCTTCAACGTGGGCACCTGCTTGATGCGTCGCTCGTTCACTTCCTTGAAGCTCTCGGCGGTTTTCAGCAGCTGCATGATCTCGTCTGACGAGTATTCGCTGATGTCGATCAGGTGCTTGTGTGGGAATCCCATCTATGCCACCCCTTCCTTCGCGCCCAGCGGAGCCGCTCCCGCGCGCTGGCCGGGATCCATGTCTAGAATCTCAACGGCCGATACGCCGTCAACGTCCTTGAGGAACAGCCGCACGCTCTCATCAGAGGCCGACGGCACGTTCTTGCCGACGTAATCGGCACGGATGGGCAGCTCGCGATGGCCACGATCGACCAGCACTGCCAGCTGCACGGACGCCGGACGCCCAATATCCATCAGCGCATCCAGCGCCGCACGGATGGTGCGTCCGGTGTAGAGCACATCATCGACGAGCACAACCGTGGTGCCGTCTATGTCGAAGGGGATGTCGGTGCCAAGCACCTCAGGCGCGAAATGCGTCATAAAATCGTCGCGATAGAAGCTGATGTCCAGCTTGCCGAGCGGCAGGCGCACGCCCTCTATCCGCTCGATCTTGTCTTGAAGGCGCTTCGCCAGGATATCGCCGCGGGTCACGATGCCCACGAGCGCCAAGCCTTGCGCGCCATGATTCGTTTCGAGGATCTGATGGGCCATGCGCGTCAGCGCACGGTCGATGTCCTCTTCATTCATGCAGGTGGTCTTGACGAGAGGTCCGCTCATACACACTCCTTACGTGGTAGTGCGCACAGATGGACCGAGATAAGGTGCTGCGAGCAGTTTGCGTACCTTGTCGGTCTCTCTGTACCGCTTTTAAAGGTCGCTCGCCAGTATGACACGAACCTCTCGTTTACGTAACCCCTTAGGACGATATTTCTTGCGCGGCAACATCCCTGCCATCGCGTCGCAGCCTGCGTATCCCTGCCACACTGGCCACCGCTACTGCGCAGAGCACCACGATACAGACCACGATGAGCATGCGAATGTCGTCATTAGTCTGGGAGAGTTGCCGCCCAGCGGCACCATCGGTGGCCATACCGGTCGATGTGAGCGTACGAAGGGCAGCCTTGGTCTCGGTGGTCGGTTCCGCCACGATGGCATCCGGACCCACCGACGGCTTGCCGGGCCCCTCGTCAGGATCGGGATCCGACGGCTGTTGCGGATCATTGAGGTCTCCAGGGCCTTGCGGATCGTCAGGGTCCGACGGCTGCTGCGGGTCGTCCGGATCGCCATCCGTACCCGGCAGCGGTGCTCGCGGCGAGAATGTCATGACCAGCGTCTCGCGGAAATGCTCTGGGTCCTCGTCGGCATATTCGAACGAGAAGGTGTCCTCGTCCACTTCCTTGATACGGAACGTTTCGCTCTCCGCGCCTGTGTTCTCGTTCTTCACGAAGTATTCGAACGACTCTGCGACGGGCACGTTCTCGAAGGTGACGATGCCCCATGATGGCGCGGAGCCGAAGCTGAACGTCTGGTCGATGTACAGGCCGTAGTCATGCTCGTCGGGTACCAGCATCTCGATATCGATGGTCGGCTCGGCAAGGTCGGGATCCTGATCATCGCCGTCCCCGGGCGGGACAATCGGGTCGGTCTCGTCGGGCGGATCCACTGGGTCGGTCGGATCGGTCGTGTCAGGCGGGTCCACCGGATCGGTCGGATCCCCATCATCCCCCTCATCGCCATCGTCGTTATCATCATCGCCATCATCGCCCCAACCCGGCGGGAACGGCGAGAGCGGCGGCCATTCGTCATCAATGTCGATATCCCCGCCACCTTCTGGGAATACGGACATGCTGTAGGCGGCAACGCCCGAGCATCCGAACGGCACCTTATGGAACTCGCCATTACCCTGGATCACCTGCTTGGCTACGATGAGCGCCGGTGACGAGCTATCCGGATGATACGTGCCGCACGGCACGAGGAACGTGCCCTTCATCGTGCGCGTGGTGGCCACGATGCCCTGATAGGGCTCGCCGTTCTCGTCGACGAAGTTCCAGAGCACCTTGCTCGCGAAGCTATCCCAGGTCTGCCCGTCGCACAGGTTGTGCGAACCAAGCATCAGCGTATCGGGGCTTATCGTGAACTCCGGCAGTGCTGAGGGCACGACCACGTTGATGATGGCGCTATCCTGCTCGTCATAGCGGATGTTCAGACGCTGACCACCGGTCAGGTCATCGGCATTTAGATGATAGACCGCGTATCCGTTGCCCGATGCCGCATGCGCCAAACGCTTCGAAAGACTCGCTACGTTCGCCAGCATCCAATCGATGTCAATGATGTCGTCGAACTCATCTTCGGTGACCGTCTCCAAGGTAAGGCTTCGCCCAGGATAGGTATCCTCCGTGGTGACGATATGGTCGCTAATCGGATTCTTGCCGTTGAGCATGCTGCAGGTGATGTGCTTAGCGTAGTTGATGTTCTCCGTTGCCATGATGGCACCCGATTCCACGCCAAGGTCGGGCGTGATGATCTCGGCGTCCTCGCCTGCCGTCGTTATACGATAGACATCGGCGGACGTGAACGCAGGCTGGCTGATACGGAAGACGTATTCCGCACTGCCCCACGCATCCGCCACGAGCTCCACAGGCTCCACCACTTCACCGGTGTGAACATTGGAGAGCGTCAGCAGGATGGGCGCACCTTCCTCCTCTTCGCTTTCCACATACACCTGAATCTCGATCTCGCTCACCGCTTCGGTGACCGCCGAAGTGATGCCGATCTCGCCATGGCCGGAAAGGTTCTTCGTTGCAATGTTGCCTTCCATGTCCCCTTTGATCTCAAGGGAATCGGACACCACCGCGAAATGCGTGCAGTCGCCCAGCAGGTTCTGCACTTCGTAGCGGTCCAGCGCATGCGTGCCATAGGGCACCAGTTCGGCGCGGAAGCGGTCATCGCCCTGATCGACCACGGCGAAGCGATACTGGTATTCATAGGTGCCGCCCGCTTTGATGGGTTTGAACCAATTCTGATCGAAGCGGC
>CASTMW010000004.1 GCA_949450265.1 uncultured Eggerthellaceae bacterium | reverse complement strand
CTTGCAAATATTGAAAACAACTTGTTAAGTTTCCATCGTCTGCTAAAACAGGCATAACGGGATCCAGCTTTCGGGCTGGGCAAGATACGCAAGACATAAGAAAAAAGTTTTCACGCAGCAAGGGACGGCTCAATGAAAACGCAAAGAGAAGACTCACAGGGAGTGTAGCGCCGCTATTCTCCAACGGCTGTCGCAGCGCGCAAGACGTTGCGGTGAGCGAGCGTTGCCCCATTGCGGCGGCAGCGCTCGGTCGTCGTAGCATGCGAGCGCTCGACCTAAGAAACAACGGGTAATTCGATCCGCTCGGGAACCTGTGCCTTCGCATACGCACAGGGCGAATCGTCAAAGAGAACGATGAGCGAGGGACGGGTTATGAGAAAGATCGGTTGGCCGAAGAAGGCGATATCGATGGCGGCGGCTCTTGCGTTGGCGATCACCTCGATGCCTGCAGGGGCGCTTGCTTTTGCGGAAGGTTCCATTCATGCATCGATAGGGGAGCAGAGTACAGCCAGCATCGCGTTCGCAGGAATTGCGGACTTCATGCGCGCATCTGGCGCCTCCGACGGATCGGAGAGTACCACTGCAACGCACGATGACGCGCAGGGGAATGGCGAACAGAGCAGCACCGCTGCCAATGGTACACAGGCCGATGAAGATGCGGGCAACGGCACGGGCAATGCGGGCGGCACTGGAAACACCGGCGGCGCGGACATAGAAGCGGGTGCCGATGAGGGTGTGGGTTCGAGCGGATCTGACGGTTCATCCAGTTCATCCAACTCATCCGGCAGCTCGACTGGCGCGAATGGCACCGACACCGCCAATACCGGCACCGCCGCGACTGAGGTCGACAGCGCACACACCGACCTGGCCGACCGCGCCACCACGGAGGCCATGGCCGTGCAAGACCTGACCGCCGAAGAGACCATCGCGCCGTTGAGCATCGATCCGAACGACCCCGCCCAGATGAGCGTGCTGGAACAGAACCGCTTCACCGGCCTGAACCCGGCCAACACTGTGGTCAACCTGTTCGATTACACCTCGTACATGAGTGAAGCGGGCAACGACGAGCAGCTTTCGAGCCTTCCGCCCTCGGAATGGCTGGGCAGCGAAGAGGATCCCAACATCAACACCGGTCACGCGCTAACGTTCGGCAACGGCATGAACCGCAACATGGGCTATTGGAACGCGGGATCGGGCTCGGGCATGGGCGACTTCGCCCGCAACAATCCCGGCTTCCAGAGCATCGTGGCAACGCAGCTGGGCGAGGATGGCTACCCCGTGATATCCAACAACAGCTTGCCGGTGTACGGCATGAGCGCGGTGAACAACGTGGGTGCCTTGGTGGCGGGCATCATGGAGTGGCCGTTGGTGGGCAGCTATGCCAACAATCCGCCGCTCTACGCTAATGCCGTGCGCACGAATGCGTTGTGGAGCAATGGGCAGCCGGTCTTCCCGTACGCGGGCGGCCAGAATGTCTCTGACGAGGTGCTGGATCAGTGGGATAAGGATCGGTCGCTGTCCTACCTGTTCGACCCGGACCAAACGAACGTGCCCGGCCGCACCGAGACGCACACCGATGTGAAGGGTCTCTTCCAGCTGGAAGATGGCTACTACACCTACAACATGCGTAAGAATTTCGCCCAGTACACTGCCGAACCGGTGCAGGGCCGCAACGGCACTATCGAGGGCAACAGCTTCATCCTCTACGATGCACCCGCTGGCATCCGCACGGACGGTACAGATAGCGTGGGCAACTTCTTCCCGTTCAACACCGGCGAAGAGGTGTTCCGCGTGGAAGGCGATCACCTGGTGAACGATGTGTACTCGTCGAACAGCGGCGCGGAAGGGACGGCCACCAACCAAGGTCAGAACAAGTCGTTCATGAACCACAATCTGGGCTTGTCCATGGAAACGTCGTTCCGTCAGCCAGTGGGCGGCACCGTGGGCGATAGCCCCATGACCTTCGAGTTTATCGGTGATGATGACATGTGGGTGTTCATCGACGATGTGCTGGTGCTAGACCTGGGCGGCATCCATTCCGAGCTGTACGGCACCATCGACTTTTCCACAGGCACGATCAACCTGGGCACGGCGTTCAACACGAATGGCCAGATCACCACGGCACCCGTGCGCTCAACCACCATCAAGTCGATGTTCGAAACGGCGGGCAAGAACACGCAAGAAGGGTTCACGGGCAACACGTTCGCATCCAACACGTCGCACACGTTGAAGATGTTCTACCTGGAGCGCGGCAACTACGATTCGTCGCTGTCGGTGCGCTTCAACTTGCAGCCTGAGCTCTATCAGCAGATCAAGAAGGTGGATCAGGACGGAGATCCGGTGAAAGGTGCGGTGTTCGACCTGTATCCGGTGAGCAGCACCACCGCTGCCGACGCGGCATCGGCCACGCTGGACAACGTGACCTACAGCACCTCAGATGCTGCGCGTCTGACCTCGGTGACCACGCGCGAAGATGGCACCGCACAGTTCGCCGAGGGTGGGCAGCCATTTAATTTCGCCGACCGCATCACCGACGAGGTGGCCAGTCAGCTGTTCATCCTGCACGAGCGCAGCGCACCGGCAGGTTATCGCATGATGCCCATCGACATCCTGATGCGCTTCGACCGCGAAACGGGCACGTTCGTGGTGAACAATCGCTACGACACGGGCGCGTACGCCAGCTTCAACAGCTACGTCACGCAAACGGCGCCCGAGCATTTGAAGTACGGTAGCTACGATACGGCCACGGGCACCATCGTCAGCACGGACACGCCGGTCAGCATCGCCCAGCAAAGCGGGGGTCTGGTGGTGGCAGTGCCTACGTTGCGCCACGAATCCGACGGCGTGTGGCTGCCCATCTATGGCAACAACAACGACCAGCTGAATACCGTTTCCTACGATGCTGCCGACGTGAATGCCATGCGCAGCGCCCTGTTGGAAGCGGCGCTCTACCAGGCGTATTTGAGCCAGCAATCCGCATCGCGCGTGCCAGGATGGTATCTGGAATGGACCGACGAGGGGCGCCTGGCGTCATACCACGAAGAGACTCAGCGCGCCACTGACACGCCGCTCAAGGTAGTGTGCACGCTGTCCGAGTTGCCGGGTAATCCTACGCGCTATCGCCTGAACAACCCCGATGGCGACATGCAGATGATCTACGGCATCATCTCAAGCGACGCGTTCGGCAGCTCCACCATGACAGAAGCCGACAAGTACGCTTCGCTGGCTACGCGTGTGACTAGCTATCTGGGTGGCGTGACCGATCCCACCGATGCGCAGCTGGCCGCTGCCGTACGCGCTGCGGCGGCCGACATCGCGAAGCTGAGCACGCCGGGAGCGGCGGGCGCCTTCGGCAGCCGCGGATTCAGCGCCATCGAGGCCAACGACCTGAACCAGTTCGAGCGCAACTTCCGTACGGTGGTCAACATCCCCAACGAGCAGCGCGAGCTGCGCGTGTGGAAGGTGGATCAGAACGATAACCGTGTGAATGGGGCAGCCTTCGGTCTGTTCGGCAGCAAGGAAGAAGCCGAGCGTGCGGTGCGCGTGGACATCGACGACAACGATGCGGTCACGGGCGTCTACGACGCAGCGGGCAACCAGATCAGCGCCTATGCAGCGGGCGTGACCGGCGATCTGCGCGGGACCGAGACGCGCTACCAAGGGGACGACATCGAAGGCATGCTGATCTTTGCGCCGTATGTGACCGATGGAGCGGGGGCCGCGCACACCGAATGGACAGTGGGCGATGACGGGCAGAACGGACGCGTGCTCTACTTGAAGGAGGTGCAGGCGCCCGCGGGCTTCAATCCCAACGACACCATCATCCCTGTGGTGATCGGCCAGTACGGCATCTACGCCGATGCTGGCACGGCGGCCGATGGTGTAGATGTGCTGGCGGGCGTGGGCAAGCTGAGCGCCACCATGACCAAGTACGCCGCGTCGCCCGATTTCAACCTGACGCTGCGCTACATCACCGCTACCATGCAGACCCAGGAAAGCTCGGCGGTGCCCGCAGGCGCGCAGAGCGTTCCCTTCGACACGTTCAACGCGAACTGGCAGCCCAGCGCCACCCATCAGATGGACCTGGAATACGGCGTCAACGCGCTGGTCGACTACGGCTCGCCCGATGGGTTCACGGCCGAGCAGATGGAAGCGGGCATCGGGTATGTGGATGCGGCGGGCAACCAGCGCCCGCTGTTCCGCGCCACCACGGGCTTCGTGCGCTCGGCGCCCAGCCAGGATACCGCCGCGTTGGAGGCGGCACTGGCATCGGTGTATCGCGGGGTCAGCGCGGACAAGCTGCTCGGTATGGACCTGACGAACATCTTCGCCATCCGCAACACCGTGCGCGTGACCGATATCAAGCGGCCCACCGCACAGATCGCGAAGGTGGACCAGAATGGCAACCCGGTGGCGCAGGCCAGCTTCGAGGTGTATGCCGTTGATGCGCCTGCAGGCACCACCGAGGACAACCTGGCCGAGGTGACACTGGAAGCGGTGGAGGATCGACTGGGCAGCGCGCCGGTGGCCGTGCTGACCACCGATGCTACGGGCATGTCCTCGTTCTACCAGGTGGCATCCGATGGTCAGGCCGCCCATGAGGTGCTGGATTTTGCCCAGTGCGCCGCGCAGCAGGGCATGAACGGCGGGCGGCTGTACGTGCTGCGCGAGACGCAGCGGCCGCCGGGGTATCGCCAGATGCGCACCGACGTGCTCTTCCACTACCTGCCTGCTACGGGCATGCTCGTGGTGAACAACAGTTACCAGACCGGGGCCAGCGCTGGGTTCGCGTCGCTGGTCACGGTGGACAGCGACATTCATTACGCTACCTACGACGACGGCCAGCTGACGGCAGACCCGAACGATCGCGTGAGCAGTGATGCGCAGCGTGACGGGCTGGTGGTCACGGTGCCCACCATCGTCACTGACGAGGGATGGCGGCCGCTCTATGGCGATGTGACCGAGGGCTATCAGACGGTGGCCGCCTCCGATGCCCGGGCGCTTCTGGAAGCGGCGCTGCGGCAGTCATCGGGCGCTGGCAAGCCGTGGCATCTGAGCTGGAACGAGTCGCTTTCGTCGTTGACAGGTCAGATCGAAGGGCTTCCTGGCGTTGCCGACGATTATCGCCTGATCGACCCGGATGGCACGCTGCAGATGGTGTATGCGGTCATCAGCCCTGAGGCGTTGGCGGCGGCTGGGGTGGATGCAGCGTCGGCCGATGTGCGCTACGAGCAGCTCGCGCAGAAGGTGACCGAGCGCGGTGTGGATGCGGTGTTGGCTTCTATCACGGGCCAGCGCGATGGTTTCCGTCCCATTGACGCCAGTGATTTCGACCGCACGTTCCAACCCATCATCTACATTCCCAACGAGCAGCGCGAACTGCGCCTATGGAAGACCAATGAGGCGGGCGAGCGCATCGACGGCGCCGTATTTGCCCTGTTTGAGGATCGCGCCGATGCCGAGCGGGCTGCCGATGCCACCGTTGAGGATGCGCGCGTCAGCAGCGTGACCGACGGCGCAGGCCAGGTGATCCCGGTGTACGCGGCGGGCGTGACCGGCGTGCCGCATAATGGCGACCGCGCCGACACCCAGCATGGCACCATCGTGTTCGCGCCGTATGTGGAAGATGGCGAAGGCACGGCCAAGACGCTATGGACGGACAAGGATGGCAACGATCTGCTGGGGCGGGTGCTGTATCTGCGCGAGGTGAAGGCGCCCGCAGGCTATGAGCGCAACGACACCGTTATCCCCGTCGTGATCGGGCTTTACGGGGTGTATGCTGATGCAGGGACCTCCGACGATGGTGTGGATGTGCTGGCAGGCGTAGGCAAGCTGAGCGCCACCATGACCAAGTTCGCATCCAGTGCGGATGTGGATCTGACACTACGCTTCATCATCTCGCAGGCCGAAGTGCAGCCCAGCCTGGAATTCAACGAGGATGGGTCCATCGACGATGGGCGCGTGGATGGCAGCATCTTGAGCTTCGATGCGTTCAACGATGACTGGAAAGGGACGGAGAAGAAGATGGGTTTGGTGTATGGCGACGACAATGCGCTGGTGAGCTATGGGCACCCGGGCGATTTCTCTGATGAAGAGCTGGAAGCGGGCGTGGGCTATACCGACGCATACGGCGACCAGCGCCCGCTGTTCCGCGCGGAAGAAGGCTTCATCCGCCCGCATATCCAGCAGGATACGGACGCTATGCGTGCGGCACAGGAGGCGCAGGGCGACGAAGCGGCCAGTGCGGTGCATGCCGACGATCTGGAAGGGATCGACCTGGGTGCGCTATTCTCGGTGCGCAACACAGTGCAGGTAGTGGATCGTGCGGCGTCCGACCAGCCCGAAGACCCTGAGGATCCTGTGTACCCCGTTGATCCAGACGACCCGCAGCTGCCCGGCACGGGCGCGCCCGATCCGCGTCCGCTGACGACGCTTGCCCAGACTGGCGACGTGATGGAGCGCGCGCTGATTCTGATGCTGGCTATCACCGCGTTCGGCTGCGCCGTGATGGGCGTTCGCCTGTTGAAGCGCGCGCATGACATACGGGTGGGAAAAATATCCCTGTTCGACTAGCGCCGTTCGGTAGCCCGTGGCAGGTAGCGCCAAGCATCGTTCTTGGCGACAGCGCTAAAGGCGCGAACGCACCTATATATAAGTAGCATATGCGGCGCCTGGTGCTATGGTTAGCATCGGGCGCGTTGCCATTCAGGGGCGCCCGTTCGCGCTGTGTGCCCATCGCGCATTCATGTCGCGCAGCCATCGTGCACCGATTCGCGCATTCATGTCGTGCACCCATCGCGCGCCCGTCCGGGCAGGTACATGACAGTTCCGAAACCGTTACCTAAATCTAGCTGAAAAGGGTTGCACAGCCGTGCGCGGGAATATACTATATATTCCCGCTGGTAAGAGCAGCAACCACAACATGTTGTGGATAAATCGGTTCAAATGCTGTTGAAACCATGTGCAAGGAACATAGGTTTTCGCAGGTGGGACCGGATAAACAGCAGCAGGCTGGATAATGCGCAAAGACGCAAGAAAGGAAGCTCAAACATGCCACAAGCAATCATCAAGCGCGACGGCCGCAAGACCGAGTTCCACGAAGAGAAGATAGCTGCCGCCATCGAAAAGGCATTCCAGGCGTGCGCGGCCATGCAGGACCGCGGCACCGCCGACCAGATCGCCCATCAGGTGGCCCAGAAAATCGACAGCGGCGCCATTGAAGGCGTGCCCACGGTGGAAGGCGTGCAGGATCTGGTGGAGGAAACGCTCATCGAGAGCGGCTTCGTTCAAACCGCCAAGAGCTACATCCTGTATCGCGCCGAGCGCAACCGCGTGCGTGACGTGAACAGCCGCCTCATCCAAACGCTGAAGGACATCACGTTCAGTAAGGCTGCCGACTCCGATCTGAAGCGCGAGAACGCCAACATCAACGCTGACACGGCTATGGGCACCATGCTGAAGTACGGCTCCGAATCCGCCAAGCAGTTCTACGAGATGTGCGTGCTGGACCCGCGCTTCGCCAAGGCACATCGCGAAGGCGACATCCACATTCACGACATGGATTTCTATACGCTGACCACCACCTGCTGTCAGATCGAGCTGCGCAAGCTCTTCAAGGGCGGCTTCTCCACGGGTCATGGCGTGCTGCGCGAACCCAACGACATCGCTAGCTACACGGCGCTGGCGTGCATCGCCATCCAGTCCAACCAGAATGACCAGCATGGCGGCCAGAGCGTGTGCGACTTCGATTACGGCCTGGCCGACGGCGTGCGCAAGACGTATCGCCGTCTGTTCAAGAAGCACATGGCCGAGGCCATCGACCTGTTGTGCGACGTGGCTGACGAACGCGCGCTGGCGCAGGACGTGCTGGCCGCAGTTGAAGAGGCCACGGGCGAATGGGCAGCACTGGAGATGTCCGATGCGTTCCGCGATCAGCTGAATGCGCAGCTGGTCGAAGCAGGCATCGGCGCTGACGTCATCGACACCATCGTGACGTACAGCACGAAGAACGCCAAGCGCGACACCGACCGCGCCACGTTCCAGGCCATGGAAGCGCTGGTACACAACCTGAACACCATGCACAGCCGCGCAGGTGCGCAGACGCCGTTCAGTTCGGTGAACTATGGCATGGACACCTCACCCGAAGGCCGCATGGTCATCAAGAACATGCTGTTGGCCACCGAAGAGGGCCTGGGCAGCGGTGAGACCCCCATCTTCCCCGTGCAGATCTTCCGCGTGAAGGAAGGCGTGAACTACAACCCTGAAGACCCGAACTACGACCTGTTCAAGCTGGCCATGCGCTGCTCGGCCAAGCGTCTGTTCCCGAACTTCAGCTTCCTGGATGCGCCGTTCAACGCGCAGTACTACAAGGGCACGCCGGAGACCGAGATCGCCTACATGGGATGCCGCACGCGCGTCATGGGCAACGTGTACGACCCCAATCGCGAGATCACGCCTGGCCGTGGCAACCTGTCGTTCACGTCCATCAACCTGCCGCGCCTGGCCATCCGCGCCAAGGGCGACCTGGACCTGTTCTTCGACCTGCTGGATTCCAAACTGGCGTTGGTCACCAAGCAGCTTGACGAGCGTTTCGAGATCCAGGCACGCAAGAAGGTGTACAACGCGCCGTTCCTGATGGGGCAGGGCGTGTGGATCGATTCTGAGAAGCTGGCCTACAACGAAGAGCAGCGCGATGTGCTCAAGCATGGCACGCTGACCACGGGCTTCATCGGCCTGGCCGAATGCCTGGTGGCGCTGACGGGCAAGCATCATGGCGAATCGCAGGAATCGCAGCGCCTGGGTTTGGAGATCATCGGGCATATGCGCAGCTATTGTGACCAGATATCGCGCGAGCGCGGCATGAACTACACGCTCATCGCCACGCCAGCCGAAGGCCTGTCCGGGCGGTTCGTGCGCATCGACCGCGAGCGCTACGGCGTCATCCCGGGCGTGACCGATCACGACTACTACACCAACGGCTTCCATGTGCCGGTGTACTACGACATCAACGCGTTCGACAAGATCAACGTGGAGGCGCCGTACCACCAGCTGACCAATGGCGGTCACATCAGCTACATCGAGCTTGATGGCGACCCGACCGAGAATCTGGAAGCGTTCGAGTCAGTCATCCGCTACATGAAGGAAGCGGGCATGGGGTATGGTTCTATCAACCACCCGGTCGATCGCGACCCCATCTGCGGGTACAACGGCATCATCGGCGACAGCTGCCCGAAGTGTGGTCGCACCGAAGATGACGGCCAGCTGGGCTTCGAGCGCATCCGCCGCATCACGGGGTATCTGGTGGGTACGCTGGATCGTTTCAACGATGCCAAGCGCGCCGAAGAGAGCGAACGCGTGAAGCACGGCATCCCCACCGAGTAGCGGTGGGAGTGCCTGCGATCGGCGGGCACACAGCAGCAAGACAATAGCAAGGCAGCAGCCGCGCGATAGCTGCAAGGTTGCGACCGCACGGCTGCTGCGAATACAGATACGGAAAGAAGTTGGCGCGCCAGATGGGCGCGTCAACTATTTTACGGTGACTACGGGGCAGTCGGCCTGATGCAGCACCGCGTAGCTGACGCTGCCCAGCACGCTGCGCAGCGCGCCCATGCCGCGACACCCCATCACGATCATGTCCACCTTCTCTTCTTCGGCATATTCGCAGATGCCGGAAGCGGGTTTGCTGGCAGCCACCGCATCCACCGTTACGTGGCAACGCAGGTCCTTCAGCACGTTCTCTGTCTGCTCGCGCACGCTTTCGATGGTGCTCTGCTTAGCGCTGGTCAGCAGCGCTTCGTAGGTTTGGATGTCGGGGAATATCTGCTGTACACTGCCGATGGGTTCGATGGGTGATTCCACTCCCACTCCCACGGCTCCCAGCGGGATGACCGACAGGATGTGCATGGTGGCATCGGGCGTGTCGCCGATCAGGTCCTTCGCCACGATGAGCGCTTCCTGAGAGGGTTCGGATCCGTCGTAGGCCACCAATAGTTTCTTGTACAGCATCAGCGCCTCCTTCGCGCGGGTAAAAGGTCGCTCTCATGGTAGCGCATCGGGCTTGCGTTAGAATCAGCAACAGCATTTCGTTGAAGGGAAGATGCCATGCCCGTCGTTGATTGCCACTGCCATATCTATCCGGCCAAGATTGCCGAGCGTGCGGTGCAGGGCGTGGGCGCGTTCTACAACATTCCCATGGATGCGTCCGGTGGGACCCCCGAAGCCCTGGCGGAGACGTGCGCGGGCAGTCCCATCACGCATCATATCGTGCATTCGGTGGCCACGCGGGCGGATCAGGTTGCCACCATCAATGACTTCATCGCGCAGACGTGCGCGCAGCGGCCGAATATGATCGGCTTCATGACGCTGCACCAAGACCTGGAGGATCCGGCAGCCGAGATGGCGCGAGCGCAGGCCATGGGGCTGGTGGGCATCAAGCTGCACCCCGACACGCAGTGCGTCAATATGGACGATCTGCGGCTCATGCGCATCTACGAGCTGGCTGAGGGCAAGCTGCCCATCATCATGCACTGTGGCGATTACCGCTACGATTTCAGCCATCCGCGTCGCATGCGCGCGGTGTTGGACACCTTCCCAGGCTTGGTGGTGAATGCGGCGCACTTCGGCGGCTGGTCCATCTACGATCTGGCGGTGGAGTATTTGGAAGACGCGAACTGTTTCATGGACGTGTCGTCCAGCATGGAGTTCTTGGGGCTGCGGCGCACTGCCGAGCTGATCGAGCTCTACGGGCCCGACCGCATCATGTTCGGCAGCGACTTTCCCATGTGGGACCCGGTGGCTGAATACGAGCGCTTCGTCAGCCTTCCGTTTGATGCGGCCGATCAGGAGAAGATGCTCTGGCGCAACGCCGAGCGCTTCTTGGGGCGCGACATTTCATAAGCATACAGGTTCGCCTAAGGAAGGCAGCGAGAAGCCGTGAGGTACGCCGAAGAGGGGCGTTTCGCGGCAGTACGGACCCTGATCGCTTCGTTGCGGCATAACACTGAATGCCCTTTTGAGCATTCGCTGTAATACAGCCCTGCATGTCTCTTTGGGCGTTCGGTATGGCGCATAAAGCACGAAATTCCGCATGCAATGGCACGCATGTTATGGCGTTCTACCCAACATGGGACCGATCAGGACAGCATAAAAAACGGCCACCTGTTCCCGAAGGAGTACGTGGCCGTCATCTTGCAGGCGTGCTGCTATAGGTGCAGTGGTTAGATATCGCTGTAGCTGAACTGCTTTTCACCCTGGAATACCGCCAGTGCATCCGCCACGCTGTAGTCGGCCAGCGTGATGGCGCTGATGGCCTTGGTCAGGCGCGTGGCCTCGTCCAGGCTGCGCTGGTGGATGTTGCGTCCGGTGGCGTTTCCGCATGCGCCGCCCACGTGGATCTGGTCGTAGAGCTGCGTGAGGAACGTTTCGGCATCCACGGTGGAGCCGCCCGCGCACACCAGGCCCGTGCGACCGGCTGCCATGCTGGCAACATGCAGCGCCTCGGCGGGCGTGCGGCCATCCTCGGGCTTCGGCGGATTCACCTTCACGAAGTCGGCACCCAGGCACAGCGCCACGCCCGCAGCGCCCGCGATCAGGTCGGGATCCTTCTCGGCGGTGACGGCCTTGCCGCGCGGATAGATCCACAGCACCACCAGCAGGCCATGCTCGTGCGCCTGCGCGATCAGCTGACCCGCCTCGGCCATCATGGTGGCCTCGAATTCGCTGCCCAGGTAGATGGTGTAGCCCAGGCCCACGATGTTCACGCCGTTCTCGCGCATCTGCAGCACCGCTTCCAGATCGGTCAGCTGCGGCGAGTACGGGTCTTCCTGCTTGGTGCCCACCAAGTTGGTCTTGGAGTTCATCTTGATAAGGTAGTTGATATCGGGGTAGTCGGCTGCATACTGAGCCACCAGGCCGCGCTGCCCGGCCAGCACGCCGATCACGCCGTCCTTGCCGATCTGGAACAGGTGCTCCGGCTTGGCGTCGGCTTCGTCGATGCCCTCGCCGTAGAAGTCCTTGTTCAGGTGCTCGACCTTCTGGTCGCACGCGAACAGCATCAGGCGACCGGTGTTGCGCGTGGCCTTCAGGTAATTCTCGACGTAGGTATCGCGGGAATCGGCCGGCACATCCATAGGAACGCGCACGTCAGCTGCGGTGATCTTGGGCATTTCGTCTCCTTTGCGAAGAGGTTGTCGTTGCTATCCATTCTAGTACACAAACAAGGGAATGGGGTGCGGTTCACACAGATGACAGTGCCGGAAGCTACTCCTGCGGATCGCTGTCGTCGTCGGCCATGGCCTTCTTGAAGTTGTCAGCGAAGCTACCGAACATGCCGGTGGCGCGCCCGATCTGCCGTCCGGTGGCGAAGGCGCCCTTGTCCACCGCTTCGCTGGCCGCCTTCGCGGCCTTCTGGGCGACGGGCTTCGCCGCATCCACGGCGGCTTGCGCTTGGGGCTTCACCTTGCGCACCGCGCGCTTGGCCTTGTCGGCAGCCACCGCGGTGGCCTCGCCCGCCTTCTCGGCAACGCCGCCGCTGACCTCCATCTGCTCCACGCGGTCGGACACTACGATGCACCCGAGCGCATTGCGGTCGTCATCGTCGGCCATGTAGAGTTGCGTGCCCATGCCGCGCTTGAACCCAAGGACGTCCTGGGCAGGCACGTTCAGCTTGCCCAGCAGCGTGTTCGCGGTGGCGCCCTTGCTGACCACTAGCGTTTCCACCGCGCCAGTTTGGGGGTGGAACAGTACATCGCCCACTGTGCCGAACGAGGTGCCATCCTGGCACATGACGGCAAGCCCTAACCAGAGCACGCAATCGTCCAGGTCGATTCCGAGCGCCTTGCACGCCCCGCGGTCGGTGGCTGCCGCATCATCGCGGATGACCAGTGCGCCGTCCACGATGTCATACCCGTTTACGGCCACGAACAGGTCAGCGCGATGGAACATCAGCGCCACATCAGGCCGCTTCACCAGAAGGCCCACGCAGCGCTTCTGCTTGGGATGGAACACGCATGCGCGAACCCGACCCATCTTCTTGACGGCGTCGGGTTCGTTCTTCTTCGGGCGGCCCATCCACGCCTTCATGCCAGTTAGGGCTGCGGCGCTGACCAACCCGCTCTCAAGCTGTTCGGTCATGGTAGGAAGAAGCGCCGGGACCTGGTGCCCGGCGCCGCGGATAGCTTATTTCTTGTCTGCCTTGTCGGCAGCGTTCTTCGCCTTGTCGGCCACTTCCTGAGCACCCTTGTCGGCTGCGTCCTTGGCCTTGTCAACCGCACCTTTCACAGCGCCCGCCGCCGATCCGATGGCGTTGGTGGCCGCATTCTTGGCGGTATCCACCGCGTTCTTTGCCTTGTCGGCGATGCCCGGTGCGGCATCCTGCACAGCCTGCGCGCTCTGCTCGGCGTTCTGCTTCACCTGTGCGGCGATGCGGTCGCGCGCGGCTTCTATCTTGGCGCGCAGCTCATCGTTCTTGTCGACGGCCGCGGTGGTGGCATTGTCGGCGGCGTGCTGCAGGTTGTTCAGAGCGGCCTGGCCCTTCTCGGTGGCCTGGTGCACACCGTTCTGGATAGCCTCGCTGGCCTTCGCACCCATGGCCTGAGCGTCGCTGGCCACGTTGCCTGCGTAATCTGCTACCAGGCTGCGCGTTTCCTCGCCGGTGCGCGGTGCAAGGAGCAGAGCGCCGACGGCACCCATGGCACCGCCCAATACGAAGTACATAAGCTTATTCATGATTGCCTCCTACGGTCTTCCACGAAAACTGTGCGTCGATTATACGTGAGACGCTCTGAACGAAATGCGGCATGGCGTTCTGCGCACCCGTTGGAAACGCATTTGTAAAGTTTCGTTATCTTTCGAACGCAGCGCGACCGGCGGCCACGCTGACCAATTCGTCCATGACTGCCGTGAGCGACAGGCCCGATGTCTCGCATGCCAGCGGGAACAGCGAATGGTGCGTCATGCCAGGCGACACATCCACTTCGAAGCACTTCGCCTGCGCGCCGTCCCAGATCAGGTCGATGCGGCCCAGATCGCGCACGCTGTACGCGCGGTAGACCTCAAGCGCCGCCCGCTCTATCTCGGCGCGGATGGCTTCGGCCTGTTCGGGGTCGGGGGATAGCGATGCGGGGCGCACGGGGCCGAAGAAGTCCGCCTGCTGGTCGTCCAGGCGCGCTTCGGCGTCGAAGAAATCGCGGTGCGAGACGATCTCCACTGGCGGCAGGGCGTGCGCATCCCACCCGCTGCCCAGGATGGACACCGACAGCTCAACGCCGTCGATCCACTGTTCGATGTTCACTGCGTCGTCATAGGAGAGCGCATCCAGCACGGCTTCGCCCAGATGCTCCTGGTCATACACCTTGTGAACGCCCAGGGCGCTGCCGCCGTGCGCGGGCTTCACCACCACAGGGAAGCCGCCAGCCACTCGCTCGGGCACCAGGTCCAGCGCCGTTGCTGCGCCCATATCCTTGAAGGCGTCGCGCGCGATGAACACACCCTGCGGCCAGCTTGCCACGCCCGCATCGCCGGTGATCTCGCGGTACTTCGCCAGGCTGGAATGCAGCGCATCCTTGTTGTAGGCGCGATGGCACACGCTGGCGGGCGAGCCCACGAACGGGATGCCCAAGAACTCCAGCAGGCTCTGCACCGTACCGTCCTCGCCGTGTTTGCCGTGCAGTGCGTTGTACACCACGTCGGGCTTCTCGCTGCGCAGCGTGGGCACCAGGTCGGGCACCGTGTCAAGCGGCACCACCTTGTGGCCTGCCTCTTCCAGCGCGTCGCACACGCGTTTGCCGCTCTCCAAGCTGAACTTCCGCTCGAACGAGCTTCCGCCCATTAAAACCGCAACCTTCAAACCCATACTGCACCTTTTCTCGCGCTGGCTTGGTCTTACGTTCTACGATCTTGCTCGTCTCAGATTCTAGCTCATGGTGGACGCCGCTGCGCCGGGCGCAACGGTTTCGACCGTTCTGGCCGCTTTGCTGGCTTGGGGGTGTGCTGGCTATCATCACGCCACAGGGAGCGTGACGGTCAGCGTGGTGGTGCCGTTCTTGCTGGTGGCGGTGATGGTGCCACCAGCGCGCTCGGTGATGCTGCGCGCGATGGCCAGGCCCAGGCCATGCCCCTCGTGTGAGGTGCGCGCTTGGTCGGCGCGGTAGAAGCGATCGAAGATATGGGGAAGGTCGGCCTCGGAAATGCCGGGTCCGGTGTTGTTCACCTCAAGGCGCGCGGTGGCCGCGGGCGCATCAAGGGCAAGCGTCAGATCCACGCGCCCGCCCTCGTTCGCGTATTTGCAGGCGTTGTCCAGCAGCGCTTGCACCAGGCGGCGCGCATCGGCGGCGGTGGCTGGCACGCGCACGTCAGGATGGATGGTGCTCTCCAGCGTCAGGTGGCGCTCGAAGGCGATCGATTCGAATTGCAGCATCTCCTTTGCGGCGATGTGGGAGAGATCGGCCGCAGCGTCAGCGGCGGGCGGCTGGTGCGCGGCGGGAAGATCGCTTGCGGGATGTGAGGCGCTCGCGTTCGCGCCCGAGGGCACAGCCGTCCCCGAAGCTGCTCCTGCCTCTGTCCCCGCGTCCGGCGTGGGCCCCAGGGTGCGCAGCATATCTTCCACCAGCGCTTGCATACCTTGCGCCTCGTCGCGCGTGCTCTCCAACCATTTGCGCCGTTCGGCAGGCGTCTGGTCAGGTTCGTCCAGCAGGATGGACGTGTTCGCCAACACCACGGTCAGCGGCGTCTTCAGGTCGTGCGACGCGTCGGCCACGAAGCGCCGTTGCTGGGTCCAGGCCGCCTCCACCGGCCGCAGCGCCCACCGTGAGAACACGATGCTGATGACCAGGAACACCGCCAGCACGATGGCGCCCACCAACGCAAGGTTCACCGCCAGCCCCTTCCACGTCTCCATCTGGCCAGCGTAGACCATGGCAACGTAGCATCCTTCGGGCAGTGTCCTCTTCATATAATAGATGGTGCTACCCAGCATACCTGTGCCGTCCGCGTGGGCGCGCAGCTCATCGGCGTAGTCGCCGACCACCTCTGGTACCCACATGGCGCTCGATGATTCCGGTAGGAACGTGAACTGATCGCCTTCCTGCTCGTACACGGCGGTGAACAGGTCGGGAATGGGGCGCGCGGCGAACCGACCGCCCTTCATGGCGGGATAGATGCTGCGCATGTCGGCAGGGTCGTTCTCGCGTCCGTCGCCGGAATCGCCTTCCCTGTCACCTGTGGGCGTATGGTCAAGAGCCATGTCAGCAGGGTCGGGCGTGGAAGGGTCGGATGCGGCAGGGTCGAACGTGCCCTTCTGCCCGAGCGGCACCGCGCCGCCCGCATTCGCGGAAGGGGAGCCTACGGCTTGCTGGATGGCGGCTTCAAGGGCCATGTCGGTGTCAGCAACGCTCTGCTGCCAATCCATGACGCAGATGATGGTGAAGGCCGAACCCAGCAGCACCGCCACGATGCCCATGATCAGCACGATGAACTTGATGCGCAGGCGCTTCAGCATGGCGCATCCTCGTCCACCAGCTTGTAGCCTACGCCGCGCTGGGACTTGATCTGCATGCGCGACCCTAAGAAGCGCAGCTTGCGCCGCAGCATGGACACGTATGCTTCCAGGTTCGTGCTGCTGGCAGAGGAATCGGCGCCCCACACCTGCTGGATGAGGGCGGCTTTCGCCACCACCGTCCCTGCGTGCGCGAGCAGCACCTCGGCCAGCGCGAATTCCTTATGGCTGAGCTGGATGTCCTCGGGTCCGCACGCCAGGCTGTGCGTTTCAGGGCGCAGTTGCAGGTCGCCCGCGTCCACGGTGCGCACGGGTTCGTCCACCGTGCGGCGTACCAGCGCGCGCAGACGCGCCAGCAGCTCGGGTGCCGCGAAGGGCTTCGTCATATAAGCATCCGCTCCGCCGTCGAGCCCTTCGATCTTGTCGGGCACCTGGTCGCGTGCGGTCAGCATCAGCACCGGCGTTGCGATGCCGCGCTCACGCAGCGCCCTGACCGCTTCGATGCCGTCCATCTTGGGCAGCATGATGTCGAAGATGATGGCGTCGTAGGCGCCGGTGGTGGCGAAGCGCAGGCCCTCTTCCCCATCGTGGACCGCATCCACATCCCAGCGATGCTGCTTTAAGATGTGCGCCAACGCGCGCGCCAGCCCGCGATCGTCCTCCACGACGAGCACCCGCATGTCGCCTCCCTTCCGCGCCTCGGCCCGCTTTCGTTGCCTGCCATTGTGGGTGCGAAGGCTGAAATCGCCCTGAAACCTTCGCCGATCTTTCAGAGAGATTTTAGGATGCGCCCCTAGCATTCGCATCCGAGAACGGCGAAATGGAGGCGATCGTGGGGTCATACATCGGCACGTTCAAGCGAACGGAGAAGAAATATCGGCTTGCTGCCCAGCAGCGCAGCATCGTGAGCGCGGCGGCCAGCGCGCAGATGGTACCCGATGCGTACGGGCGGCATCGCGTGAACAGCCTGTACTTCGACACCGCCGAGCGCAGCCTGATCGCGCGGTCGCTGGAAAAGCCGCTCTACAAGGAGAAGCTGCGTCTGCGCTGGTATGGAACGGCCAGCGCGGAGGGCCCGGTGTTCGTGGAGATCAAGAAGAAGCTGGCGGGCGTGGTGTACAAGCGTCGCGTGGCGATGAGCGCCCGCGGGGTGGCGGCCTACCTGCTGGGCGAGCCGTTCCTGGTGGCGGCTGGGCGCTTCCCGCTGGTGCAGGAGGGCGTTGCTGTGGAACCGAGCTTCGTGGACCGGCAGATCGCACGCGAGATAGATGCGCTGCGCGAGCGGCGGGGCCCGTTGCGGCCATCGGCGCTCATCAGCTGCGTGCGCACGGCGTGGGCCATGCCGGCGGTTGCGGGCGATGGTGCTGCGGGCGGCGCTGCGGCGGCGGGCGGTGGTGTGGATGTGGGTGCAGCCGACGCTGCGGGCGGTGCGCGTACCGCGGCATGCCCGACCGACGAACTGCGCCTCACCATCGACGACGACCTTGCGTTCGCCGATCTGCTGTCCCTGTCCGCCGCCGACGCACTGCGCATCGCCACCGGTCAGCAGCAGATGCCGCTTCGGGTGCTCGTCCCGGACAGCATCTTGGAAGTGAAGGCCATCGCGCCCTATCCGCGCTGGCTGGTCCAAGCGCTGAACCAGGCGCGCGCCTACCCGCAGTCGTTCTCGAAGTACGGCGCCATGAGCATGCTGGTGCACGGGCAGGCCGCCGAAGCGCGTGCCGTTGCCCCGGCGGCGGCTCCGGCATCTGTTCCGACCAGCGCGGCATCTTCCGCGTTCACCCTGCCCACCTTCGCGTCATCTTCCTTGGCGCTCGTTCAGTAAGGAGCCTCCATGTTCGATACCGCACTCACTTCCATCTTCGGCAGCGCCGGATCGCTGGCTGCCAGCGTTACCACACAGGAGTTCCTGTGGTGCTGCCTTGCGTCCATCGTGCTGGGCGCCTGCGTGGCGGGCATCTACATGTTCCGTCACAGCTACTCGAAGAACTTCGTGGTCACGCTGGCGCTCCTGCCGCTGATCGTGCAGATGGTCATCACGTTGGTGAACGGCAACCTGGGCGCGGGCATTGCGGTGATGGGCGTGTTCAACCTGGTGCGCTTCCGCTCCATTCCCGGCAGCGCGAAGGACATCGGCAGCGTGTTCCTAGCCATGGCGGTGGGGCTTGCCACGGGCATGGGGTTCATCGCGCTGGCCGTGGGCTTCACTATCATCGTGGCCATCGTGAACATGATCTATGTGCTGTCGCCGTTCGGGCGGCCGCGCCAGCCCGAGAAGATGCTGACGGTGACGGTGCCCGAGGACCTGGAATTCGAGGGCATGTTCGACGAGGTGTTGGACCGGTTCGCCGCCGAGAGCGAGCTGACCGAGGTGCGCACCACGAACATGGGCAGCCTGTACCAGATGCAATACGCCGTGCGGCTGCGCGAGCCGCGCACGGAGAAGCAGCTGATCGACGAGCTGCGCTGCCTGAACGGCAATCTGAAGATAAGCCTGGGCATCGCCCCGCAAACGAAGGATGTGCTGTGATGAAGATGAAGATGGGTGCTAGGAACTATAGGTCGTGCGGCCGCGCGCGTCGCTGGATGAACGGCGCGGGTGCTTGCGTGCTGGCGGCGGCGTTGGCCGTGGGCCCGAGCGGTTGCGCGAACGTAGGGCTGGGCGCTGGCGGCGGCCGCGAGGGCGGGGAAGCTGCCGACGGCACCACCGAGACGCACGCGCTGGAAGACCTGGATCTGACCTTCACCAGCCGCGACAAGGACCCGTCCTACGATGCCGACACAGCCACGCGCATCGTGCTGAACGGCGCGGAGGCCACCGTGGAAGGCGTGGGCGCGCAGGCCGAGGGCAGCACGGCCACCATCACCGACGAGGGTACGTACGTGGTCAGCGGCACACTGGACAACGGCTGGGTGGTGGTGGACACCAGCAGCGAGACGAAGGTGCAGGTGGTGCTGGATGGCGCTAGCATCACGAATGCCGACGGTCCGGCGTTCTACGTGAAGAATGCTGATAAGTGCTTTTTGACCTTGGCCGAGGGCAGCACCAACATGCTGGCGGATGGCAGCCAGCACGCGGAAGATGATGAAGACGACGACCTGAACGCCGCGTTGCTGAGCAATGACGACCTGACCATCAACGGTGCGGGGTCGCTGACGGTGAACGGCGCTTACTATCATGGCATCAAGTCAAAGGACGACCTGGTCATCACCGGGGGCACCTTCGACATCACAGCGGCGGAAGATGCGCTGCATGGCAACGACTGCATCAAGATCGCCGACGGCACCTTCACGGTGAATGCGGGCGACGATGCGCTGCATTCGGACATCTTCGTGCTGCTGGATGGCGGGTCGGTGAACGTGGAGAGCTGCTATGAGGGCCTTGAGGGTGAGAAGGTCATCGTGAACGGGGGCGACCATACAGTGGTGGCCAGCGACGATGCGGTGAACGCCTCGTTGGCAAGCGATGACACGACCGCCGCGGATGACGCAGAAGTCGGTGTGGCGCCGGACGCAGAAGGTGGCGTCGTTCCAGGTGCGGTGCCCGATGCAGAGGATGGCATGCCGCCTGATGGGGGCGATTTCCGCCAGATGCCCGATGGCGCTGAGATGCCTGGCGATCTGTCCGACGCCGCCGATCTTCCCGAGGGGATGGAGCGTCCCGAACGCAGCTTCGACAAGGACTCTGCAGAGGCAGATGGGACCGTTCCCGAAGGCAGAATGCAAGGTGGTGGCAAGGAGCTTCGGGATGGCGGCATGATGCCGGATGGTGAAGGCAGAGGTGAAGACTTCAAGGGCGGCGATATGGCTGTGCAGGATAGTGATATGCCGAAGGGTGGCATGGGCGGTGGCGGCATGGCTGCCTCTAGCGATGCCTGCCTGATCCAGATCAACGGCGGCACCCTGCATCTGACCGGCGGCAACGATGCGATCGACAGCAACGGCAACGTGGAGTTCAACGGCGGCGTGGTGTGCGCATCGGGCCCGGCCCGTAGCATGGACGGCGCGCTGGACTACGACCTGAGCGCTGTCATCAACGGTGGCACGGTGCTACTAGTGGGCGATATCGGCAGCACGCGCGGCCTGGACCAGTCGGCGCAGGACTATGCCACGGAGCAGGTGAGCGGCACGAAGGGCGCCACGGTGCAACTGGTGGATGCGGAAGGCTCGGTGCTGGCGCAGATGGTGGCCGCCTACGATTTCACCACCGTGCTGACCTCGGCTGCCGAAGCGGGGTGCAGCGTGGTGGTCGCCTGACCGGCTTCGCCCTGCCGCGCGCCGAGCGTCGCCTGATTGACCGCCCCAAGCATGCGCCGGACGTTGCCTGACCAACCGCCCGTGCGCTAGTGCGTGTTGATGGGCGCGCGGTCCGGGTCGATGGCGCCCGCTTCGATGAACACGCGATACAGCTCCAAGCGCGCTTCGATCACTTCGGCCAAACGACGGATGGCTTCGGCGATGTTCTCGGGGCTCTCGTAGCTGAAATTGATGCGCATGCAGTTCTTCCCGCCGCTGGCGCCAGGATAGAACGAATCACCCGGCACGTACGTCACGCCTGCGTCCAGCGCCTCGGCCAGCATGCTGCCGGTGTCTACGTAGTCAGGCAGCGTGACCCACACGAACAGGCCGCCTTCGGGATGCGTCCAGCGTGCTTCTGCGGGAAAGTGCTCTTCAAGGGCGGCCAGCATGGCGTCGCGTCGCTCGGTGTACACGTTGATGAAGCGTTGCAGCGTGCGCTGCCAAGGCGTATCGGTGAAGTAATGCTGCACGATGGCTTGGTCCATGGAGCTGCCGCACAGGTCGGCGCCCTGCTTCACCAGGTTGATCTTCGAGAGCACATGCCGCGGCGCCACGATCCACCCCACGCGCAGCCCCGGCGCGAACACCTTCGAGATGGTGCCCAGATAGATCACCTGGTCATCCAGCGCTTTCAGCGGCATTTGGTGACCGCCTTCAAAGCGGATGCGCCCGTAGGGGTCGTCTTCCACGATCAGGAACCCGTATTCATGCGAGAGTTCCACCAGGCGACGACGGCGTTCTGCGCTCATGGTGACGCCGCTGGGGTTCTGGAAGTTGGGGATCACGTAGACGAATTTCAGGCGTGGGTTATCGTGGCCGATGCGTTCAAGCTCGGCTTCCAGCAGGTCCATACGCATGCCGTCGTCGTCGCATTCGATGCAGTGCACGTCGGGCTGGTAGGCGCTGAACGCTTGCAGGGCGCCCAGGTAGGTGGGGCCTTCCGCCAAGATGATATCGCCCGGGTCGATGAACGTCTTGCCGATCAGGTCCAGTGCCTCCTGCGCGCCCGAGGTCAGGATGACGTTCTCGGGCTTGCAGCGGATGCCCACATCGCGCACCAGGTCGCACACGACGGCGCGCATGCCGGGGCGCCCGTCGGTCGAGCCGTATTGCAGCGCCACCGATCGATCGTTCGCATCGGCCATGGCAGCGGCTATGGCACGGTCCACCTCTTCGGTGGGCAGCAGGCGCACATCGGGCATGCCGCCCGACAGCGAGATCACATCGTCGCGCGTGGCGGCGCTGAACAGGTCGCGCACCGGGCTTGACCGCATCATGTGGATGCGTTGGGCCACCTTGCTATCCGATCGGTCGAACTCAAGATGAGCTGTCATCTACGTTCCCTTCTTCGCCATGCGCGTTTGCGTATCCAGCCAGCATATCATTCAGGGCTGCCAGCGCCTCTTTGGTTGCTTGCAGCGCCACGAGGTCATCATAGAAGTTTACTTCAACGTGCGCGCAGCGCTGCTGGGCATCGGTCCAGCGAGTGGTGCCCACGAAGCGTTGCTGGGGCGCTGTGCGCGCGTCGGCGGTCTGCCGGTCGATGATGAGGTGCTCCAGTAGATGCGGGAGCGGGGTATCCTCCAGCACGCTGGCGAAGGTGGGGCCGCGGTGGTTGATGCAGGTGTGCCAGGGCAGCGCGGGGAAGCGCTCGGTGGCCATGCGGGCCAGGTGCGCGTCGGTGCGGCGGGGACATCGTGGCGTTAGGTGCACATCCACGCGCAGCCGCCCTGCGTCCACGGTCATCTTCGTTATGTTCAGGAAGGGGCGGGCCGCCGTGCCATCGGTCATGCGCCCGCACCGATATCGCTGATGTCCAGCGCGTCCACATCGCGCGTGCCGCCTGTGCTGCTGGACGATCCATCCTGGTCGGTGGCGGTCGCATCGGTGCCGGTGCCGTCTTCGGGGGTCTGGTCGGCCGCATCGCTGTCTGCGCCGTCGGCATCACCATCCGCCGCTGCATCGCCTGCATCGTCGGCAGGCTCGGTGCTGCTGGCATCATCGGCGTCGTTGGCATCGGCCGCATCGTCGGTTGCCGGGTTGCTGCTCGGGTCAAGATCGCGCGTCAGCTCGGTCACGAACGTGCCGCTGCCGGGGCTCAGCTGTGCGCCGTCGCCGATCCATTGCGTGAACAGTGCCGCAATGGTCCACGGCACGTCGTCGCACAGGGTGGTCCACCAGTCGAACTCGCCGTCGGTGATGGATAGCAGTTGCCGGTCCAGCGAGAAGCGGTAGCGAGCGCTGCCCACCATGTTCCCGAACTTGAACGTGATGGTCTTGGCCTGCGCGTCCACGGTGTAGCGGTACGCCACATCGTCGGTCAGCACGATGGTATCCTCGGTCACCTCGATCACCTTGTCGGTGCCTACGATGCGCCACTGTCCAACGAAGTCGGCCGTGTCATCGTAGGTTTCCCAGCGCAGCAGGGCGAAGGCCACGCACGCCGCCACGATGGCCGCTGCCACCAGCGCCACCAGCGCCCAGATCAGGCGCCGTACCAGTTTCTTGTGCCGCCGCCGGGCCTGGCTGCGCTCAACGCGTTCGATCCGCTCTTCGCGGGTCAGCTGCTCGCCTTCGGGGATATCGAACGAATCGCTGAACGCCGCGAAGGGGTCGGGCGCTTCTTCGGGGGGGTCCACCGGATCCAGCGTGTCCAGCGGATCTAGAGGGTCAAGTGGGTCTGAGGGTGCCGCTTCCACAGCCGCTCGGTTCGCTTCAAAGGCCGCAGCCGTCCGATCCGCTTCGGCGGCAGCATCCTGAGCGCGCCCGAGCGGTCGGCGCGTCTGGGCGTTTCGGGTCCGTTCGCGTTTCCGCGCCATGCGCTTGCGCCCTACTGTGGGCCGATGACCTCAAGTCCGCCCATGTAGGGCACCAGGGCGCGCGGCACGGTTATGGTGCCGTCGGCGTTCTGGTAGTTCTCGATGATGGCTGCCATGCAACGCCCCACGGCCAAGCCGCTGCCGTTCAGGGTATACAGCAGGCGCGTGCCCTTGAAGTGCTCGGGGTCCTTGTAGCGGATGCCTGCGCGGCGCGCCTGGAAGTCGGTACAGCACGAGCAGCTGCTGATCTCCTTGTAGCCTTCGTAGCTAGGCATCCACACTTCAACATCGTAGGTCTTTGCGGCGGAGAAGCCGATATCGCCCGTGCACAGGGTTATCACGCGATACGGCAGCTCCAGCTTCTGCAGGATGTTCTCGGCGTCGGCCACCATGGATTCCAGCTCGTCCCACGCCTGCTCGGGCGTGGTGTACTTCACCATCTCCACCTTGCTGAACTGGTGCACGCGGATGATGCCGCGCGTGTCGCGCCCGGCGCTGCCCGCCTCTTCGCGGAAGCACGGAGTGAAGGCGCAGTAGCGCAGCGGCAGTTGGTCCACATCCAGGATCTCGTCAGCGTGCAGGTTCGTCAGTTGCACTTCGGCCGTGGGGATGAGGTAGAGGCCCTCGGTGGTCTTGTACAGGTCCTCTTCGAACTTCGGCAGCTGGGCCGTGCCCGTCAGGGTGCTGGCGTTGGCCAGCGCGGGCACCCACCATTCCTTGTAGCCGCGGCTGGTGTGCTGGTCCAACATGAAGCTGATCAGCGCGCGCTCCAGGCGGGCACCGGCGCCGCCCAGCACGTAGAAGCGGCTCTCGGCCAGCTTCACACCTCGTTCGCTGTCGATGATGCTCAGGTCAGAGCCCAGGTCCCAGTGAGGCTTGTCCGGGAAATCGAACGTGCGCGGCGTGCCCCAGCGGCGCACTTCGGGGTTGTCGTTCTCGTCCTTGCCAACGGGCGTGCTGGCATCCGGCATGTTCGGCGTGGCCAGTAGCAGCTCGCGCAGGGCCGCGTCGGCGACGGTGCGGCGTTCGGCGGCGCTGTCCAACTGCTCGTTCAGGGCGCGCACGCGTTCCTTGGCCTGTTCGGCCTCTTCGGTGCGCCCTTCCTTCATCATGACGCCGATCTCTTTGGAGGCGGCGTTCCGCTCGGCTTGCAGGCGTTCCTCTTCGGCGATGGCCTCGCGGCGCTGTGCGTCAAGGCGGCTGAACGCGTCGGCGTCGAAGGACGCGTTGCGGTCGCGCATGGCCTGCGTCACGGCATCAAGGTTCTCGCGGACGAACTTCACATCCAGCATGCTGGCTCCTTAGATCGGATGGTTCGGTCCAGTATATCGCAGATATCGCACGGGGACGGGGCTGCTGTTATGTGCGCCGGATGCGCGTTTTGGCGCCAGTGGGGCGCAGGCGTGCGATGTGATAGCATATCCGGCAGACAAAACAGCCGGTATACCCAGTTCAAACACACAAAGGCGGCCGTATTCCGAATGCCCACGCAGCAGATCATATTGGACCGATACCGCGTCATGGGCGCGGCGGGCCGTGGCGGGTATGCCACGGTGCTGCACGCCTACGACACGCTGCTCAAGCGCGATGTGGCCATCAAGGAGATCCAGCTTTCGGCCTCTGACATCCAGAAGGCGCGGCAGAAGGCGGCTGAGGCGGCGGCGGTGCGCCCTGGTGCCATCTTGCCGGATGGGCTGGCTGTGGAAGATGATGCGGAACTGCCCGAGCTGCCATCGTTCCTGGACAAGCGCGACGAGCGGCGGCAGAAGCGCGGGCGGCAGCGTGCGGGCGGCGCCGCGGCCGGGGGCGCTGGGAGTGCCGGGCGGGGTGCCGGGCGTGCGGCGGCTCAAGGGGCGCGCGTTCCCGCTGTGCACACGCGGGATATCGCGGGCATCGCAGGCGGCCTTCCGGGACTGATAAGCGGGGCGGGCACCGTTCAGATCGACGCCGTTGACGGTGAGGGTATCCAGCTGGACGAGGACGACCTGATTCCCCTCGAAGAGCGCGAGGCAGGTGAAGGCGCCCTGGGCGAAGATGGCACGCTGCCCGTGCTCAGTGCGGCGCCGAACGGGCAATCCATGGTGCTGCCGGTGCTGGGGCGGTCGGCTTCTTCCCATAAGGCGCGCGACCCTCGGGCCACGGCGCGCGCGGCTTCGCAGGCGGCAAGCCTTGACCCTGCTTTCTATGACAACATCCCTGGGTTGAAGGAGGCGCGCTCGGCCGCACACCTGAACGATCCCAACATCGTGACCGTGTATGACTGCGTGGTGGATGGTTCCAGCGTGTATGTCATCATGGAGTTCGTGCAGGGCAAGACACTGGCACGCATCATGGACGACCTGAAGAACGATATCACGCTGGACATGGTGGCGGCGGTGTTCGACGCGGTCACGCATGCATTGGAAGTAGCGCACGCGGCTAATCTGCTGCATCTGGACGTGAAGCCCGAGAACGTGATCGTATCCACCAAGGGCGCGGTGAAGGTGACCGACTTTGGCCTGTCCACCCTGATGGATGCCAGCGGACGCGGCACCACGGGCGGCGGCACTATTGGGTACATGCCGCTGGAACAGATGCGGCGCGAGGCACTGGACGTGCGTACCGATGAATGGGCACTTGCCAGTCTGACCTACGAGATGCTCTCGGGGAAGAATCCGTTCCGCGCGAACACGCTGCGCGAGGCCGAAGGGGCCATCGAGAATGCCGAGCTGGTGCTGCCGTCGCAGTGCTGGGCTGACATCAGCGAAGACGTGGATGACATCATCTTCCAGGCGCTGGATCCCGAGATGGACGAGCGCTTCGGCAGCATCAGCCAGTTCGCGCGCGAGCTGATGCCGCTGTTGGGCGATGCGAAGGCGGGCAAGAAGCAGCTGGCGAAGGTGGTGGAAGGTGAGCAGCGGGCGGACGGATCGCGCGAGGAACGCGCTGAGCGTGCGCCCATCGAGCCGGGCACGCCGCTGATCGACCGGCTGGGCCAGCGCGGTGCCGCCATCGTCATGCGCGCGCTGGCGGGGCTGAGCAGCGTCATGGTGGGCGCGGTATCGCTGCTGAACATGCGCTTGGACGTGGCCGACATGTTCGGGCTGCTGTCCGGGGCGCCCGCAGTGTTCTGGGTGCTGCTGGCTGCGTTCGTGGGGCTGTCCGTGTGGCGGCCGCGCATGGGGATGCCCGTCACGTATGCGGCGTTCTGCGTCATGCTGATGTTCAATCAGGCGTGGGCGCTGGGCCTTGTGTTGCTGGTGGCCACGGGTGCATGGTGGTGGTTCTTCGGGCGACGTAGCGACGGCGCGTGCACGGCGGTCATGCTGCAGCCGTTGTGCGGCTCGGTGGGATTCGCGGCGCTGTCGCCGGTGGCGGCGGCCGTGGTGCTGGATGTGCGCGAGGCGCTGGCCGCGTCGGGCATGGCGGTGGTGGGTGCCATTGCCTTCGCGTCGCTGGGCACGGGCGATCTGGCCATGTGGGATATCATGGCGTGCGCGCTGACGGCGGCGAACGCGGAACTGGCGGGCGTCACCATCACGCAGACGCTGCTGCTGACGCTTCAGAACGCGGCCACGTGGATCATCGGGGCCAGCTGGGTGGGCGCAGCGGTGCTGTTCAGCCTGTTCTGCCGACGCGGCACGAAGCTGTTCGACGTGCTGGGTGGCCTGACGGCGGCTGCGTGCATCATCGGCGGCTGCATCAGCACGGTGTTCCTGATCGCGGCGCCGCTGCTGGTGTTCAACCTGGTGGCGGCCGTGGTGTGCGGTGCGGTGGCCGTGGTGGCGGCGTTCATGAACGTGCCCGACCGCGTGCGCCTTGAAGAGGGCGAGTGGTGATGAAGAAGAGCTACTGCTCGACGACCCCTTGCGCCCAATCCAGCAGCGCTTCCACCTGGTCGGTGGTTTCCGCTTCGGCATAGATGCGCACGAGCGGTTCGGTGCCTGACGGGCGCATCATCGCCCACGCATCGCCTTCCAGCAGGAACTTCACGCCGTCGCGGCGGTCTTCGCCCACCACCTGCTTGCCGCACACGTCGGTGGGCGCGAAGTGGGGAATGGTCTGTGTGCGGAAGTGTTCCATCTGCGCGTCGGTCACGGTAAGGCCGCGGCGCGCGAACTCAAGATGGCCCAGGTCGTCCAGCATCTCGTCGACCAGCGTGCCCAGGTCCTTGCCGGTCTGCGCCATCATCTCGGTCAGCAGCAGCGCCATCAGCAGGCCGTCACGCTCCTTCACGTGCTCGGGCAGGCCGATGCCGCCGGATTCTTCGCCGCCCACCATGACGCCTCCACGTTCCATCTCGCCGTAGATCCACTTGAAGCCGACCGGCGTGCTGACCAGTTCCAGCCCCAGCTTGCGACACAGACGGTCCAGTAGGGCGCTGGCCGTGATGGTGGAGACCACGCGGCCGGTGGCGCCGCGGTCCACCATGTGCTGGGTTATCAGGGCGATGATGCGGTGCGGATTGACGAAGTTGCCGCGGCTGTCGCCTGCGCCGATGCGGTCGGCATCGCCGTCGTTGATGAACAGCGCGTCGTAGCCCAGCTCGCGCACCTTCGTCAGGCCGCGGTCCACCCAGGGCGGGATGGGCTCGGGGTGCAGCCCGTCGAAGGTGGGGTCGCAGGCGTTGTTGATCTCCACGACCTCCACGCCCATGTCGCGCAGCAGGTCGGCCAGGTAATGGCGTCCGGCGCCGTACAGCGGGTCCACCACCACGCGCAGCCCGGCGGCGCGGATGGCCCCAACGTCCACCAGTGTGCGCAGGGCAGCCAGATAGGGGGTCATCAGGTCTGCCTCTTCCACCGTGCCCGCTGTGGCGCAGGTGGCGCTGCCGTGGCCGTGCACGGCTTCGCAGATGGTGCGCGTGGGCGCGTCGGCATCGTCGAGTGGGCTGATCTCATTCGCATCCATGGCCAGCTCCACCCGATCGGTGAACTCCTTGGGGCTGGCGCCGCCGTCGGCCATGCGCAGCTTCACGCCCAGGTACTCGGCAGGATTGTGGCTGCTGGTCAGCATGATGCCGCCGACCGCATCCGGGTCGTGCGCCACCGACCAGCAAAGCGCTGGCGTGGGGCAGTAGTCCTGCGTGAGCTTCACGTGGAAACCGTGGGCGGCCGCCACCTCCGCGGCGATCTGCGCATAGGCGTGCGCGTCCTGGCGGCAGTCGTGCCCTACGTAGAGCGTGCCCAGCTTCGCCATATCCTGCGGCGTGTCATGGGAGGCGTCCGCCGCATCTTGCGCGAACACGTGGGCCGCCGCGCCGATCACGCGACGCAGGTTCTCTTTGGTGAAGTCCTCTCCGATGATGGCGCGCCATCCGTCGGTGCCGAAATGGATGTCGGACATGCTGTCTCCTTCGTTCGCGCTCTCTTGCGTTAGCCCCAATCATTCTATAGCAAGGTGACCCCGAGAGGTCGCATGCGTCGCCAGCTTTCCTGGCGTGCACAGGTGCCTAACGCGCGCACGTATGAAGGATTTGTGAATCCGGCGACCGTTCGCCCGTTTTTCTCACTCCGCGCTTGATTCCTGAAGAAAGTTAGCCTATTCTAACTTTATCGGAACCGCAGAGGTTCCGACCCTCCTCTCTTTTGCTTTGAAGAGGCGGCAAGCTCTCCTCGTCTTGCTTGGCCGCCCACAGAAAGGCCCCGGATTCCGGGGCCTTTCTGTTTTGTGCTCGGGTTTGCGTCCAGGTTCGTGCTCGGGTTCGTGTGCTCAGGACCCATCCCTCCACTACCTCTAACTTGGAATGTTGGGCAAAGTGCAGCGAGGTTCTCTTGTTCAAAGACCATGTTCCGAGGCGATACTGTGAATAGCACTATGAGCATGCAGCCCGATGATCGGATACGACCAGATGCAGAAGCGCTTGCTACTCGTGATGCGATCGGTAGCTTAGCTGGCGTATCCGTTGGGATTGGTGGATTGCCAGCGCCAACTGTCCGTGCACATGCGGTCCAGGTCGTATTCCGCTTGCCAGCCTAGCTCGGCGCGCGCTTTGTCGCAGGCGGCGTAGTTCTCGGCGATGTCGCCTGCGCGGCGCGGCTCGATGACGTAGGGGATGGTCTGGCCGCTCGCCTTCTCGAATGCGTGTACTACGTCCAGCACGCTGGAGCCGCGGCCGGTCCCCAGGTTGAAGACGCCCACCCCGCTGCGAGTGCCGTCGGTCATAGGCGTTCCTGCGTGCGAACAGCGATCCAAGGCCACATCGGTTCCCAGCTTGCCGCCCATCCAGTCCAGCGCCGCCACGTGCCCGCGCGCCAGGTCGACCACGTGGATGTAGTCGCGCACGCCGGTGCCGTCAGGCGTGGGATAATCGTCGCCGAACACGCGCACCTGCGGCAACTTCCCCACGGCCACCTGCGCTACATACGGCAGCAGATTGTTCGGAATGCCCTTCGGATCCTCGCCGATTAGGCCGCTCTCGTGCGCGCCGATGGGGTTGAAATAGCGCAGCAGCACCACGTTCCATTCGTTGTCGCCCACCCACATGTCGGTCAGGATCTGCTCTAGCATGCTCTTCGTCTGGCCATAGGGGTTGGTGGCGTCGTGCTTCGGCGCGTTCTCGGTCAACGGCATCTCGTCGGGCTCGCCGTAGACGGTGGCGCTGGAGCTGAACACGATGTTCTTCACGCCGTACTGCCTCGCCACGTCCAGTAGCACCAGCGTGCCGCCGATGTTGTTCCAGTAGTATTCCAGCGGCTTCTCCACCGATTCGCCGACCGCTTTGAAACCGGCAAAGTGGATGATCCCGTCGATGGGGAAGGTCGTGAAAACTTGCTCGAGCGCAGCGCGATCGAGGATGGAGCCTTCCACGAAGGTCAAGCGCGGGTCGTCTGCTGCGATGCCGACGATCTGGCGAACGCGGTCGACCGCCACCGGGCTGGAATTGCTCAGGTCGTCGAAGATGACCACGTTGAAGCCTCGTTCGAGCAGCTCCACTACGGTGTGGCTGCCGATGAAGCCTGCGCCGCCGGTGACCAGCACCGTCAGGTCTTGCGGGTCCTTCGCAAGCGATCTGTTCGTCATTTGCTTCTCCTTCGCCTTGGGTACAGTCGCGCTTGGGCGCGAGATGCTGTGTGCCTTGATGCGACGCGAGTGTTGCGTGCTCTGCTGTGGTTCATCGTAGTGCATCGGGTGCGATGCGGGTAGGTCGTATCGCATTATACGTGTAGCAGTCTGTCGTGCGGCAGAGCGTGGAGCCATCTGGGCACTTCGTCACTATTCTGTGGTGTGGTGATGCCTCGATGCGATTCCCAATGAGCGTACGAATGTTTCACGTGAAACAATAGGAGCGCCGAACAAGGAACAATGCATAAAAATCAATGGGAAAAGCTGCAAAAAATGTTTCACGTGAAACATTTTTTGCAGTCATTTGGCAGAGATGTTTGGGAAAAGTATATCGGTATAGGCATTTGGGGTAGATATTTCGAAACAGGCATTTGGCATACGCATTGTGGCGCAGGTTTTTTTTGAGTGGTGTTCAGCGGAGGAAGGGACGAGACGCAAAATAGAT
>CASTMW010000003.1 GCA_949450265.1 uncultured Eggerthellaceae bacterium | reverse complement strand
AAAACGGGACCGAGCGGCAATCGGCTAAGGAGCAGCACTGCCGCGAAGAGCGCTGCGGCCAGCAGCATGCCCTCCCACGTGCCGATGAAAAAAATGCTGATCGAATAGACCAGCAACAAGATGACCTTCGGGCGCGCATCAAGCCGATGCACGCCCGAATTGCCAGGTATGTATGTGGATACGCTGAGCGCAGCCACGAATGCTTACGCCTTCTCGCCGTCCTCAGCCTTCAGGTCAGCAGCCTCAGCGTCCTTGGCACGAGCTTCCTCGGCCTTGAACTCTTCTTCCTTGACCTTCTCGGCTTCCTTGGCATCCTCAGCTGCAGCCTCAGCCTTCTCTTCGGCCAGCTGCTCTGCGCCCTCTTCCCGAACCTCTTCAGCGAAGTTCTCCTCAGCGGCTTCGATGGACTCGTGCAGCTCTTCCAAGACCGACTCGGTAGGCTCTTCGTCCTTCTTCGCCGCCTTCTTGGGAGCAGCCTTCTTCTTAGGTGCGGCCTTCTTGGCATCGTCCTTCTTGCCCTTGGGCACGACCGTCTCGTTCACTAGCTCCATGATGACCATGGGCGCGTTGTCGCCCTTGCGGGGACCCAGCTTCATGATGCGGGTATAGCCGCCATCGCGGCCCTCGAACATGCCCTGGTTCACCTTCTCGAAGATCTCGCGGACCAGATCCTTGTCGTTGAGCTTCGCGATGGCCAGACGACGGCTGTGCAGGTCACCCTTCTTGGCCCAGGTGATGATCCGATCGACATCGCCACGGATCTCCTTCGCGCGGCTATCGATGGTCTTGATGCGATCGTTGAGGAAGAGCGCCTGTACCAGGCTGCGCTTCATGGCCTGCGTGTGGCTCCAGTCCGTGCCCAGCTTGCGGCCCTTGTACTTGTGTCTCATTGCATTGCTCCTATAGTTTCAGGTTCAAGTCCATGCTGATCAGCTTGTCCTTGACCTCTTCGATGGACTTGGCGCCGAAGTTGCGGATGTTCAGCAGGTCGTTCTCGCTGAACTCGACCAGCTGGCGCACCGAATGGATGCCAGCGCGCTTCAGGCAGTTGTACGAGCGCACCGACAGATCGAGGTCCTCGATCTGCTTGTCCAGCTCGGCACTGGTCTCGGTGCCCTCGGGCGCGAAGATGGAGACCTCTTCGACCTCTTCGATGCCCTCGCGCTCAGAGAGCGCCAGGAACGCGCCCATATACTGGTTGATGATGTTCGCAGCGCAGCACACGGCATCGGTCGGGGTCACCGAACCGTCCGTTTCCACCTCAAGGACCAAGCGGTCATAGTCGGTGCGCTGGCCAACACGGGTATCCTCCACGTTCATGGTGCAGCGCTTCACCGGGCTGAACAGGCTGTCAACCGGGATGACCCCGATGGGGTCTTCCGTGCGCTTGTTGTTGTCGGCGGAAACATAGCCGCGACCCACACCGATGCGGATGGTCATGTCAAGCTGGCCGCCATCGGCGACCGTGGCGATGACATGCTCGGGATTGACCAGCGTGAAGCCGGTCGGCACCGACAGGTCGGCACCGGTCACCGTGCAGGGACCTTCGGCTGAAACGTGTGCCGTGGCCTCTTCCACATCGTCGGTCTGCTGCGAGAACACCAAGCCCTTCACGTTCAGCACGATATCGGTGATGTCCTCGATCACGCCTTCGGCCGTGGTGAACTCATGCTGCACGCCTTCTATCTGGATGGCGGTCGCCTTGGCGCCGTCCAAGCTGGACAGCAGCACACGGCGCATGGAATTGCCCAGCGTCGAGCCATAGCCGCGCTCCAGCGGCTCCACGATGTAACGCGCTACCGTGTTGTTCACTTCTTCCGTTGTAACAGTAGGCCTCATGAACTCTGTCATGTGCAGGTAGCCTCCTTAGATAGCGGCGATTACTTCGAGTAGAGCTCGACGATGAGCTGCTCGCGGATGTCGGAGTCGATCTGATCGCGCTGCGGCAGCGACAGCACGCTTCCCTGCAGCTTCTCGATGTCGACTTCCAGCCATGCCGGAACGCTCGTGCGCTCATTGGAGATGAGCGCGCTCTTGATGACCAGCATATCGCGGGCCTTCGGAGCTACCGCCACCAGATCGCCCGGACGCACGCGGAACGACGGGATGTCCACGCGACGGCCGTTCACCTGGATGTGACCATGGCGCACCTGCTGACGCGCTTCCGCGCGGGACTTCGCGAAGCCCAGGCGGTACACCACGTTGTCCAGACGGCTCTCAAGGATGCGCAGTAGATTCTCGCCGGTGATGCCTTGAGCACGGTTGGCCAGGTCATAGTAGTGGCGGAACTGCTTCTCCAGCAGACCATAGATGCGCTTGGTCTTCTGCTTCTCGCGCAGCTGCTGACGGTATTCGCTTTCCTTCACGCGCTTCTTGCCGGCATCGCCGGGCGCGTATGCGCGGCGCTCCATGGCGCACTTATCGGAATAGCAGCGGTCGCCCTTGAGGAACAGCTTGCATCCCTCGCGACGGCACAGCCTGCAATCCGGTCCTGTGTATCTTGCCATTAGATGATCCTTTCAGTTACACGCGGCGACGCTTCTTGGGGCGGCAGCCGTTGTGCGGGATGGGTGTGCAATCTTGGATGCTGGCGATCTCCAGACCTGCCGCCTGCAGCGTACGGATGGCCGTTTCGCGACCCGAACCCGGGCCCTTCACGTAGACGGCCACCTTGCGAAGGCCGTGCTCCATGGCCACCTTCGCGCATGCCTCGGCCGCCATCTGCGCCGCGAACGGCGTGGACTTACGGGAGCCCTTGAAACCGACGGTGCCAGCGGACTGCCAAGCGATCACATTTCCCTGAGGATCGGTGATGCTGATGATGGTGTTATTGAACGTAGACTTGATGTGAGCAGCACCCACAGCGATGTTCTTACGCTCAGAGCGCTTGACGCGCGTTGCGACGTTCTTCTTAGCCATGATGCTCCTCGCTTATTTCTTCTTGCCGCCGATTTGCTTGCGCGGACCCTTGCGCGTGCGCGCATTGGTGTGCGTGCGTTGGCCGCGAACCGGCAGGCCCTTGCGGTGGCGCAGGCCACGGTAGCACCCGATCTCCATCAGGCGCTTCACGTTCTGGGAGACCTCGCGGTGCAGGTCGCCCTCAACCTTCAGGTTGTGCTGGATGTAATCGCGGAGCTTCGCTAAGTCATCCTCTGTCAGATCCTTCACGCGAATGTCCGGGTTGACACCGGTGGCGGCTAGGACCTGCTTGGAAGTGGTGTTTCCGATTCCGTAGATGTAGGTCAAGGCTGTTTCGATGCGCTTTGACTGCGGAAGGTCTACACCGACAAGACGTACTGCCATTGAATAAACCTCTCTTTACCCTTGGCGCTGCTTGTGGCGGGGGTTCTCGCAGATGACGAGCACCTTGCCATGGCGCCTGATGATCTTGCACTTGTCGCACATCTTCTTGACCGAAGGACGTACCTTCATTTCAATTCCTTTCGGTTAATGCGTCTTCTCTATCTTCCACGCCCAGCCGCTGGCGTAATCTTTCCGGCTGTGCCGCTTCTGCGGCCTTGCTGTTGCTATTTGAAGCGATAGGTGATGCGCCCGCGGTTCAGATCATAGACGGAAAGCTCCACCGTGACCTTGTCCCCCGGAAGTATCTTGATGTAGTGCATGCGCATCTTCCCTGAGATATGCGCGAGGATCTCATGGCCGTTCTCGAGCTCCACCTTGAACATCGCATTCGGCAGCGCCTCGCGGACGGTGCCTTCAAGCTCGATGACATCTTCTTTAGCCAAAAGTGGTCCTTTCGTGTCCTGCTGCACCCTATGTGGGCGCATGGTGATATGCCGCGCGAACGCAGCAGATACTTATGCTAGCAAAAATACGATGTCAATGCCAGGGAAATCCGTGATCGGCCGCCAGAGTGCTCACCACCTGCCGCCAGTCGCCACCGCTCGCGCGCACCTAGGCCGCTTCGCGGCGGCGCGTGATGGCAAGGAAGAGCGCAAGCGCCACCACGGCCACCGCAGCAAGGGCGATGTACATGGAGCGGTACCCGATCAGTGGGACCACCGCTCCGAGCAGCAAGGGTCCCACGCCCACGCCGGTATCCAGCAGGATGTAGAACGTGGCGTTGGCAAGGCTCAGACGCGCATCACTCGTTCGGCGCACCGCCATGGCAAGCCCGCATGATTGGATCGTGCCCACGCCGAACCCGAGCAGCAGCGCGCTTGCGAGCAACGCCACATCGCCCTCGGCAAGCCCGAGCACCACCATACCCACCATGAACGAGATGAACGCAGGCACCATGACCGGGCGCGGCCCATGACGATCGAACGCGCGGCCCGTGAACGGACGCGTCACGAACATGGCGATGGCGTAGACGACGAAGAACACGCTAGCCGCCTGCGTGAGCCCGAGCTGCGCAGCGAACGGCTGCAAGAAGGTGAGCAGGGCCGAATAGCCGAAGAAGATGAGCCCCGCCACGCACGCGATGGGCAGCGCGCGCACCTCGATCAGGCGGTCGATCGCCCGCCGAGGCGCTGATAGGGCCGCCTTCTCGCGTTCGGCGCGAACGTATTCCTCTGGAAGTTCGGGAGCATCCACCACAGCCGCATCCGCCACCGCGTCCGCGAGCGCCTGCACGGGACGGGTCTCATCGCTTGCCCGGGCGGGCATGCGCAGGCATAGCGCACAGAGCAGCGTGCACACCGAGCACGCCATGGACAGGATGAACAGTATGCGGAAATCGAAACGCGCCGCCACGAAGATGCCAAGGAAGGGCCCCAGCGCCGCTGCCATGGTGACCGACAGCATGTAGTAGCCGATCCCCTCTCCCTTGCGCGCGTGCGGGATGATGGAGGTGACGATGGTGGCCATGCAAGTGCTGAACACCCCATAGGAGAAGCCGTGAAGGAATCGCACCGCCATCAGCAGGGGCAGCGTGCCACCGACCAAGTATGCCGCATTGAACCCGATGGTGAGCGCAGCCCCGATGAGCGCCAAGCGCTTGCGGCCCACGCGCTCCATGAACACGCCGCTGACCAAGCGGGCGACCAGAGTGCCGATGATGAAGATGGAGGCGGTGAAGGCCGCAACAGCCTCAGGCGCATCGTAGGTGACCATGGTGTAGGAGGTCATGACCACCATGAGCATGTAATAGCCGATGGACATGGCCAAGTTCGAGAGCGTCCCCAAGATGAACGGGGCGCTCCATAGCCTCATCTGCGCCTTGCGCGCCACCGGTCCTCAGTCATCTTCTTTCGCAATGAGCACGGCGACCGGGCTCTCCTTGGTCACCGCATAGCTGACGCTGCCGAGGAAGCCCTTCACTCCGCCCTGGCCACGGCTTCCCATGACGATCAGGTCGCAGCCCTCTTCGCGCGCACAGCGTACGATCAGGTCGGCGGGCGAGGTGCCCACGAGCACCTGCACCGTGGTGGGATTGGGAACGAAAGCGGCCATGCGTTCCAGTTCGTCGCGCGCCTGCTGCGCATCTTGGGCGATCATGGCATCCACGCCCGCCATGGCCGAATCGGTACCCGCCATGCGCGCGACGTGCACCAGCACGAGCCCGACAGCATCGTCCGTTTCGATGATGCCCCGTGCCATCTGGAGCGCACGCTGCGACGCGGCCGAGCCGTCATAGGCCACAAGGATCTTGCTGCACCACATATCTGCTCCTTCGCTGCGTCCTACGGCGTCCAGTCGGTCCCGACAATGGCGATGACATTGGATGCGGAATGATAGAAGTCACCACCGTTCACCACGCGGCCGCCGCCGATGGATCGCACCACCGCCTTCGCAGCGCCCTCGTAGCTATCGTCAGTATAGACCACCAACGTCTCCTTGTAGATAGTGTCGTCGTTGGTGTTGCCGACCTCTCCGATCTTAAAGCCGTCCTGCTCCAACATGGAGGCCATCTGAGCTGCCGCGCCCGAGATGGTCGTGCCGTTGCGCACCTCGACGCTGACCGCAGCAGGGTCCACATTGAGGATGCTGGCATCAGCACTATCGGGATCCTCTCCCTGCGCAATGCGCTCCATCATAGCCTGCCAGTCGGATGTCTTCGGGTCGAAGGCGACGCGCCCATCGGAGATGGTCGTTTCCAGACCCGGCACCGTTGCAACGCCGATCGTGGCGGTATCCAGCGGACGGAATGCATCGGCCAGGCCCATCAACTGCGAAGCGTTTAGGTCGGTGTCAATGTATTCGCTAGCATCACTGACCACGGCCGCCAGGTTCAAGCCCTCGGCCACCAGCGCTTGAGCGAGCAGCTGCTCGGTGAAGGCGATGCGGTTGCGCGCCACCGTCTCCCATCCGCCGCCCACGTTCATGGCGCGCAGGAACACGAGCGCCTGTTCCCCACTGAGCGTGGTCTCTCCGGCGAAGAGCACCTCGGTGCCCGCATAGGGATCGTCCACTTCGGCATCCAAGGTCATGCGCACGCCACCGATCAGGTCGACCATCTGCTCTATGCCCGACGCGGTCGTGCGCACGAAATGGCTGATGTCCACCCCTGCAAAATCGGCCACACGGCGCACCAGTTCCGCCTCCCCGCCTTCTGAGATAGCATCGTAGAGCGGACGGTAATCACCGTTCTGGAAGCGCACGAGCGTGTTGGCAGGAATGCCGACGAACGTGAGCGCACGCTGCGCCTCATCCACGCGCACGAGCAGGTAGCCTTGCGTGTTCTGCGGCACATCATAGCTGGCAGGAGCGCTGCGAGCATGACCGAGGTCGACCGAGCAGAGCATGAAGTACGGGCTGCCATCCTCGGTTGCTTTCAAGGCGTCGGAAGCATTCGATGGCGCCAGGTCCAGCTTGGCATTGGTGGTGGTGAAGTAGGCATACACCCCGACGAGCACCGCGATGGCCACCACCGCGATGGCAATGATGGTGCCGACCGCCATGGAGTGCCGCCGCTTGCGCCTGCGCACCTCTTCGACCAGCGTAGAAGAAGCGGGGCGTGCCGCTGATACCCTGGTACCGCCAGCATGCCTGCCAACGGAAGGTCGTCTGGTCGGTCGCGCTGCCATGGTCTCAAGCGTCCGCGGTCGTGCGCTTGACATCAGCGCCAAGGGCGGACAGCTTGCCCACGTAATCCTCGTAGCCGCGGTCGATGTGCGCAATGCCGTGCACGGTGGTGTAGCCTTCAGCAACGACACCCGCAAGCACCAAGGCAGCGCCCGCACGCAGATCGGTGGCCGACACGGGCGCCCCTTGCAAGCCTTTAACCCCGCGCACCAGCGCGTGATGCTCTTCCAGGTCGATGTCAGCACCCATGCGCATCAGCTCTGCGGCGAACATGAAGCGGTTCTCGAAGACGTTCTCGGTAATGACGGAGAGCCCATCGCCCAGAGCGGCCAGCAGCATGAACTGCGCCTGAAGGTCGGTCGGGAAACCTGGATGGGGCAATGTTTGGATATCGATGGCGTTGAGCGGTGTCATGCGGGCGACGCGGACCCAATCCGGTCCGGTCTCCACCTGGCAGCCGAGCGCCCGCAGCTTGGTGATGGCCATGCGTAGGTACTCAGGATCGATGCCGCGCACCGTGACAGGACCGCCGGTCAGGGCGCCTCCAGCCAAGAAGGTGCCTGCTTCGATGCGATCACCCACCGTGGTGTGCTCGCACGGATGCAACGCGGTAAGCGGAACGCCTTCCACATGGATGCTCGAAGTGCCGATGCCCGTCACCTTCGCGCCCATCTCGTTGAGCATGGTGCACAGATCGGCAATCTCCGGTTCGCGGGCCGCATTGTCGATGATGGTCTCGCCCTGGGCGCACACGGCCGCCATCAGCATGTTCTCGGTGGCGCCCACGCTGGGGAACTCCAGCGTCACCTGAGCGCCATGCAAGCCCTCGGGGGTATGCGCCACGATGATGCCATGGTCCACGTCGAACTGGACGCCGAGCGCTTCAAGGCCCACCAGGTGCATGTCGATGTTGCGCGCACCGATCTGGCAGCCGCCAGGCATGGCCACGCGTGCCTCGCCGAAACGCCCGATCAGCGGGCCGAGCACCGCGATGCTCGCACGCATCTTGGTGACCAGCTCGTAAGGCGTCTCGTTGCGGTCCACCGATGCCGTATCGATGGTAAGCGTATGCCCCTCGCGCTTCACCGTGGCGCCCAGATACCTCAGCACCTCGCCCATCACATCGATGTCGTCGATGAGAGGAACGTTGTGCAACGTGGTGGTACCGCACCCGAGCACGGATGCGGCCATCAGCTTCAACGCACTGTTCTTCGCACCGGAAACGGCAACCTCGCCTGCGAGATTGCCGTTTCCATGCACGACTATGACTTCATCATGTGAGTTCATTCAAAGCCTTACTGGTCGAACCAAGGTCAGCGAGGCGCTTCTCAGCGAATCAGATCCACGCGTTGCACAGCCGAGCGACCTTCGCGCCGTGCGAGCAAACGCACAAGCGCGAAGATGGCGTGCTAAGAAGCGCCGTAGCGTCAAGGGATCCCGCTGGCCGTTGAGGCTAGCGGAATACGCCTACTCGCCCAGAGCGAAGCGGATGAAGCCAGTGATCTTGATGGTGCCACCCAATTCCTTGGCGCACGCATCGACGTATTGCTTCACGGTAACATCGCCGTTCTTCACGAAATCCTGCTCGGCCAGGCAGTTCTCCTTGTAGAACTTCTCCATGCGGCCTTCGGCGATCTTCTCCTGGATGTTCTCGGGCTTGCCGCTCTCGGCAGCTTGGGCCTTGTAGATCTCCAGTTCGTGCGCGGCTACATCGGCAGGCACGCTCTCGCGCGTTGCCGACACCGGGTTGATGGCAGCCACCTGCATGGCCACGTCACGCCCGCACACCTGGAACGCCTCGCACGCCGGGTCGATGCCCTCAACGGCGAAGTTCACCAGCACGCCGATCTTGCCGCCACCGTGGATGTAGCTGGCAACGCCGGGCGCCTCCACCGTTGCCACGCGGGAGAGCTGGCAGTTCTCGCCCATCACATGGATGCAATCGGTCAGCACCTCGTCCACCGTCATGCCGTCGGAGTCAGCCTGTTTGAGCGCGTCCACGCTGTCACCCGGATTCAGAAGAGCCGCAGCAGCGATGCGCTCGGCATACCCCTTGAACTTCTCGTTCATGCCCACGAAGTCGGTCTCGCAGTTCAGCTCGATGACAGCGCCCTTTGTGCACGTTTCGTCCACGATGGCCATAACCGTGCCCTCGTTGGTGGCGCGGCCAGCCTTCTTGGCCACCGCTGCCAAACCGCGCGTCCGCAGCACGTCAACGGCCGCATCCATGTCGCCGTTCGCCTCGGCGAGCGCCTTCTTGCATTCCATCATGCCTGCGCCGGTCATCTCGCGCAGGTCCTTCACCATAGAAGCGGTGATCTCAGCCATCATTCCTCCTTATCGGTAGGGCCAAAAGGCCCGCGTGATCCTAGTTGGTGCTCTCAGCGGCATCGATCGCAGCGACTTCCTGGTCAGCGATCTCGGCGTTGATGGCCTTCGCATCGACATCCGCCTCGATGGCGCTCACGACATCGGAGCCCTGGGCATCGTCTGCCACCTTCTGCTCGTCTTCCTTCACGAGAGCCTCCTCTTTCGCATCCACCTTCGCCTCGGCAGCCATGTCAGCCGCACTGACGACAGCACCCGTGCCCGCGATGACCGCATCGGCCACGAACTCGCACAGCAGCTTCACGCTACGGATGGCATCGTCGTTGGCCGGGATGCCGTAATCCACGTCATCCGGATCGCAGTTGGTATCCAACGTGCCCACCACCGGCACGCCCAGACGATGCGCCTCATGCACGGCGATCTCTTCGCGGCAGGTATCGATGATGAAGATGGCGTCCGGCACGCGCTTCATGTTGCGAATGCCGTTGAGGTTCGCCTGGAGCTTCGCCAGCTCCTTATGCTTGAGGATCTGCTCCTTCTTCGGCAGCAGGGCCATGCGGCCGTCCGCATCCTGCGCCTCCAGGTCCTCCATGTAGTTCACACGGCTGCGGATGGTGGCGAAGTTCGTCATCATGCCACCCAGCCAGCGGTTGTTCACGTACGGCATGCCGCAGCGGTTGGCGGCATCGGCCACGCTCTCCTGCGCCTGCTTCTTCGTGCCCACGAACAGCACGGTGCCGCCCTTGCGGGTCAGTTCGCTGATGTAGGTGTAGACGCGGTCGAGTGCGACCAGGGTCTGCTTCAAGTCGATGATGTAGATGTCTCCGCGGCTTCCGAAGATGTAAGGCTTCATCTTGGGGTTCCAACGGCGGGTCTGATGCCCGAAGTGTGCGCCGGCATCCAGCAAGGACTGGATGCTGACCTTGGTAGGTGCAGCCATGTTCACTCCATTCGTTAGTCCTCTGCCCGAGGTCTTCCCGATGACCGCAGCCTTTTTCGGTGGCCACTAGCGGCGATCGGTCGCCCGAGCATGCGTCAAAGTAAAAAGCCCGAGTAGTATAGCACTGCTCGGGCGCCTTCGCTATGCCTTTATCTGGCTTTCGTGCTTCGGGAAGAAATCGAAGCGCGACGGCAAGGGGCGGACCTGGTGGCGCCCCTCGTCGATCTCGGCCGCGCCACACAGTTCGTCGTTGCTGACGAAATCGAAGTTCCAACTGAAGAGCTCAGCGGCATCGAAATCGAGATAGTCGCAGATCGTCTCGGTGCCCCGCGGGCAGATCGGGTGCATCAGCAGCGTGCAGACGCGCAGCAAGTAGAAGCAATCGCACAAGAGCTGGCGGCGTGCATTGCTGGCAGGCGCATCGGCACCTTCCGCATCCGATACGGCCTTGATGCCATCGGCCCAGCGCTTCTGTGACCACCGGATGAACTCGTCTGCCAGCTGCATCACCGAATGCAGCTCCACCCGGTGCATCAGCGCATCATAGCGCTGCATGACCGACTGCGCACGCTCCACAGCATCGGCGCTGACCGGCCCTAAGGGCATGAAACCGTCGAAGCTGTTCGCCGCTTCATAAAGGCAGCTGCGCGCCAAGCGGTTGAACACGTTGGTCAGAAGCGCGCCTTCCTTCAGTACCGGATCGGCCACGCGCGGGTCGGCCTTCTGCTCGTCGGTGAGCTTCGGGTCGAACGGCTTCGGCGAAAACGCCACCGACTTCTGATCGAGACCCAGCGCCAGGAAATGCGCACGCAACTGCTCGACCGTGTAGTGTTCGAGCAGCTCAGGTCCCGTGGGCGGCTTCACCGCACCTGACGAGGATGCCTTGGTCTTGCCGAACAGCAGATGATGGTTCGCGATCAGCTCGGTCTGGCGCAACGGACGCGCCTCAGCACCGCCGAAGATGCCATGGCTGCCGAGCGCTTCCCACAGCGCCGGTTGCGCGACCCCGTAAAAGTACAGGTTGTCCTGGCCGATGAACTGGTACACTTTCGCCGCATCGTCGCACCAGAAGTCGCGCCAGGTGCCGCGCGGCAGTCCCAGCGCATCGTTGCACGCTATGGTGAACGAGATGGGCGCCCATAGCGATTCCGGCCAACACCACACGGTCAGATCGTGCACGTCGTCGAGCACGGGCGCCTTCACGCCCCATTCGATGTTGCCGGTGATGCGGAAAGGCACGAGCGTCTTGGATGTGCGGAACCGGATGCCCGCCGCCGACAGCTTCGCACATGCTTGCTCGCGCGCCTGCACGCTGTCGAATTCCAAGCTGAAGCTCTGCTTGTTGCCCTCTGCTTCGCGCATGGTATGCGGCGGCAGGTCAGCCACGATGGCCTCGTAGTCGGCGAACAGCTCGTTCTTCACGAACACGATGGGCGCACCCAGAAATTCCGCGATGGTCTGCGGCACGACGGAGCGCACCTCTTCGTCCGCTTCCAGCTCGGCCACCTGCTGCTTCAAGAACGTCCCATAAGACGGCAGGTCGAAATACCAGTTGTTGACCGGGCGCATCTCAGGGGTGGTACCGGTCAGGGTGGACACGGGCGCGATCAGGTCCGCTGGTTCGTACTGATGCCCCAGGTCGCATTCGTCAGCATAGCCATGCTCGCTCTTGCATCCCTGCACGGGACAATGCCCCTGCACCTGACGGCCGTTCAGAAACGTGTTGGCCTGCGCATCGAAGAACTGCAAGGTGGACGAAAGTTGCAAGGTGCCCTGCTCGTAGAGGCTGCGGATGAAGGCATCAGTGAGCTCTTGGTGCACTTCCCCAGCATGGCCGATGCCGCTGCCTTCGAAGATGTCCAGCGAAACCTCGAAATCGGCAAGCGCAGCCGCCTGCGCATCATGGTTGGCTTGTACGTATTCGGCGATGGTGCCGCAGAACTCGCCAGCTTCTACCGCTTTGCGATATCCCTCGTTGATAGGGCTACCGAAGCAATCGGTGCCGCTGACGAAACGCACGTTCTGGGCGCCGATGCGATCGCGCAGGAAGCGAGCGAACGCATCGGCCGGGACGAACACGCCGCCGATGTGACCGAAGTGCAGCGGCTTGTTGCCATACGGCATGCCCGCCGTAACGACAGCGCGCCGCGGCCACACCATATCGGCGTCCCTATCCCAGCGCACGACCATCCTCCAGCGCCGCGATCAGCGTTTCCAGCTTGGCAGCATCGCCCAAGTCGCTCTCGCTGTACCCCAGCATGTCGAGCAGCCCCAGCAGATCGCTACCGGAGAACGCGAGTGACACGGTGGGCAACGTGGTGCTATAGCCCGCCTCTTCACTGGCCGCCGCCACGGCATCCTCCAGCAAGCCCACCTCATCAGCCAAACCGTTCTCGATGGCATCGACGCCTGTGAAGGGCAGACCGGTGGCCAACTTGCGCACCTCGTCCTCCTTCATGTTGCGTCCCTTGGATACGGTCTCGATGAACAGGTCGTTGATCTGATCGACCATGTCCTGATAGTAGGCGCGCTCGTCCTCGGTCAAAGGCCGCGTGCCCGCGCCCGCATCCTTCGCATCAGCGGAGGTGATGTTATCGATGCGGATGCCTAGCTTGTCGTAGAGGCCAGACAGGTCGGTCACCTGCAAGATGACGCCGATGGAGCCGATCATAGTGGTCTTGTCCACGAAGATCAGGTCCGCCTGGCTGCTTATCTCGTAGGCTGCACTAGCGTTGGTGGCAGCGCTGGAGACCACGATGGGCTTGCTGAAGTCGGCCACGTACTGAGCCATCTCTTCCCCTGCCGTAGCAACGCCCCCGCCCGAGTTCACGCGCAGCACCACCGCTACGATATCGTCATCATCCTCGGCTTCGTCGAGCAGGCTCTTCAAGCCTTCCGGGCTGCATGAGGTGCCATCATATTGGATGGTGCCATCCAGTTCGATGATGCCCACGCTGGGCTCGTAGATCGCAAATTCGGCCTCGTCATCGTAGAGGGCGCCGAATGGGTTCAGCATGGCGGTCATCGTGGCAGAGCACGATGCCATGCCCACAATGCACACCACAGCCACGGCCACGATGACAGCGATGCCCACGATCCAGCCCTTGCCGCTCTTCTGGGGCGCGGCCGGTGCCGCATAGACCGGCGCTACCGCAGCCGGTGCTGCAACAGGCGCGCTCTCGAAGGGCTGGGTGAACGCCTGGGTCTGTGCAGCGGGGCCGCTCTGGGCAGCTGTCTGCGCCTGCGTTGCGCCCGATGCCGCGTAGGTCTGCCCTGTCGATGCTGTTTGAGCGGGCGGCACGGGTGCGGCGCCTGTTGCGTCGGCGGCCGCCTGGTTCGCGCCGTAGGCCTGCTCGTATGCGTTCGAATGCTCTTGGTCCATAGCGATTCCTTAGAACTCGAAGTTCTCGTCGGTGCGTCCCTGGTGCGTCTGCGCCTTCTTGGCCGTGCGCAGCAGAAACTCAGCGTTGGTGTCGGTCTGCTTCAACGACTTGATCAGCATGTCCATGGCACGCTCGGTGTTGTTCATGTTCGCCAGGATGCGGCGGACCGCCCAGATCAGTGGCGCCTCCTGCGGATCGAGCAGCAGCTCTTCCTTGCGCGTGCCTGAGGTGATGGGATCGATGGCCGGGAAGATGCGTCGATCGGCCAGGTTGCGGTCAAGGCGCAGCTCCATGTTGCCCGTACCCTTGAACTCTTCGAAGATGACCTCGTCCATCTTCGAGCCGGTGTCGATCAGAGCCGATGCCAAGATGGTCAGGCTGCCCCCATGCTCAATGTTGCGCGCGGCACCCAAGAAGCGCTTGGGCGGATAGAGCGCGGTGGAATCCACACCGCCGGAGAGCACACGTCCGCTTGCGGGCTGCGCCAGGTTGTAGGCGCGTGCCAAACGCGTGATAGAGTCCAGCAGGATAACGACGTCCTTGCCCTGCTCGACCAAGCGCTTCGCACGTTCGATGACCAGTTCGGCCACTTGGATGTGATTCTCGGAGGGCATGTCGAAGGTGGATGAGACCACTTCGCCTTTGATGGAGCGCTCCATGTCGGTGGCCTCTTCGGGGCGCTCGTCGATACCAAGATACATCAAATGCGCTTCGGGGTTATTCGCGGTGATGGCCGCGGCAATGTCCTTGAGCACCGTGGTCTTGCCCGCCTTCGGCGGCGACACGATAAGCCCGCGCTGTCCCTTGCCGATAGGCGCTGCCAGGTCAATGACACGCGCCGTGGTGGTGTTTTTGCCGTGCTCCATCAAGAGGCGCTCGTCGGGGAACACCGGGGTCAGCTCGCTGAACTTCGGGCGGTGCCCCAGCTCGTCGATAGGAATGCCGTTGACCGTGAGCACCTTCTGGATAGCGGCGAACTTCTCCCCTTCGCGGGCCGGACGCGTCTGCCCGGTGACCAGGTCGCCCTTGCGCAGACCGTTGCGACGGATGGTGGAGAGACCCACGTACACGTCGTGCTCGCCCGGAAGGTATCCGTCGGTGCGCAGGAACCCGTAGCCGTCCTGCAGGATGTCCAGGATGCCGCCCACTTCCAAGAAGCCCTCGGCGATGGCCAGCGCCTTATAGATGGCCTCCACCATGTCGGCCTTCTTCATGCCAGATGCGTCGATATTCAGTTCGGCAGCCTTCTCGCGCAGCTCGGGCAACTTCAGCTCTTCGAGCTCTTCCCGGCTGACGCTGGGCACGTATTCGCGGTTGCGGTCGTTGCGGTTGCGACGATTGCGGTTGCGGTTGCGCCCGTTATGGTTGTTGTTCTGATTGTTGTTATTCTGATTGTTCTGGTTGTTGTTGCTCTGGTTGTTGTTCGCCGGAGCGGCGCTCACCTTCACAGAGCGCTTCGGGGTGCGCTCGTCGGCCTTGTCAGCCTTGTCCTTGTCGGCCTTGTCCTCCCCAGCGCCATCGGCCTTGGTGTCAGCCTTGCTGCTGTCGGCCTTGTCGGCCTGATCGGCCTCGGCCGCAGCCGCTTCGACGTCGGACTTCTTGGGACGGCCGCGCTTCTTCTTAGGCGCGGGCGCCTCGTCGGCGGATGCGTCAGCGGATGCCTGCGGCTCCTTCGCATCCTCGGCCGCATTCGCCGCTGTCTTCTTGGCCGCTGTCTTGCGCGTGCGCTTCGCTGGCGCAGCCTGCTCGGCTTCGGGTTGCTCCGATGCGGCAGCCGCTGCCGCTTCAGCTGCCTTGCGCGCTTCCGCTTCGGCCTTCGTGGGCCGACCGCGCTTGCGCTTGGGCGGCTCGACGGGTGTTTCTTCTGTCTTCGCTTCTTCTGCCATTACTTGACTTTCTCCCAATCGTTCAGGAAGCTTTCTATGCCCGCTGTCGTCAGCGGATGCTTCACCATCTTCTGCAGCACGCCGAAGGGCACGGTGGCCACATCGGCCCCCATCAGCGCGCATTGGGTCACATGGTTGGCGCTGCGGATGCTGGCCGCGATGACCTCGATCCGCTCGCCGTTGACCGTATTGTCCGTGAAATCGTAGTTGCCGATGGCCTGGACGATCTGCGCCACTTCCGCGATGCCATCCTCGGAGATATCGTCGAAGCGACCGATGAACGGCGAGAGATAGCGCGCGCCGCTGCGGGCTGCCAGCATGGCTTGGGGTACCGTGAAGCACAGCGTCATGTTCACGCGGATGCCCTCGTCGGCCAGCGTGCGCGTGGCGGCCAGGCCCTCCACCATGGTGGGCACCTTCACCACCACGTTGGGCGCGATGGCGGCCAGACGGCGACCGTCATCGACGATCTCGTCGCGACGGGTGGCCACGGTCTCGGCAGAAACGGGGCAATCGGGGCCCACCACTTCGCAGATGCGACCGATGTGGTCCTCGAAGTCGGCCAGCTTGCCGCCCACGCGAGCATAGAGCGTGGGATTGGTGGTGACGCCAGCCAGCACGCCCCAGGCGGCCGCCTCTTCGATCTCGTTCAGATCGGCGGTGTCAAGGAAGAATTTCACAACGTTCCCTTCGTTCGTACCTGCATGCGCATGAATAGGGCGCGGCTCTGAGCAGGTGGAATCCATCAGACTATTCACATGGAATATGGAACGGGTTCACGATAGCACAAATCGGCGCGTTTGCCGCCAGGATTTCTCAGATGCGTCAGCGATTCAGCGCAGCTTGGCGCGGCGAGCCCGCCAATCGGGCATGAACGCATCCATGAGCGCTTGGAAGCGCGGACCGTGACCGCGCTCCAGCAGATGGCACAGCTCGTGCACCACGACGTACTCCAAGCATTCGGGCGGATAGAGCGCAAGGCGTGTGTTGATGCAGATGCGCCCGGTTGCCGGCTGGCAGCTGCCCCAGCGGCTCTTCATGTTGCGGTACGCCAGCGTGGTGGCGCGCACGCCCATGATGGGCTCCCAGGCGGCCACGAGCGGCGGCACGCATGCGCTGACCACCGCTTTCCACGCCGCCTGCTCTTCCGGCGTGGCGCTCTCGGCGGCCGACATGGGTGCGGTGGCGATGGCCTCTTGCTGGCGGCGGATCCACGCTGCCTTCTGACAGATGAACGCCTCGATACGGTCGAGAGGCATGCGCAGCGGAGCGGATACCTCCACGCGCCCGTCGGGCGGTTTCACGCGCAGGTGCAGATTCTTGATGCGCTTGCGCGCGAGGTGCACCTCAAAGCCGCCTAGGTGCAGCAGCTCAACTGCGCTCGTGCGAGCCACCGGTCACCTCCAGCGCCAGCTCGTAGGCAGCGTTGCGGGAAAGGCCTGCCTGCTCTTGCAGCATGCGGCGCACATCCTTCGCGCTGGCCCCCGCCGCAGCTGCAGCCTGCGCCATCTCCTGCGCTGCCTGCGCATCCGGCTCCTGCTCGGCCGCATCGGGCGCGTCGATGACCAACACGATCTCGCCCTTGACGCGCGCACGTTCGCCGAACAGAGCGCGCAGCTGCGATGCAGTGCCCCGCGCAACCTCTTCATGCAGCTTCGTCAGCTCGCGGCACACCGCCACCTGCCGCATAGGATAAGCGCGCGCGATGGTGTCGAGCGCATCGCAAAGGCGATTCGGGCTCTCATAGAACACGAGCGCGGCATCCAAGCTGCGCAGGCTATCCAGCATGCGCTCGCGCTCACCTGCCTTGCGCGGGAAGAAGCCGCCGAAGTAGAAGCGCGAACAGGCGGTACCACTGGCAACATAGGCCGTAATGGCCGCACTGGCGCCCGGCAGCACCTCAACGGCCACGCCCGCCTCGCGCGCCGCTGCCACCAGGCGCATGCCCGGATCGGATACGCCCGGCATCCCGGCATCGGTGCAATAGGCGATATGCTGGCCGTCCGCCGCGCGCGCCACCACATCAGCCGCTCGGGAGCCCATCGCGTTCTCGTCCAGGCGCTCTAAGCGCTTGGAGATGCCAAGCGCTGCCAGAAGGCCACCGCTCACGCGGGTATCCTCGGCGCAGACCACATCGGCCGTGCGCAACGCGTCGAGTGCGCGCAGCGTGATATCGCCCAGATTGCCGATGGGCGTGGGCACGATGGTGATCCTTCCCGCCTTCGCCATGCGAGCTACTCCCCCGTCCTTGCCAACAGGTCGCGCGTGCGCCGGTGCTGGATGGCCTCATGCAAGCCGCCCGCAAGCGCACCGCCCTTCGTGCGGTTCAAGCTGAATGCCAGCGGCACAGCCTCCACCAGCGCCTGCTCAAGAGGTCCGGCGTCTGAGGTGGCGCACGCATAGATGCGCGTGGTGTCCAGCGCGCGGAAGGCGTCGATGGGCATGATGGATTCCTCAGGCTCGCCCGAGAGCAAACGGTCGAAGGGTACCGCGTTGCGCCAATGGCGCAGGATGCGATGCTTGATGCCATGCTTGCCGCATGCCTTGCCCACATAGACCTGCCGGTGCTTATCGAGCACCATCATATACACGCCCTGCACCCCGTCGTAAAGCCGCAGATCGTCCACTGGCTCCATCTGCGGAAACGTTGCCAGGACACGATCCAGCGCCGCAGCGAACTCATCGAGCGAGAGCTGCCGGAAATACGCCATGGACAGATCGTAGTTCAGCAAGCAGCGCCGCCGATGCTCGGGCCACAGCTTCCGGTCGGCCCGCAGCCACGCATCCTTGAACAGGTAGCGCCCGCGCCCGGTCCGATAGATCAGGTTGCGCTTTGAGAGCCGCAGGTCGCGCAAGGGAAGGCGCATAGCTATGCCGAAATGCATACGGCTCACGCCACGGATTCCTCTTCTATCTCCATATCGGCCACGCGCGCGACCGAAGCGATCCCCTGCGCGTGCACGAGCCGCGCGGTGCGCGCCTGCCCTTCCTTGGCGGCCAGGTTCGCCTTGGCCACGGCGATCATCAGCTTGATGCGATTGAGCTGGTTGACCTCGGAAGCGCCCGGATCGTAGTCCACCGCTACGATGTTGCTGTCAGGATAGCGACGCCGCAGCTCCTTGATGACCGCCTTGCCCACCACATGGTTCGGCAGGCACGCGAAGGGCTGCGTGCACACGATGTTCGGGCATCCCGAACGGATCAACTCCACCATCTCGGCCGTGAGCAGCCATCCTTCGCCCATCGAATTGCACAGGCTAAGGATCTCGCTGGCATATTCGGCCAGCTCGTAGATATTGGCCGGAGGCTCGAACCGCTGACTGCGACGCAGCGCCTCGGTCACCGGGCGGCGCAGCTTCGCGATGGCGGCCAGCCCAATGCGGCTTCCCAGCGCGCTCTTCGCCGACTTGCCGATCTGCCGCTGGAAGATGCCGCCAGCGATGCCGAACAGGAAGAACTCGATGAGGCCCGGCACCACCGCTTCGCAGCCCTCGGCCTCGATCTGATCGACGATCTGGTTGTTGGCGGTGGGATGGAACTTCACTAAGATCTCGCCCACCACACCCACACGCGGCTTGGTGCCCTCGCCCACGAGCGGCAGCGTGTCGAAATCGTCCACGATGCGGCGTACCGTGCGCTTGAACTCGCCCATCCTCACCCCGCGCGCCAGCTGGTCGCTGCAAGCGGCCATCCAATGGTCGAACAGACGCGTGGCGCTGCCCGGTTCGGCCTCGTAGGGGCGCGTGCGATACAGACACATCATCAGCAGGTCGCCGTATTGCAGCGCGAAGATGGCCTGATAGAGCATCTTGGGCGTGATGGTGAAGCCGGGGTTCTCTTCGCCGAGGTCCTTGAACGAGATAGCGATGACCGGGATGTGGGACAGGCCCGCCGCCTTCAGCGCTTTGCGGATCAGCGAGATGTAGTTGGTCGCGCGACAGCCGCCACCGGTCTGGGTGATCAGGACCGCCAGCTTGTCGGTGTCGTAGCGTCCGCTCATAACCGCTTCCATGATCTGGCCGGTCACCAGGATGGATGGATAGCAGATGTCGTTGTTCACGTATTTCAGGCCCGCATCCACCGCCCCGGTGTCCACCGACGGCAGCAGCTCCACGTTGTAGCCGAAGCGATGGAAGATGGGCACGAGCAGCTCGAAGTGGTACGGCGCCATCTGCGGCGCGAGGATGGTGTAGCCTTCCTCCTTCATCTGCTCGGTGAACTGCGCGCGCTCGAACTCGGTGGAGACGCTGGCGCGCTGCTCCAGCTCGGATGCCACCACGCCGTCGGCCTTCTGGGTGAAGCTCTCGGGCACCAGCGCATCCACGCCGATATCGGCAATGCAGGCCGCCGGGCAAGGCCGGGCAGCCGCCGCCGCATCCGCAGCAGCTTCCGCCTCACGATCGGCCTGGTCCTTCAACGCTGCCAGCAAGCTGCGCACACGGATGCGTGCCGCCCCCAGGTTCGACACCTCATCGATCTTCAGCACGGTGTAGACCTTGCCCGCCGCCTCCAGCACCTCTTGCACCTGGTCGGTGGTCAGCGCGTCCAGACCGCAGCCGAAGCTATTCAGCTGGATCATATCCAAGTCGCGCCGCTGCGTGACCACCTTGGCCGCCGCATAGAGGCGCGTATGGTACATCCATTGATCCACCACGCGGATCGGACGCTCCAACTGTCCCAGATGCGCCACTGAATCCTCGGTCAGGACCGCCAGCCCGAAGCTCTGCAACAGCTCGGGGATGGCATGGTTGATCTCGGGATCCTGATGGTAGGGGCGCCCCGCCAGCACGATGCCATGGGTGCCCGTGCGCTCCATCCAGGCCAGCGTCTCGGTGCCCGCGCGGCGCACGTCGCGCTTGAATGTCTCGTCCTCTTCCCAAGCGGCATCCACGGCCGCCTCCACCTGGGCGCGCGTGAGCGCCGGGCCCTTCGATCCCACCTGATCGCGGAGGGTGGTGCCAAGCTCGGCCCACAGACGCTCCTTCAGCTTCTCCTTGTTGTCGTAGGGAAGCCAGGGCGCGACGAAGGCCACACTGCTGTCGCGCAGCTCGTCGATGTTGAGGCGCAGCGCCTCAGGGTAGCTGGCCACGATGGGGCAGTTGAAGTGATTGCCCGCCGTGTCGTCTTCCTGGCGCTCCCATTTGCTGCACGGCATCCAGATGAAGTCCGGGCGCTTCTCGAGCAGGTTCATGATGTGCCCGTGGGACAGCTTCGCCGGATAGCAGACGCTCTCCGACGGCATGGATTCGATACCCGCCTCGTAGGTCTTCTTCGTTGAGGGGTCGGAAAGCACCACCCGGTATCCCAGCTTCGTGAAGAAGGTGAACCAGAACGGGTAGTTCTCGTACATGTTGAGCGCGCGCGGCATGCCCACGGTGCCGCGCGGGGCGTCCTCTTCGGCAAGCGGCTCGTAGTGCTTGAAGAGCCGATCGCTCTTCCATGCGAAGAGGTTCGGCACCTCCGATGACGGTGCGGCGCTGCCCAGGCTCTCGCCCTTCTCGCAGCGGTTGCCGGTGATGAAGCGGCGGTGCTTGCCCGTATCCGCATCCACCCCGAAGTCGTTCACCGTGAGCAGGCAGCTGTTCGCGCAGCCCTTGCAGCGCACCGTGCGATGCGTCGGTTCGAGCGCGTGGATCTCCTCCAGCGACAGCAGCGTCGAGCGCGGAGAAGGCGGAGTGTTGGGCTCGACGCGTCGCGCCCTCGAACTAACTTCTGCGGAAGAAAGGTTTGCAGAAGTGGATTTCTCGGGCGCTTTGGCTTCAAGCGAACCTCGCCCAACATCTTCACCCCTCCCCGCGCTTGCGTATCTGTCGCGCGCCAGCAAAGCGGCGCCGAACGCCCCCATGTTGCCCGCGATGTCGGGGCGCACGGCATCCACGCCCGCCAGCTGCTCGAAGGCGCGCAGCACCGCATCGTTCAAGAAGGTGCCGCCCTGCACGATAACCTTCGTCCCCACATCGTGCGGGTCGCGTATCTTGATGACTTTGAACAGCGCGTTCTTGATGACCGACAGCGCCAGACCCGCCGCGATGTCGCCCACCGTGGCACCTTCCTTCTGCGCCTGCTTCACGCGGCTGTTCATGAACACCGTACAGCGGCTTCCTAGATCGACCGGCGCTGTGGCCTGGATGGCAGTCTGCGCGAAGTCGGCCACGTCCAGGTCGAGGCCACTAGCGAAGCTCTCGATGAAGCTGCCGCAACCCGAGCTGCATGCCTCGTTCAGCATGATGTGGTCGATCACGCCATCCTTCACGCGCAAGCACTTCATGTCCTGGCCGCCGATGTCCAAGATGAACTCGACGCCCGGCAGCATTTCCTGCGCACCGCGCAGATGCGCCACCGTCTCGATCTCGCCCGAATCGACGCGCAGCGCTTCGAGCAGCAGCCCTTCACCATATCCGGTGACCGTAGCATGCCCGATGGTCACGAGGGGATGACCCGCCTCATCGGTCGGCAGTGCCGCGTAGAGCCCAGCCATGGCCGCTTTCGCGCATCCCAGCACATCGCCCTTGTTGGACGCGTAGGTTGACCAGAGCAGCTCGCCATCGCGCCCGATAAGCGCCGCTTTGAACGTGGTGGAACCAGCGTCGATGCCCAAGAAGGCGCATCCCCGATACGCTTCCAGGCTGCCGCGGCGCACACATTCGGCATCGTGGCGCGCCTTAAAGGTGGCATAGTCCTCGTCATTGGCGAACAGAGGGGTCAAGCGCACCACTTCGCTGCCCTGTATGTCGCCCAAGTTCTCAAGGCGTCCCAACACCTCTTCGATGCGCTCGGCCTTCGCGCTGTCGGCCGCACCGGCCAGCGCGCAGCCCGACGCCACGAACAGATGCGCATCCTCGGGCACGATGATAGCGTCCTCGGTCAGCCCCAGCGTCTCATAGAAGCGCTCGCGCAGCTCGGGCAGGTATTGGAGCGGACCGCCCAAAAATGCCACGTTGCCGCGGATGGGCCGCCCGCATGCCAAGCCCGATATGGTCTGCGTGACCACCGACTGGAAGATGGACGCGGCGATGTCCTCCTTGCGCGCACCCTCGTTCAACAGCGGCTGCACATCGGTCTTCGCGAACACGCCGCAGCGGCTGGCGATGGGATAGATGGTTGTATGCGTCTTCGCCAGCTCGTTCAGACCGCCCGCATCCGTATCCAGCAGCGCCGCCATCTGGTCGATGAACGCGCCCGTGCCACCGGCGCACGTGCCGTTCATGCGCTGCTCGATGCCGTTGTCGAAGTAGATGATCTTGGCATCTTCGCCACCCAGCTCGATAGCAACGTCGGTGCGCGGGATGAAGGTCTCCACCGCCGTTTTGGACGCGATGACCTCCTGTACGAAGGCAATGCCCAACCACTGGGACAGCAGCAGGCCGCCCGATCCTGTGATGGCGATCGTCATGGGCTCGTCGGGGAAGGCCGCTGCCGCCTGGCGCAGCACGTCCACGATGGTGGCGCGCACGTCGGCGTGATGGCGCTGGTAGACCGACCAAAGGACGGCGTCGTTATCGTCGAGCACCGCCAGCTTCACCGTGGTGGAGCCGACATCGATGCCGATATGCTTGTTCCGTTCTGCCTTCTGTTCTTCCATGGTTACTCCTGGATGCTAGACCGTGAGGGATTCGCCGGGCTTGATGAGCAGCAGCCGCATGGCGATGCGCGCCATGTCCTCAGAGCTCTCGCGCATGCCTGTTTTCAGCCAGCGCGTGATGACGCCGAGGTAGGCCGCCGAATAGAACGCGATGTAGTATTCCACGAAGGGGGTAGGCTCGCGCCGATAGCGTTCGTGCAGGAGCCCCCAGATGAGATCGGCACACAGACCGTCGCGCAACTGCTGGGAGAACTTCGCATCGCCCGCAGGCCCCAGCATGGCGCCCAGCAGATCGCTCTGTTCGCGCAGGTAGTCGAACAGCTCGACCAGCACGGGAAGCGGCCGCTTCGTCACAGTGGTCTTCGCCAGGTCCATCAATGTGAGCTCTTGCATGCGATCGCGGAACCGTCCGATCTCGTCCATGAACTCCGTTTGCAAGGACAGCGCAAGGTCGTCCTTCCCTTTGAAGTGGTTGTAGAACGTGCCGCGGTTCAGATCGGCCCGCTCGCACAGGTCGTTGACGGTGAACCCGTCCATTCCCCGCTCAGTCGCCAGTTCGATGAGCGCGTTGCGCAGAGCTCGTCTCGATCGTGTGATGCGCCGATCGACCTCTTCGCACGGCACCGCCACCGGAGCTGCCATCGCTGTTGTCATCCGCACCTTTTCAACGCTGCGTATATAAATCAACACTCTGTTCAATAACGATTCTAGCGCCTGGAAGAGCGCCTGTAAAGACACATCGCATGACCCGCATATATCACAAGGCCATACTGTCAGCCCGTGCCCTGCCGTCAAAACAAGAACGACCCCGCACGAAGCAGGGTCGTCCATCTTGCGCATATAAGAAGGTGCAGCGACCGAACTGCAGGAACAATTCGCACGCTACCAAGCGGGCTTACGCCAAGACGCGTTCCTCGTCCTCGAACAGGCCGAGGTTCATCGGCTGCGGCTCTGCCTGCGCATCGTCGACGAACGTGCCGAAGAGCGGTTCGCCATCTTGAGACAGCTCCACCATGCCCGTCAGGACATCGGCATACTGGTAGGACTGACGCGCTGTGCGACCACGCTTGCGCTCAACCTCCATGATGAACAGGCGCGGATGCACCTGCGTGAGCGTGCCTTCGGTCTCGACGATCTTGCTGCGTCCCATATTGGCGCGCACCTTGATGCGTTGCCCTACGAAATCGTTCAATGTGTCATGAATGGAGTCGACGATGCATGCCTGTTTCTGAAGATCCATGGTCCCCTTCTGCTCGAAAATCAGGATAATCCAGTTAAGATGATACGCGCGAAGCGGCGAGATGCCATTCGGCGGGTGCGAACGGCATATCAGCACATGATATTTCAGGTAATTTTCAGGTTATGGGCATCTATGAGACATCCAAAAGAGCATCTAAGGACGAGGCACCGCTCTGCCGTTCTGACGATCAGGACCACTCCAGGATGTCCCACCCGTGCTCTTCCGCATAGCGGCGCAGCTTGTTGTCGGGCGTGACTGCGCAGGGATGTACCGCAGCTTGCAGCATGGGCACATCACTGAAATGGTCGCCATACGCCCAGCCCAGCTCCCACTTCCCCGCGCCGAAGTACCGGTCTGCAAACTGTTCCAACACCAGCACCTTCTCCGGGCCTTCCGTAGCCAATCCATCAAGCTGATCGGTATAGTTGCCCGCAGCGTCGATCCTCATGCGGCTGGCCAGCGCGAATTCGATAGGATGATCCACCATGGCAGCCGCGCTCATACGCTCGAACGATGCCGACACCAGCACTACCGCATGTCCAGCCTCAAGTTGTGCCAGCATAGTCGCATCGGCATCCGCACGGTAGAGCGGTTCGATGCGCTTGTGAAAGAAGCGGCAGAGGAATGCGTTCACCTGCGCCGCCGGATCGCCCTTGAAAGCGCTGAACACGCGCGTGCGCACGCCCTCGGCATCCTTGGGCAGGTTCAGCTTGTAGGCCAGGCCCCAGCAGCCGATGCGGAACAGCTTCCACAGCGACAAGCGTCCGCTGCGCCCCAGCGCGTCCACCAGCTTCTTGGGCGACGAGCCGTTGATGCAGGTGCCATCGAAATCGAATGCAGCGATGGTGACCTTACCGGGCGCATCGCCATGCAGATGCTGAAGCCGGGCAGGCACCAGGCGCTCGGCCGCCAGCGCTTCCTGACAGACGCGCACCACGCCAGCAGGCAACAGAGTCGTCTGGTCGCAGACCGACGCGCATTCCGTCGGTTGCATCCGGTACATGTCGGCCATCTGGCGGCGCTCTCTAAACACCTTCATCCTCCGCCTCGTCGAAGTCTGCGAACTGAGAATTATACAACTCCGCATAGAAGCCGCCTGCTGAGAGCAGCTGATCGTGCGTGCCCTGCTCCACGATATCGCCATGATGCATGACCAGGATCAGATCAGCGCTCTTGATGGTGGAGAGCCGATGTGCGATGACGAAGGAGGTGCGCCCCGCCATCAGGTTATCCATGGCCTGTTGGATGCGCGCTTCGGTGCGCGTGTCCACCGAACTAGTGGCCTCGTCTAAGATGAGCATGCGCCGATCGGCCAAGAGCGCACGGGCGATGGTGAGCAGCTGGCGCTGGCCCTGACTGATGTTGCTGGCGTCCTCGTTGATCTCGAAATCGTAGCCACCTGGCAGTGTGGTGATGAAATGGTGCGCGCAGGCGCCCTGAGCCGCTCGCTCCACCTCGGCATCGGAAGCATCCAGCTTGCCATAGCGGATGTTCTCACGAATGGTGCCCTTGAACAGCCACGCGTCCTGCAACACCATGGCGAACGAGCTACGCAGATCGGCGCGCGCGAAATCGCGGATATCGGTGCCGCCCAAGCGGATGACGCCCGCATCCACGTCGTAAAAGCGCATAAGCAGCTTCACCATGGTGGTCTTGCCCGCGCCCGTAGGCCCTACGATGGCAACGGTCTGACCTTCACGCACCGTGGCGGAGAAATCGTTGATGACCGGATCGCTGGCATCATAGCCGAAGCGCACGTGGTCGAAGGTCACGTCGCAGCACGCGCTGGCAGCATCGGCGCGCACGTCCTCGCCCGCCAGCTCGGGCTGGTCGATGAACGCGAAGATGCGCTCGGCCGCAGCAGCCATCTGCTGGAGCACGTTGCTCACCTGCGCAAGCTGCGTGATGGGTTGCGTGAAGTTCTTCACGTACTGAATGAACGCTTGAATGTCACCCACCGTGATGGTCCCACGAACGGCCAGCAGCGCTCCTGCCACCGCCACCGCCACATAGCCCAAATTCCCCACAAAGCTCATGACCGGCTGCATCAGGCCCGAGAGGAACTGCGACTTCCATCCGGCCTCGTAGAGCGCATCGTTGGCCTGGTTGTACAGGCGGATCGTCTCGTCCTCCTGGCCGTACGCCTTCACCACCGCATGCCCCGAGAACGTCTCTTCGGCCTGCGCGTTCACCTGACCCAGCAGGCGCTGCTGCGCGAAGAAGTGCTTCTGCGACAGACGCACCACCACCATGACCAGCACCAGCGACACCGGCACCATGATCAGCGTTATCAGCGTCATCAGCCAGTTGATGGACAGCATCATGGCGATGACGCCCACGATGGTGACCGCCGAGGTGATCATCTGCGTGACACCCTGATTGAGGCTTTGACCCAGCGTGTCCACATCGTTGGTGATGCGCGAGAGCGTGTCGCCGATGGAGTTCTTCTCGAAGTAGCCGAACGGCATGCGGTCTATCTTGTGCGCGATGGCGGCGCGCAAGCGGTAGCAGGTCTGCTGCGATACGTAGGTCATCGTCCAGCTCTGCACCCACGAGCAGACCGCCGAGAGCCCGTACAGCGCAAGCGTTACCACCAAGATGCGCCCGATGAGCGCATAGTCAATGCTGCCGGTGCCGCCGATGGTGCCCACCACCCCCTCGAACAGCGCCGTGGTAGCCTCGGAAAGCACCTTCGGTCCCACGATGTTGAACAGGGTGGAGCCGATGGCGAAGATGAGCACCACAATGATATGCAGCTTGAACTGTCCCATGAAGGCGATCATCTTGCGCAGGGTGCCGCGAAGGTCGGCCGCCTTCTCGCCTGCGTGCATGGCCGCAGGACCAGGGCCTCCATGGCCGGGGCCCGGACCGCCGCGAGGGCGTCGATCGTCCTTTCGCGCCGGTCCGCCAGCTTCCTTGGCCGCTTGCGCGCGAGCGCGCCGATGCTGGGCGCGCTCTTGGCTGGTCAACCGATCGAAGGCCGCATCGCACACCATCACCACTTCGGAATCCACCGCGCAGGGATGGTTCGTGCCGTTCATGCCGGTCATGCTCATGCCGCATCACCGCTCAGCCCAAGCTCGGTCTCCGAGAGCTGCGAGAGCGCGATCTCTCGATATTCGGAGCACGTGCGCATCAGCTGTTCGTGGGTGCCCTGACCGACCACGCGGCCCTCGTCGAGCACCACGATACGCTCGGCCGTCATGACCGTGGCGATGCGCTGCGCCACGATGATGCAGGTGACGCCTTCCACCTGCTCGCGCAGGGCCGCGCGCACCTGCGCATCGGTCTTGTAGTCGAGCGCCGAGAACGAATCATCGAAGAGAAAGGCGCGCGCATCCGTTGCCAGCGCCCGCGCGATGGCAAGCCGTTGCCGCTGACCTCCTGAGACGTTGGTGCCGCCTTGCGAGATGGGCGCTTCCACTCCTTCAGCGCGCGCATCCACGAACGCGGAAGCCTGTGCCACCTGAAGCGCACGCTGCACGCGCGCTTCGGGCATCCCCTCGTCGACATAGGCCACGTTCGAGTCGATGGTCCCCGAGAACAGGAACGCCTTCTGCGGAACATAGCCGAAGGTGGCCCGCACATCCGCCTGCCGCATATCGCGCACGTCCACCCCATCCACCAACACCGCGCCCTCCGTGACATCGTAGAAGCGCTCGGCAAGCTTCATGATGGTGGACTTGCCCGAACCGGTAGGCCCCACAATGGCGAGCGTCGTGCCCGGCTCAGCCGTGAAGGAAACGTCGCGCAGCGCATATTCACTCGTCTCGTCGTAGCGGAACGACACCGCCCGAAACTCGATCCGCGCACCCGCAGGGCCCCTGACAGACGGACCGGCACCACCGGCAACGCCATCCGCCCCGCGCGGGCGCGTCGCTTCAGCCCTTGGGGCGGTTTGGAGCTTTTCGGGATCTTCGGGATCTTCGATGGAAGGCTCGCACGCCAGCACCTCGTTGATGCGGCCCGCCGCCACATCGGCGCGCGGCAGCATGATGGACACCATGCCGATCATCAAGAATCCCATGATGATGACCATCGAATACGTGATGAACGCGATGAGGTCACCAGTCTGCAGCGTGCCCTCGCCCACCAGCAGGCCACCGAACCACACGATGGCCACGCTGGTGAGGTTCATGATCAACATCATGGCGGGCATCATGAAACTCATGGCACGGTTGGTGAACAGCTGCGTGCGCATCAGCTCCGTCGAAGCGCTATCGAAGCGCTGCTGCTCGAACGCCTGGCGATCGAAGGCACGCACCACTGCGATGCCGGAGAGCATCTCGCGCGCGATCAGGTTCACCTTGTCGATCAGCTTCTGCATGATCTTGAACTTCGGTAGCGTGAAGCGGAACAGCACGCCGATGACGAGGGCGACTGCAACGATGGCCACCACGATGATCCACCCCAGCGCCGCATTGGTGGCCAACACCATGATGATGCCGCCGATAGCGATCAGGGGCGCATAGAGCACCATGCGCAGCAGCATGATGGATACCATCTGGATGAGCTGGATATCGTTGGTGCCGCGCGTTATCAGCGACGCTGCGGAGAAGCGGCCGATCTCGGCATCGGAGAAGCGCACGACCTTCGAGAACAGCCGACGGCGCAGATCACGTCCGATACCCGCCCCCGTGCGCGAGGCCACCAATCCCACCGCCACGTTGAGCACCATGCTGCACGCTGCCAAGCCGAGCATGGCCGCGCCCGTTGCGATCAGATAGCGCATCTGCATGGCGAACAGATCGTAGCCGAGCGCCGCGTACTCCCGCAGCGCCGCCGCGATGGCGCTCTGCGCCACCAACGGGTCATCAGCACCGCTGGAAAGTCCATAGGCTTCCGCGAGCGGCGCGGTCATGATGGCATCGAGCTGCCCGATGTGCGCCCGCCCATTCTCGGTGAGCGCATAGCGATCCTGGCCCGCGGGCACATACGCATCCTCGAAGAGCGCGCGGTCATCTTCGCTCAGATAGTCACGGATGGTCTGATAGGTACCCGCCGTCAGCTCGTCGGTGGCCACATGCTCGACACCCGATTGCTGTATGCCCACATCCACGATGTTCGAGGTGAGATTCGGAAGGGCCAGGTCGCAGAACACCGCGCCCACCAACAGCAGCACGCATACCACCACCGCGGCTTTGTGCGCGCCAAGATAGCCGAGCACCTTCATGAGCGCCTCATCGACCGCACCCTCATGTCACCGCCGCCGCGATAGCGTCGGTGGACTGCTGTATCTTCGCGTTAATGCGTTCCTTCTCAGAACCCGACACGGGCGTGGGCTGGTAGTTGTTGTAGCCAGAAACGCTGGATATGCTGCACGCGATGAACTCGACATCGTCATCTTTGGCCACATCATCGCCGGTCACCGTGAAGGTCTGCTGGAACATCATGCAATCCATGTCCGACGGCCCCGAATTGCCCCCGAAGCAGAAGTTACCCAAGCTGTAGACGATATAGCGCCCGTTGTAGACTTCCCACCCCTGTATGACATGAGGGTGCGACCCCACCACCAGATCGGCGCCCGCGTCGATGGCCGCATGGGCCAGCGTTATCTGCGTGGCGTTCGGAACGTATTCACGTTCGATGCCCCAATGGTAATAGACCAGTACCAGCTGGGCCCCGGCATCCCGTGCCTGGCCGATGCGCGCCGTCACCTCCGCCTCGATGCCCTCGTGCTCGGCAAGCTCGTACGCGCCGATCAAGGCCACCTTCACGCCCTTCACGTCCATATACGCGATGCGATCGTAGCCGAAGGTCTGCACGCCAACATCCTCCACCGCCGCGATGGTGTCCGTATAGCTTTGCTCGCCATAGTCCTTGGAATGGTTGTTCGCCATGCTGGCCGCTTCCACGCTGGACGTGCTGAACACCTGCGCATAGGACGCATCGCCCTTGAAGGCGAAGGTCTTGTCCTGGCGCGTGGTGACCTCGGTCAGCGTGCCCTCCATATTCACAATGGTCAGGTCATCCGCCGCAAAGATGGGCTCCACGTTCGCCAAGAACCACGATGGGTCGCCCACCGATGAGAACTTCGCGTTGAAGCTGGTGGAAGGGTCAAACGCCTCGTCGGTGCCCAAGGTGCAGTCGCCCGCGAACGTGACCGTGAGCGAGATGGCAGTGGCTTCCTGATCGGCCACCTCCAACTGATCCGCGGGCGCCGCCTCGGTCGAAGCGCCCATAGGGTCGGCGGGCGCGAACCGGGTACACGAGATGCAAGCGATCGCGACCACCTGGACCGCGATCACCAACGCCAAGAGCACCTTCAGCCGGTTGTACCCGACCTCGCTCAACCTTGTCCTGCCATCTCCGGCTCAAGATCAGCGTCGCTCACCCGTCCGCGGAACGTACGATAGATGATGACGTGATAGACCAGCACGAGCGGCAATCCGATGCACAGGATGACCGTCATGCAGAACAGCGACAGCTCGCTGGCGCCTGCGGTCATGAGCGTGATGGGTGCGCCCACGCTGTCGGCTGACGCGTTTACCAGCACCGGGAACAGGCTGCATGCGCCCAAGAACACTACCGCGCCCGCCGCTCCGCTCTGGCAGAGGAAGCTCCACAGATCGGCCCGCGTGCTGGCCTGACGGTCCAGCACGATGCCATAGACCAGGCACACCAGCACCAGAAGCGCCAGCAACCAGCGCACAAGGATCAGATCATCCGGCATGCCATCGGTGCCCATGATGCCCAGCACCCAACCGCTCAGCAAGAGGAAGATGACCACTGATGCAAGCTGGGAAGGCAGGCGCAGCTTGGCTGCCCGCTGTTGCAACGGCGTGCCCACCGGCGCCTTCAACGCCAGCCAACACGCACCCGCCGCGATGAACATGACCAGGCTGAACACACCGCACAGCAACGTGAACGGCGAGATCAGCCCGAGCAGCGGCACACCGCTGTAATTGCCCTGTGCATCCATGGGGATGCCTGCGATGACGTTGCCTGCCGCTACCCCGAACAACAGCGCTGGCAAGAGCGACCCCACGAAGAAGCACACGTTCCATACCGGACGCCACGACCCTTCGCCCGCCCAGAACTCGAAGGACACCGCACGCACGATCAGGGCGAACAGCACCAGCATGATGGCCAGATAAAAACCACTGAACGTGGTGGCGTACGCATCGGGGAACGCCGCGAACAGCGCGCCTCCCGCCGTGAGCAGCCACACCTCGTTGCCGTCCCACACCGGACCCAAGGCTCGGCGCACGATGGCCTGTTCGCGCTCACCCTTCGCGATGAAGGGATAGAGCACGCCAGCGCCCAGATCGAATCCATCAAGGATAAAGTACCCGGCTATGAGCAAGAACACCAGGAAGTACCACAGCACGGCCAACTCCATCACCGCTCACCCCCTTCCAGCGCCATCTCTTCGACGACGAGCGCATCCTCTTTCTCGGGCGAACTTGCAGAGACGATGCCCGCATCCGATGTGTCGCCATCTGGCGCGCCTGCAACCGGGCCCTCCTTGATGAAGCGGCCGATCACGCGCGCCCAGCCCACGAACAGCAGCAGGTACACCGCGAAGAACAGTACCAAAGTGATGACCAGCTCGAAGGGCTGCACGGATACGCTCGTACCTGTATTCGTCAGCATGTAAACACCATCGGGACCCGTAGTGCTGGGATACACCACATAGGGCTGACGGCCCACCTCAGCGGTCAGCCAGCCGGTCTGGATGGCCAAAAACGGGAAGATAGGAGAGATGACCAACAGCCATTGCAGCCACCGCATGTTCTGGATGTTGCCCTTCTTGCGCCCGAAGATGAGCGCCAGCGCCAAGCATATGCAGATCAGACCGAAGCCGGCCACCATAAGATGATAGGTCTGGAACACGAAGTTCACCGGCATGTCCTCCACCACGATATCGCCATACTTCTCGGTGGCAGCCAGATCGTTCAAGCCCGGGTATTCGGTATCCCAGGTACCGGTGGCCAAGAAGCTGGTGCCGCCGGGAACGGAGAGTGCTGTTATCTCTTGCGCGGCCTCATCCACGATGCCCACCGCCGCCAAACCGGGCACTTCGGTCTCATACATGCCCTCCATCATGGCAAGCTTCGTGGGCTGCTCTTCCCACACCTCCACCGCGGAGGCATGCGCGAACACCAGAAGCCCCGCTGTGGACAGCACGCCCACCACCGCGCCGGTCATGAGCATGGTGCGCGCCGCGGCCCCATGCTTCTTCTTCAGCAGGTACCACGCTGCCACAGCCATCATAAAGAACGCACCCATCACCAGCACCGCGAGCACCGTGTGCCCGTAGCGCGGCAGGGTGGAGGGATTGAACGCCGCAGCAAAGAAATCGGTGATGACCGCTTGCGAGCCGTCAGCGGAAAGCTCGGCTCCAGCAGGCGTTTGCATCCAGGAATTGGCGATGAGGATCCATAGCGCCGATAGGGCCGATCCCGCGAAGGTCAGCCACGCCGATGCCACATAGAAGCCCGGGCGTACCTTGCCGCGCCCGAAGATGACGATACCAAGGAAGATGGATTCCAAGAAGAAGGCGAACAGGGCCTCGGCTGCCAAAGGTGCGCCGAAGATGTCGCCCACGAACCGGGAGTAGTTCGCCCAATTCGTGCCGAACGAGAACTCCATAGTGATGCCCGTGGCCACGCCGATGGCGAACGATGCGGTGTATATCTTCACCCACATGCGCGCCAGCGCGTCGTCTTCGGGACGTTTCGTACGATTGGCTCGCGTCACGAAGATGGACATCAGAAGACCGATGCCGATGGTCAACGGCACGAATATGAAATGGTATCCGGCCGTGAGCGCGAACTGGATCCGTGACATGAGCACTTGATCAGCGAACAGGTCCATATCTCACCCTTCCTTCCTTGCCGTCCCGATTGTAACGCACAGGCTGGCGCGGCAGCGTAACGCTTTGGATAATGTTGGCGGCCTATTGGTTTAGAATCCTGTCAGGAATGCGCCCTGCGAGGCGCTGAAGGATAAGGAGCGCAGTGGCAGGTCTTCTTGAGGTTGATGGAGCCAAGCGGATGCTCGCGATCGCCTGCGCGTTCGCGGTAGGGCTCGGTGCGCTCTGCACAGGGCAGGCCATCGGGCTGGCACAAGCCATCGTGGGGCTTTGGAACGGTGAGGGCCTGAGCGGCCAAGCCGTCCGGATAGCGCTGTTCGCCATCTGCTTCATAGGGAGGGCGGCGCTGAGCAACGGCGAGGAAGCCCTGATGGATGCCTTCGCGCGCCGCACCTCCAAGAACCTTCGCCAGCAGTTCTTGGAGGCGCTCTGGCGCGGTGGTCCCACACTCGTGCACGAACAGGGCAGCGCCGCCTGCGCCGCCGATGCCGTGGAGGGCGTGGACGCAGTGGAGGACCTCGTGCGCATCCTGATCCCAAAAATGGCCAACGTGGTGGTCATCCCGCTGGTGGTGCTGGCATGCCTGTTCTGGCTTGACTGGGTGAGCGGGCTGATAGCGCTATGCTGCTACCCGTTCACCATGCTGCTCATGCGCCTGATCGGGCAGAGCGCCGGTGCCGAGGCGCGGCGGCGCTACGCGCAATTCGAACGGCTGTCGGCGAGCTTCGTGGACATCGCTTCTGGCGTAGGGACCTTGAACGCCTTCGGTGCGACACGAGCGTTCGCGGAACGGATCTTCGCCGTATCGGAGCGATTCCGGGAACTGACTATGAAGACACTGCGCATCGCCATGCTGTCCACCACCGTGCTGGACCTGTTCGCCACCTTGTGCTTGGCAGGCGTGGCCATCATGCTGGGCTTTCGTCTGGTGGATGGTGCCGTTGCCTTCTTCCCGGCGCTCGCCTCGCTGATGCTGGTGCCGGAGTTCTTCAAGCCTATCCGCGAATACGGCGAGGACTACCATGCCACACTCGACGGCACGGCGGCACTGACGTCGATCAGGAGCATCGTGGACCGCGCTGGGACGCCCGCAAAGGATGCCGATGCGCGTGCGTGTGTCTCCGAGCGCTTCGAGCATGCGCGTGCGCGGGTCGAGCAGTTGATCGCAGAGCCGGGCATCATCGGCATCATGGGCCCGAGCGGGTCGGGCAAGACCACGCTGCTCGCCCAGCTTGCAGGCTTCTCGCAAGCGGATCGGATGCGGCACGTGGCCTACATCCCGCAGGCGCCCTACCTCTTCCGCGCGAGCCTGCGCGACAACATTGCGTTCTATCGACCCAATGCGAACGAGGCGGCCGTGCGGGATGCCATTGTGCGCGTTGGGCTTGATGGTCTGCTGGCGCAGCTGCCCGAGGGTCTGGATACCATCATCGGCGATGCGGGACGGCCACTGTCGGGTGGACAGGCGCATCGTGTGGCTGTGGCGCGGGCTCTGCTGGACCCTGCGCGCGACCTTTGGTTACTGGACGAGCCCACCGCGCATCTGGATGCCCAGACCGCGCAGGACCTGATCGCCAGGTTGCTCCCGCTCATGCGAGGCAAGACCGTGGTGGTAGCCATGCACGACGACGCATGGCTACCGCATGTGAGCGAGGTGGTGCAGCTATGAGCCGACCTCGCGATGAATGGGTACGCCCCTACCTTCGCCGCTACGGTAAAGCGCTCGCGCTGGCCATCGTGCTGGGCGTTGTCACGTCGCTCTTCGCCTGCGCCCTCATGTTCACGTCGGGCTACATGATATCGCTGGCCGCTGCGGTGCCGCTCACGGTGCTGGCGCTGCATGTGCCGTCCCTGTTCGTGCGCATCTTCGGCATCGGTAAGCCGCTCATGCGCTATGGCGAGCGCCTGTCCAGCCACGATTGGGTGTTCCGCATGATGAGCGAGATGCGCCGCAAGCTGTACCTGGTGCTGGCGCGGCGTACGAGCGCGCTGGGTGATGGTGCGGGTCAGACCACGCTGGGGCAGGTGTTGGCGCTCTTGACCGACGACATCGGACATGTGCAGGACCTGATCCTGCGAGGAGCGCTGCCGCTTGTGTGCGCGTGGCTGTTGACTGCGGCGGTCCTGGCTGGCTGCGGCGCACTGTCCTGGCAGCTGCTTGCCATCATGGCAGCCACGCTCGTGCTGGCAGCCGTGGTGGCACCGCTCGTCTCGGCCACCGCATCGCGCGCCCGCATCATGGCCGCCGCCAACGCGCAAGCGCACCTCTACGACGAGCTGACCGACGATGTGCTGGGGCTTGCCGACTGGATGCTCTCCGGTCGGCATGACGACTACCTGCATCGCTTGGACGACCACCTGCGCATTCGCGATGACGCCCGCGCATCCGTGCGCGCCTTCGACCGGCGCTTGCGCCTGGCGACCCAGGTCCTCTTCTGCCTGTGCACGATCGGCGTCCTTGTATGGGCCAGCTGCGTGTTCTGCGATGGCGCGAGCGGCTCTTCCCTGCTCGCCACCATCGCCGCTACCGGCTCCGAGAACGCACCCGCCTATCCGCCGAACTGGATGGCTGCCTTCGTGTTGTGCCTGTTCCCGCTGATGGAGGCGCTAGCGCCCCTGCCGGATGCGGCTCAAAGCTATATAGCGCAGCGCGGAGCGCTGGAACGGCTGAACGCCATGAGCGGAACACCTGATCGAACGGGCGCACATGACGCTGCCGCACCGCATTCGCCGGATGAAACGCGCCTAGCGCCGAGGTCGGACTCCAGCCCGCACGAACAGCACACAGAAGCGATGCTGCCCGCGTGTCCCGCCATCGAGCTGCGCGATGTGAGCTTCGCCTATGATGATGGCTACCCCATCATCGAAGGCGTGACCCTTACCATCCCCTTCGGGCGCACGCTGGCCATCCGCGGCGAGAGCGGCGCGGGCAAGACCACGCTGGCAAAGCTGATCTACGGCGATGTTCGCCCAAGCGCAGGCGAGGTGCGCGTGGGCGAGATCGACCCGACCACCTTGGGTGCGAACAAGCACACACTGATCGGCGTGCTGGAACAGCAGCCGAAGCTCTTCGACATGACGCTGCGCGAGAACCTGCGCATCGGCAAGCCGGATGCGACCGATGACGCGCTGCGCGATGCCCTGCACAGCGTTGGTCTGACCGATCGCTTCGAACGGATGCCGCATGGCCTGGATTCGCGCATCCAAGAAGGCGCCTTCAACCTCTCCGGCGGCGAAGCGCACCGCCTTGCGCTAGCTCGGCTCCTTTTGGCCGATGCCCCCATCATCATCCTGGATGAACCCTTCGCAGCCTTGGATGCTGCGACCGAGCAGATGGTGCTCGATACCGTCATGCGCGTGTTCCGCGGCAAGACCGTGATCGCCATCACCCATAGCCCGACCACTGCCGCCGCCATGGATGATGAGTTGGCCCTGACCTACGGGATGCTCAACTGCAACCCGTAATACTGCGCTAGCCGGGCCACGTCCTCGTCAGTGATGCGCTGGTCGGGGCGCGGATCGCCCATAGCCAGCACGCGCACCAGCACGGAAGCCGCCTTCTCGATGGTGTGCATCAGCCCGAACGTCTCATCGAAGGTGGCGCCCGCGCAGATGATCCCATGGTGTGCCCACACCACCGAACGCGTTCGCTCCATCAGATCGGCGGTGGCCACCGCCAACTCCACGCTGCCAGGCACATCCCATCCCAGCACCCCCACACCGTCAGGGAACACCATGGCGCATTCGCTGATGGTGGACCATAGGCGCCGTGTGAACGTCTCGCTATCAAGCGGCAGCGCGAACGTCAGTGCGTTGATATCCGTCGGATGCGCATGATGCAGCACGCGGTCGATCCCGCCCGACGCGATGGCGCGCACCTGATGGTTCAGCAGATGCGTGGGCAGCTCGCTCGTAGGGGACCCGCCATGCGCGAAGCCCCAGCATTGCCGATACGCGGTGCCCGTCTCATTCAGCTGGATGATGCCCAGGCAGCGCTCGGGATCGTCGGCCATGTTGCGGAAGTAGCTGCCCGCTGCCGTTATGACAAAGAACTCTCCCGCCAGCATGGGCACATGCACGCAGCACGGCAGCCACAGCCCCAAGGTCAGCTTGTCGAAGAGCGGCTCCATCTCGTCGTGCCGGATACGGTACGACAGGTTGCCGCCATTGCGCTCGTGCCATCCTTGGTCCCACGAATCGCACGCCATGCGGATGAACCTGCGCATGAACGGGGCCTTGACCACCTTCATCAGGCACCCACGTTCGCGATCAAGGCAGCCTCGTCCGGAATCCGATCGCAGAATGATGTCGCAAAAAAGCGCACCAGCGCCGCACCGGTGGGCGTGGTCAGCTCGCCTTCCACATCGCCTGGAAACGTTGGCGCACCTTCCAGGGCATGAGCGGTGGCGGGCGCTGGGATGGGCAGTGTGCCATGCGCGCAATCCACGAACCCGAACCCGGTGCAAACAGGCGTTGCCACGATGTCGTCAGCCCCCACCGCAAGCACCGACGCGCACGCGATGCACACCCATGTGATGGCCTCATCCGAGCCCACCTCATGGAAGTGGACCTCATCCACAGGAACACCGTGCGCCTTCGCCTCGGCCTGCGCCAGCACGTCGTACACGCCCAGCGCCGCTTCGCGCTCGGCAGCGGTGAGCTGCTTGGCGGCTATCTTCTCGCGCACCTCCGACACGCTGTGATGATGATGGTGGTGGTGGTGATCACCCCCACAGCAGTCATCAGCCTGCATCTGATCCGCGCCCGCCGCCTGCGCGATGCGCTGACGTTCTTCCTTGGACAGCAGCTGCCCCACGCCTATCGCGAAGGAATCCTTGCGCGCACCCTGCGTGCAATCCAGATACAGCGTTCCCATCGCATCCTCCTTGAGCTTCCTATCGAGCCGACCTTTGAACCGACCGCGCGCTACTCGGCACCCGCAGCACTCGATCCCTTATGGTTGATCATGCTGGCCATGTAGCCAGCGCCGAACCCGTTGTCTATGTTGACCACTGCCACGCCGCTAGTGCATGAGTTCAACATGCTGAGCAGCGCTGCCATGCCGCCAAAGGCCGCTCCGTAGCCCACGCTGGTGGGCACCGCAATGACCGGGCTGTCGGCAAGGCCGCCCACCACACTGGCCAGCGCCCCCTCCATGCCCGCCACCGCCACGATCACATTGGCGCGCGCGATCAGCTCCATCTTCGCCAGCGTACGATGCAAGCCTGCCACGCCCATGTCATAGGCGCGCTGCACCCGGTTGCCCAAGAACTCGGCCGTACGGGCGGCCTCTTCGGCCACCGGGATGTCGCTGGTGCCGCCGGTAACCACCAGCACCTCTCCCACACCGTCGGGTTCAGGCATGCCCCCCACCTGCCCGATGCACGACACCTCGTCAAAGGCAAGGGGCACCTCGCGCGCCACCGCTTCGGCCTTCGCCTCATCCAACCGCGTGATCAGGATGCGCGCACGGCCATTATCCATCATGGATCGTACGATGCCCGCGATCTGATCGGCGGTCTTGCCCGCACCGTAGATGACCTCCGAGGCCCCCTGCATCACCTCGCGATGCAGGTCCACCTGCGCATAGCCCAGATCCTCGAACGGCTTCATCTTCAGCTGCGCCAGTGCATCGTCGGCCGAGAGCTGGCCTCCCTCCACCGCACGCAAGATATCCCGTACCTGGCTCATATTCCCTCCAAGACCTCATCAGCGCTGCCCATCCGGTATCCCAGCAGGTCCGCCGCCACATAGTCGAACCCAACGCTCCGCACGCCCTCGTGCACCTGCTCTCGCACACCCGCATCCAGCAGGCGCGCAAGCTGGTCGGGAGCCATCTCGATGCGCGCCACGCTACCATGCGCCCGCACGCGCACCTGGCGAAAGCCCATCTCGCACAGAATGCGCTCGGCCGCCTCTACCTGCGCCAACCCGGCGGCCGTGATGCGGGTCCCATACGGGAAGCGCGTGGCCAAGCAGGGCATGCTGGGTTTATCCCACGTGCGAAGCCCCAGCATGCGCGAGAGCTCCCGCACCTCCACCTTCGTCAGGCCCACCTCGGCAAGCGGGCTGCGCACACCCAGTTCCGCCACCGCGCGAGCCCCCGGGCGCCGCACCCGCGCATCGCTTGCGTTCGAGCCTTCCACCAGCACCGCATGTGCCTGCCGCGCCGCGCGTATCATGTGCTCCATCAGGTGGCGCTTGCATCGGTAGCACCGATCGGGCGCGTTGGCTACTACATCATCGGCTGTCAAGATGTCGAAGGTGAGCACTTCATGGTCGATCCCCTGCGCGCCGCAGAAGGCAGCCGCTGCCTCGACCTCTCCATTCGAACAGAATGCCGTATCCATCGTGATAGCGAATGCACGTGCACCCAGCGCGTCGTGCGCCATCGCCGCCAGCAGCGCCGAATCCGCCCCACCCGAGAACGCCACCGCCACACACCCCATACCACGCAGAGCCTCAGCGAGCGCCCGGCGCTTCTCATCTATCGTCTGCGTTCCTTCCATAGGAAAGATTATGACGCATCGGTCAAGACCACCCGCACACCCAAACGCTATTCCGGGAAGAACACCTCAAGGCGGCTTGCCTTCGCATGCGCGCCGATCCAGGTGCCCACCACCATCAGCACACCCGCCACCACGATACCGATGACGATCTGGTGCATACCCGCTACCTTGAAACCCACGGTCATGCTAAGGCAATACGCAGCCACGCCGCCCACCATACTGCAAAGCGCCCCTACCCGATTCGCGCGCTTCCAGAACAGCCCGCACACCAGTACGAAGAAGAAGGCCGTCTCAAGACCGCCAAACGCGAACATGTTGATCTTCCAGATAAGATCGGGTGGCACGATGGACAGCACGAACACCAGCACACCCAGCAATAGCGTGACCACCTGGCTGGATACCGCCACGCGCCGCTCGGCCGGACGGCGCCCAGATGCGGTGCACCATTGCAGGTACAGGTCCTTAATGATGGCCGAGCCGCTGGAGATCAGAAGCGATGACACCGTGGAGATGGACGCTGCGATGGGCCCGATGATAGCCACCCCCGCCAGCACCGGCGGCAGCGATCCCACCGTTGCCAGCGGGATGATGTTGTCCACGCTGCCCCCGTAGGCGGCAAGGTCCTCCGTCAGCACACCGGATGCCAGCACGCCCAAGCTGGTCATGCCGATCATCATGATGCCGATGACCACCGTACCCACGATCATGGCGGTATGCAGGGCCTTCGTATCCTTATATCCCATGGTGCGCACCACCGACTGCGGCAGCACGAACGTGAAGATGCCCACGAGCAGCCACTGCGTCAGGTACAGCGTCCACGGCATGCCGCCATCGCTGAACGGCTCCAACTTCTGCGGGTCGCGCGCCTGGATGCTCTGCATGATACTCTCGTATCCGCCGCCCGCATCCAAGATGCCCGCCGCCAGCACCACCATCCCCACGATCATCACGATGCCGCAGAGCGCATCGGTCACCGCCACGCCGCGAAACCCGCCGATGGTGGTGAACAGGATGACCGCGATACCGAACAGCGCCAGCCCGGCTATGTACGGATACCCCGTCACCGCTTCGAATATCTTGGCACCGCCCACGAACTGCGCCACCATGGTGGCCACGAAGAACACCACCACAACCACCGCCGCCACGTTCGCAAGCGCATTCGACCCATAGCGCGCCCGCACCACGTCCACCACCGTGACCGCATCCAGCTTGCGCGCGATGAGCGCCATCTTCTTGCCCATGATGCCGTAGAGCAGCACCAGCGCCGTCACCTGCACCACCGCCATGTACACCCAGCCGAAGCCCGTCTCCCAGGCTTGCCCGGGGCCACCCACGAACGAGCTGACCGAACCGTAGGTGGCCACCGTGGTCATAGCCAGCACGAACCCGCCCAGCGCGCGGTTGCCGATGAAGTAATCCTTCACGAAGCCGCCGCCCACGCGCTGCATGCGCCACCGCACCATAATGGAGACCACCAGCGCC
>CASTMW010000002.1 GCA_949450265.1 uncultured Eggerthellaceae bacterium | reverse complement strand
AAGGAATCCTTGGTGGTGGGCGGCGATCTGCTGATGCCGATGGCGCAGCGCCCCGGCCAGCTGATGCCCATCGATTCCGAGCATGGGGCCATCTACCAGTGCTTGCTGGGGGAGGATCCCTGCGAGGTGGCTCGTCTGTGGGTGACCGCATCGGGCGGCCCGTTCCGCGGTCGCACCCGCAGCCAGCTTGGGCAGGTAACGGCAGCCGATGCGCTGGCGCATCCAACCTGGAACATGGGACCTAAGATCACCATCGATTCGTCCACGCTGATGAACAAGGGGCTTGAGGTCATCGAGGCGCATCATCTGTTCGATATGCCCTACGAGCGCATCGAGGTGGTGATACAGCCTCAGAGCGCCATACATTCCATGGTGGAATTCGCCGATGGTTCCGTGAAGGCGCATCTGGGGACCACAGACATGCGCATCCCCATACAGTTCGCACTGTCCTATCCCGAACGTTGGAGCGCGCCCGTGCAGCCCCTGGACTTCCGCACGTTGGGGCAGCTTGACTTTGCGGCTCCCGACACCGATACGTTCCGCTGTCTTGCGCTGGCTCGGCAGGCGGGTGAAGTGGGAGGAACCTTGCCCGCGGCGATGAATGCCGCCAATGAAGTGGCTGTCGCTGCGTTCTTGCGCGGCGATTGCGGCTTTCTGGACATCCCTGCATGCGTTGAAGAAACGATGAGCACGCACGACATACAGCCCGTCGAGAGCGTCGATCAGCTTGAGGACGTCGATGCTGTGGCCCGCAGGGTCGCGCAGCGGTTCCTGTCCGGCGTTCATGTTGCATAGACCAAGGTCCTTTCATTCGAGAAACGGGTATAGCTGCACGTGACGAACGTGATGCAGCCATCGGCAGGTCCGCTATCAAGCAGCACACAGCATTCGCCAAGGCGCTCGGCATACCAACGGGCGAAGTCGTCGCGGTCGGCGAACGAGGTGCGCTTCGTGCGGTCGTAGCCGTTCACCACGGCGGCTCCTGCTACGGTGAGCATCCGCTTGTCCTGCGGCGTTTGCAGCAGAATGACGCTGTGCTGTCGGGCGAACCCTTCCTGGGAGTACAAGGCAAGATCCGCGAACATGGGAGCACCATGCTTGATGTGATGGCCGAACACCACGGCGTTGTCGCTGAAGAATCCCGCTGTTGCGCAGTCCGCATCCAGGTAAGGGCAGCCCAGCGGATTCTCGTTCCTATGGATGTCGTGGCTCAGGTAATACGTGGGGTCGTCGACAGGAGCCTGCACGATGGCACTGTTGATGCTGGTGCCGGGCACGCTGACCCAAGCGATCACATCCGGGTTCACGCTCAGCCAGTAGTCCCAGTCGACCACGGGGAATCCATCGGCATCCACCGCCTCGGGCTGCGCCGGATCGGCTGTGGTGGCTGCGTTCTGGCTGCACCAGGTGGTCCATGCGATGACGGCAACGGGGATGCTGAGCAGTACGGCGGCTACTACGAAGGCGCAGATCGCCCGTCGGGACGTATGCGTGCCGCGCGCTTCGGCAGCGCGACCACGGCGGCAGCTGTTCGCGCGGCTACGCATCGGTGGGTACGGCTCGCTTCGCGCCGCACTCCGAACAGGTCTCGGTGCGGGCCACCACTTCGTCGTAGGCTTCCTGGTCGACCACCGTTTCCGCCCAAGCGGCCTGCGCGACATACGGTTCGGGTCGGGGCACGTCCGGTGTGTAGGAAAGATGCCCGGTGGCTTCGGCATGTTCAGCGGTCTGTCCGTCGATGACATCCTCGCAGGCGTTGCAGATGGTATGGGGCACCAGGGCAGTACCCATGATGGCATCGTGGGTCATCTGGTGAGTGATGGCATCGTGATGCTCAAGCTCTACGTTCTGCTGCCATGAATGGACATGCTGGGATGCGCTGTCGGTGGGCTCGGCTTGCGCTTGCTCCACGCTGGCACCGGTAGCGGCTCCGACCACGCCCATCATGGTAGCGCACAGGGCCACCGTTGCCATCATGCTCGCAGCCAAGGCGACGTGCGCGGGGTGCAGGGCTGTTCGTTCCTTCTTCATGGTTGCTCCTTCCGTGTTCGTTCTTGTCCGTTGGTCCCAGGTGGCGGCCGCCTTGCCCGCGCAAGACGGCCCTTGTCCTATCGGCGCAGTGCACGCTCTACGCTCAGCTGGGCAGCCCGGTTGCGCCGGTGGAGCGATCGGATGCCATAGCCGCAGGCACCCAGCGCCCCCAGGCCTCCCAGCACGGCGGCACAGGTAAGGGGACCGCTTGCATCGCCTGTCTTGTCGTAGCCAGTGCCAGGCAGGCCCTCTCCTTCTATGAACACCGTTTGCTCAGCGGCGCCCAGATCGGCATGTTGGGCCACCAGCACCTTCTCGGCATTGTTGTTGTCAGTCTCCATGCTGCGGTACAGGTACTCATACACCACTACCTGCTTGCCGCCCGCCCTGCTGGCGTCGAAGGTGAACTCCACCGTTTGGCTGCCGTTCTCGGCGGCGGGCACGAACGAGGCGCTGGCGGCTATCTGCTTGTCGCCGATCAGCAGCGGGCTTGCGGTGGAACGGTCGTACAGCACGCCTTCCAGTACGTATTCCTTGCCGGGGGTCAGCCCTTCGAAGCGGACCTCGTCGCGTATCCTGGCCGAGGCGCTGTTCAGTAGCATCTGGTCGCCATCGGTGGCATCGGTGGCTGTCGTTTCGATGGCGCCCGTCACGAATAGCACGGTCTGATCCTCGCTCGTCAGGTCCATCTCCTGGCTGACCGCCATATCGTCCTTGACCAGCACCACCACGGCCGTGGCGCGCATGCCCTCCATGCCGCGTGCATCCAGACGGTAGGCAAGGTCGGCATGTCCGGTGGTGGCTTCGGCGGTGAAGGTGGTGGTTGCCACGACCAGGCGATCGGCTATGGCAGGGTAGCGTTCCACGATGGAGCGCAGGGCATCTGCATCGAAGGCGCGGGGCAGCGCTGTCGGCTGAGCGAACAGGGTGCCCAGGTCATCATCACGGCTATCCTTGGGCACTGCACCCGATGCGTCCAGCAGCTCGCGCATCAGCTGTTCGGCCTGGCTGGCAGCCTTATCATCGGCGCCTTGGTTAGCAGCGGCATCACTTTCGGCATCATCGCGATGTTGCAGAAGGGGGAGTCCTGTGGTGGGGTCTACCAGCATGCCGTGGGCGGTGTAGGTCCCTCCGGCCACTGCATCGGTATAGCTGGCCTCGTCGGTGAAGGCAGCTTCCGAATCGGCTTTGATCTGTTTGGAGGCCGCATCGGGACCACCCAGCATCGTCCAGATATCCAGCGCGTTCACCGTGAAGCTCTGGTCCTCGTTGGCGGGGTCCTCGTCCTCTGCCACCAAGGTATCGTTGCGGTAGAGCTTCTCGTAGACCACCAGGTCGCGCCCGTCGTGGTTCGACGAATCGAAGTCGAAGCGCACCTGCGTCTGCCCTGTGCTCAGCTCGGGCGTGAACGTCGTCTGCGCCTGCACCGCGCGTCCTTCACCATCGGTCAGCGGTTCGACGTTCCACTGCGTGGTCCCGTCCTCGGCCACTTCGGCGCTCTTCAGCATCAAGCTGCCTTCGAGCCGATATTCCTTGCCGGGGATCAGGTCGGTGTAGCTGATGGCGTCCACCACGGTGGAGGCGCCATCGGCGGCCACCACGTCATCGCCATCGGCCAGATCGGCGGCCACCGTGGCGATCCGCGGTGCCTGCACGCTGACGGTCTGGTCGGCGTCGGCAGCATCCTCGTGGGCGGCGATCAGTTGCCCATCCTTCAGCAGTCGCTCGAACACGACGATCCGCTGTCCGTCCTGGGCGCTGGTATCGCACGTGAAGCGCACTTCCACGGTGCCATCCTCGTATTCCGGCACGAAGGATACCGTGCTGCGGTAGGGAACGCCCTCCGCATCGCAGAACGGCACGATCTGCGGTCCTGACCCTTCGCCATTGCCGTCTTCGGCATCCTCGTCCACAGCGTCATCAATCCCGTCTTCGGCATCCTCGTCTGCGCCTTCGCTCTTGTCGATTTCGCTAGTCCCATCGCTCACGACCCACAGGGACCCTTCCAGCGTGTAGGAGCTTCCCGGTATCAGGTTGCGGTAGGAGACCTGGTCGCTGATGGTGGCTTCCGGGTCAGCCGAGACCAGCTTGTCGCCATCGGCAGCATCGCTGGCTTCGGTGCGCAGCAGCTGCCCTTTGATGCGCACGGTTTGGGCGTAGTCGGCCGCATCCTTGTGTTCGGCCACCACCGCTCCCGTGTCGCAGCGCACCAGTTCCTCGTACACGGTCACGTCGCGGTCGGCTAGCGGGCGTGAATCGAACGTGATGCCCACTTCGGCATAGCCGTTTGGCTGGGTGGGCGTGAAGCGCGCATGTCCGGTGATAGCCTCGCCGCTGGCGTGGCGAAGCGCCTCTCCGGTGAGCGGGTCCACCAAGGTCGCGCGTAGCTCGTAGGGAACACCGCTCGTCGTATCCAGATTCGTGTAGGATACGCGGTCGATGATCGTGGTCTGCGGGTCGGCAGCAGTGGTCTTGTTGCTGCTTGTCTGTTCGCGAGCGGCCGTGGTGATGGCCACTTCGGTTATGGCTTGGTTATCCAGGGTTCCCAGGTCCACCAGGTGCCCTTCGCGCTCGTCGATTGTCAGGTTCGGGATGCGGATCAGCGCCAGCCCTGCGTTCGATGCTACCGGCAGTTCCTCTATCGTGTAGGTCCCATAGGGCAGCGCACCGCGCGTATCATCCACGCGTCCTGCTCCGAACCAGATGCCCGCACGTGCATCCAGCGCCGTTTCGTCCACCGTGCCGTCTGCACGCACGGCGCGGTCGTTGGCATTGGTGTTGCGGGAATGCTCGTTCCATGAGGTTTGGGTGCCTGCTTGCCCGTTGGCGTCCGTCACCACCACATGGCTCTCGCCCGTGGTGTTGCAGGTGATGCGGAAGGGGATGCCCGCAAGCCGGTTCTGGTCGGATTCACGCGCTTTGACCAGCTGCACATCGCCGCGGTAGACCTGGTCGGCCACGGTGGGCGCCTGGTAGGCCACCGCTGTCTCGGTGGTGCCGTTGGCGGTCAGCTGCACCACATGCACCTGGGTATCGCTCAGGTGGTAGCCGGTGGGCGCCTTCGTCTCCTGTATGAGCACCGTGCCCAGCGGGATGGCTGGGGTGCCATCGCTGGCTTGGAAGAAGCCGCCGCCGCTCTGCGAGACCAGATGATCCTCGTCCAGACAGGCATGTCCGTTCGCATCGGTGCGCACCACCCAGGTGCGCTGCGGCTGCCCGCTAGCTTCCGCTTGGGTTGCGGTGGTATAGCGCCCTGGATAGAAGCGCACGGTGAACTGCGCATCGGCCAGCGTGGCCCCTCCTTGGGCACGTGCGGCGCGCGTTTCGGCATCGATCTTGGCTACCAGCATCTCCACCGTGGCGCATTGGGGTACATCCGTCACCGATCCGCCGTTCACGCGCGCGGTCTGCCCGCTTGCCACCGACACGGCGTAGACGCGCTCGTCGAGCGCATATCCCGCGGGCGCCTTCGTCTCGCGCACATAGTAGATGCCCGTGCGCAGATATCCCGAGGTGGCCTGCCCTGTTCTATCCAACCTCAGCGTGCCCGCCGCGTCCGTGCAGGCGCTATCGCGATAGATGCCGTATTCGGCACCTTCCAGCGAATAACAGGAGTTGCCGTCGGTCGTCTGTGTATTCGCCGAGCGCTTCGCGATGCTCAGCCAGCCACCGCACACGAAGCTCAGGATCACCTGGCGCTCCGAGCCGGTGGACATCTGGAAGCAGCCGTCCCTGAAACCGGCAGGAACCTCTCCCGAGCGCTCGAATATCTTGGTCTGTGATGCGTTGGGATGGCGAACGTTCTCCCAGTACATCATGACGGCATTGGCTGCCCATGTGCGGAACTCGTCGGTGCAGCCGCTGAGCGCTGCCGCACCATCGCAGGCGTAGAAGTCCGCCACCACGATATGGGTCAGGGCCAGGTAGCGGTTTGCGGTCATGGCAGAGCCGTCGAACCAGGTGCGCGGCCATATGGACGCATCGAAGCCCGGTCCGCCGTAGCCGAACCACAGGGCCGCGGCCACAGCTGAGGCGTCATACGGTGCACCGCCCGCCGTGGCGATGGGCGTGATGGGAGCCTTTCGGTACGTGCCCGCCAACGGCGTTGCCTTCGAGGGCTGCCCGCAGTAGGCCACGGTGCCCTCCACGCTCATGCGGTGCGTCTCGTAGCCGCCATAGGGTATGGACTCTCCCACCGCAAGGTATGCCAGGTCATCGGCGTATGCCTCTTCGGCGCCCAAAGGCACCTTGGGTATCAGCCCTACGATCAAGGCCAAGGCCACCACCATCATCAATAACCATCGCATGCGCGCGCCCACGCTTGATGCTCTTCGTCTTGTCACCGTGCGCTCCTATCCGCGAGATCGACATTTCCATGTTCTGACCATAGCGATGCGACCTGATGCGAACGGATCACGCTCGCCGCATCCGATCGGCACCGTTTCGAACGTTCTCTGGCCGCTCGCATGCACGGATCCCCATCGGCTTTGTCTCCAGACGCACACGGATCCTTATGGCGGTCAAGCGAGTGCCTTCTGGGGAAACGTTGGTGTTCTTGCGCAGAACTTGCACGGATCTGACACCGCTCTTGCAGCGGTGCGCACCCGTATTGCACAATGTCCAGCACAAAACGGATGCGTATCTGATACGGAAAGCATGGGAACCAGCATATGGACATACTCTTCATGATCGTGTGCGCCGTCTTCGTGATCGGCTTTTTGGTGTTCATCCACGAAGGTGGCCATTATCTGGCGGCTCGCGCGTTCGGCGTGCGCGTCACCGAGTTCATGTTAGGCCTGCCCGGCCCGAGCATCGGATTCAAGAGAGCGGGCACGCGCTTCGGGGTGACTGCGGTGCCCCTTGGCGGCTATGCGAAGGTGTGCGGCATGGAGATGGGCCCTGTCTCAGACCATGCCGAAGCGGTGCTCGCGTGCGTCTACGAGCGGGGTACGGTGTCGGTGGATGACGTGGCCGCGGCCTGCGCCATCAGCGCCGACGACGCCCAGGACACGCTCGACCAGCTTGTGGAATGGGGCAGCATCGAGGCTCCGCGCAAGCGCGACGCGCAGCCGCTCTATCGCACGCCTGCCGAAGAGCCCGCGGCTGCCCAGTGCCGCGAAGCCGCCCGCCTGTGCCGTCCGCGCCCGCATGGGCAAGAAGCGGGCACCCCCCGCGCGGTTCCCGATCCTTCAGCGCTCTTCCAGCGTGAATCGGCGCAGCAGTACCGCAGCTTACCCTTCTGGAAGCGCTCGGTCATCTTGCTGGCGGGCATCGCCGTGAACCTGATCTTCGCCATGGTGGCATTCATCGTCATCTACTCGGTCGTCGGGTTCGACGTGACCGACCCGGCCACCGGCGCCACCTCGCATGTGGTGGTCGGCGCCGACAAGGCCATCTATGCTGGGTTCAGCTACATCGGCATGACAGTGCAGGCCATCGTGGGCCTGTTCAATCCGGCCACTGCTGCCGAGACCGTCTCCAATTCCACCAGCGTCATCGGCATCGCGGTGATGTCGGCCGACTACTTCGCGGCAGGGGTTGCTGAAGCGCTGTTCTTCATGGCGGTCATATCGGTGTCGCTGGGCCTGATGAACCTGATCCCCATCCCGCCGCTCGACGGCGGCCGCTTCCTTATCGAGATCATCCAGAAGGTCAGCCGCCGACAGGTGCCCGCGCGCGTCATGGGCTACCTCTCCTTGGCAGGCATGGCTCTCTTCGTGGGTTTCTTCGTTATCATGTTGAATCAAGACGTGCAGCGCTTCGTCTTCGGGAACTGGTAACAGAAGGGAATGCTGATGGGTGAACCGCAGGGCAAGCCGCAGGCGCCGCGGGATGCGACGCGTCAGGTGATGGTGGGACGCCCCGGCCATGGCGGGGTGGCCATCGGTGGCGGTGCTCCGGTGGCGGTGCAGTCCATGCTGAACGCCCCTGCCACCGATGTGGAGGCGAATCTGCGCCAGATCGACGCGCTGGCCGAAGCGGGCTGCGAGATTGTCCGCATGGCCATTCCCGAGCGAGCTGCGCTACGCTCCTTCGCGCGCGTGTGCTCCCGCTCGCCCTTGCCCGTGGTGGCTGATGTGCACTTCGATGCGCATATCGCCATCGAAGCGGCCTGGTCGGGTGCGGCCAAGCTGCGCATCAATCCGGGCAATATCGGCGGCCTTGCGAAGACCGACCAGGTCATCGACGCCGCACGCGGGGCGGGCATCCCCATCCGCATCGGCGTGAACGCCGGGTCGCTGGACGCCGCCATCGCCGAGCGTCAGGATCTGACGCTGCCGCAGAAGCTGGTCGAATCGGCCGCGCAGTACGTGCGCTATTTCACTGAGGAGCGGGGCTTCCACGACATTGTGGTGTCCGCGAAGGCACACGACGTGCCTGCCACCATCGCCACCTATCGCCTTTTGAGCCAGCGGCTGCCTAAGGTACCGCTGCATATCGGCGTCACCGAAGCGGGCACCGTGTTCCAAGGCACCATCAAATCGGCCGCGGGCTTAGGCGTGCTGCTGGAGCAGGGCATCGGTGACACTATGCGCATCTCGCTGACCGACGATCCGGTGCTGGAAGTGCGGGCTGCCTGGCAGTTGCTGGCTGCGCTGGACATGCGCCGCCGCACCCCCGAGATGATCAGCTGTCCCACCTGCGGACGCTGCCAGGTCGACATGATCCCCATCGCCAAGCGTGTGGAGGACGCGCTTGCAGGCATCGACAAGCCCATCAAGGTGGCGGTCATGGGGTGCGTGGTCAATGGCCCAGGCGAAGCGGCCGACGCCGATGTGGGCGTCGCGTGCGGTGCGGGCCAGGCGGCGCTGTTCCGTAATGGTAAAATCGTCACCAAAGTCGAAGAAGAGCGCATCGTGGAAGCGCTCTTGGAAGAGGTCGGGAAGCTGTAGGGTGTCTCGGCCGGATGCGTCCAAGGAGACCTGATGACCGAGATACTGCATCTGAAGAACCTCTACGTTCCTACGTTGAAGGAAGACCCGGCCGATGCCGACATCGCCAGTCACAAGCTGCTGCTGCGCGCGGGCATGATACGCAAGACGGCCAGCGGCGTCTACACGTTCCTGCCGCTGGGCTACCGCGTGCTGCGCAAGGTGGAGGGCATCGTGCGCGACGAGATGGATGCCATCGGCGCCCAGGAGATCATGATGCCCGCGCTGCAACCCTCCGAGCTGTGGCATGAGAGCGGCCGCTGGGATGACTACGGCCCCGAACTGATGCGCCTGTCCGACCGGCACGACCATGGCTTCTGCCTGGGGCCCACCCACGAAGAGCTGATCACCTCGCTCGTGCGCGACGAGCTGCGCTCCTACAAGCAGCTGCCCGTATCGCTCTATCAAATACAGGTGAAGTTCCGCGACGAGATCCGCCCACGCTTCGGGCTTCTGCGCAGTCGCGAGTTCATCATGAAGGACGCCTATTCTTTCCACGATAGCCAGGAGAGCCTGCAGGCCACCTACGATGACATGTCGGGCGCGTATGGCCGCATCTGCGATCGCTGTGCGCTGACCTGGCGCGCGGTGGAGGCCGACAGCGGGCAGATCGGTGGCAGCGTGACCACCGAGTTCATGGCGCTGGCGGAATCGGGCGAGGCAGAGCTGGTGCATTGCCAGTGCGGATACGCCGCCGACGCGGAAGCGGCGGAGTGCATCTGCCATGCCACGCTGCACAAGGTGGAGAAGATGGAGAAGACCAGCACGCCAGGCGTGCACACCATCGACGAACTGGCCGCTTTCCTGGACATCCCGGCATCCTCCACGGTGAAGGCGCTCTCCGGCAAGAACGCCGAGGGCGACCTGGTGGTGCTCTTTGTGCCGGGCACCCACGAGCTCAACGACATCAAGGCCGATCGGGCCGTGCCAGGATTCCAATTCCTCACCGACGAGGAGATGGTCGCCTTCGGGCTGCACAAGGGCTCCATGGGCCCAGTGGGCCTGCCGGAAGGCGCACGCGTGGTGGCCGACCGTAACCTGCGCAGCGTGCCGCAGTGGGTCGTCGGTGCCAACGAGGATGGCTACCATTACGTGGGCGCGCAGCTGGGCGTGGATTTCCAGGTGGACGAATGGGCCGATTTGTGCACCACGGTGCCAGGTGATACATGCCCTGAATGCGGATGCGCTCTGGAAGGGGCGCGCGGCATCGAAGTCAGCCAGGTGTTCCAGCTGGGCGACAAGTACTCGCGCACCATGAACGCCACCTATCTGGACAAGGATGGCAAGGAGCAGTACTTCATCATGGGCTGCTACGGGGTGGGCGTCACGCGTACGCTGGCAGCCGTGGTGGAGCAGCACTTCGACGACGATGGCATCATCTGGCCGCCCAGCGTGGCACCGGCGCATGTGTGCGTGCTGCCGCTATCCGCCGACGATGCGGTCATGAACGCAGCCACCGATGTGGCCACCAAGATTGCCAAGATGGGCTTCGAGGTGGCCATCGACGATCGCGACGAGCGCGCGGGCGTGAAGTTCGCCGATGCTGACCTGATCGGTTGGCCGTTGCAGGTGATCGTGGGCAAGCGCGGTCTGGAAGCGGGCAATGTGGAGCTGAAGCGCCGCCGCACCGGCGAACGCCGCGAGGTCACCTTCGATTATCTGGACGAGATGATGGCCTTCGTGACGCGCAAGATGAAGACCATGCCCCAAGGCGGTACGAACCTGTTCGCCAGCCTGTTCGAGTAAATTGGTTCCGTCGGCGCCTCGACGGCTTCCTTGGGCGACCCTGCATGCCCCCAACATTTATGTAACAACATAGTGCCGCAGTGTGCTTCGGCGGTCCATTGGCGCATCATGGATGTCAGAGGCAACGTTCGAAGCTAAGGAGCGCATCATGGCGAATATGACCGATCCCTTCCGCGATATCTTCCTGGCAGGTGTAGGCGCGCTGGCCATCGGCGCAGAGAAGTCGAAGGAGATCGTGGACCAGCTGGTCGCGAAGGGCCAGATCACCGTCGATCAGGGCAAGGAGATCGCCACTGACTTGCAGCATCAGGCGCATGAGAACACGGCGCAGGTGCGCGATGACGTGATCCGCGCCTATCTGGGCTCGCTCAGCAAGGAAGAACGCGATGAATTCGCGGCTCGCATCGCCGACATGGCCGCCCAGGTGGACGGCGACGAGGCGCTGCACGCCGAAGAGGCAGCTGAGGTGAAAGCCAGCGCGAACACCTCCGCGTAAAGCTGCAGCTGTGCCCGCTGCATCGCTGGTACATGCAGTATCATAGGGCGCATGGCTGATCATATCGAAGGAAAACGTGCCGTCATCGAAGCGCTGCGCAGCGGATGTCCCCTGCGCAGCGTTCTGCTGTCCGATGGTATGCAGCGCGACGGGCTGGTGAAGGATATCCTGCGCAAATGCGAGCAGCGCGGCGTGCCGGTGAAGCAGGTATCGCGCAAGCGCTTGGACGAGCTGGCGCGCACCGATGCCCATCAGGGCGTGGTGGCCGAAGCGGCGCCGTTTCCGTATCGGGGTGGGGGTGAGGTGCTGGCGCAGGCGGTCGAAGACGCGCAAGAGTACGGTCGCGGCTTGATCGTGGTGCTGGACCATATCACCGATGCGGGCAATTTGGGCGCCATCGCACGCAGCGCGGAATCGGTGGGCGCCAGCGGCATCGTCATACCCAACAAGCGCAGCGCGCATGTAACCGCTGCCACGTACAAGAGCTCTGCCGGGGCCATCGCGCATCTGCCTATCGCGCAGGTGTCCAACATCGCCAGCTTCATCGAGCGTACCAAGGAAGAGGGTTTCTGGGCCGTGGCCGCCACCGAGCATGCCGAAGGGACGCTGTGGGACACCGACCTGCGGGGGCGCATCGTGCTGGTCATGGGCAGCGAGCACGATGGCGTGTCGCGCTTGGTGCTGGAAACCTGCGACATGCACGCCAGCCTGCCCCAGGAAGGCCGCATCTCGTCGCTCAACGTTGCGCAGGCATCCACGGTGTTCATGTACGAATGGCTGCGTCAGAACCGTTCCTGACCAACGCCTGTGGTGGCTGCGGCACAGCGCCACTCATCCTGCGCTTCCGCGCTCGCGTATAATCGCTCCTATGAAGACACGAAAAAGACTGCTGATCGTTGACGGGTACAACGTGCTGCGCTCGGGGAGCCGGTACGCGCGCATCACGCTGCCCGATTACACCGACGACACGTTCAACGTGGCGCGCGAGCGGCTGCTCAACGATGTGATCGACTACGCCGGGCGCGACACGCAGGCCATCATCGTGTTCGACGGCAAGGACAACGAGCATTCGCGCGGCGAGGTGGAAACGGTGGGCGGCGTGCGCATCATGTTCTCGCCTGCGGGCCAGATCGCCGACCGCATCATCGAGAAGTTGGCTCACGACGCGCGCGAGCGCAATGTGGAAACGCTGGTGGTCACGTCGGATTCCACCATTCAGGACACCGTGTTCGGCGACGGGGTTGACCGCATGAGCGCCGAGGGGTTCTGTCGGGAAGTGGAAGCCACCATCGAAAGCGCGGTGGCCGATGAAACGCCGCGCATTGCGCGCAAGAACACCATCGCCGATCGCGTCAGTCCCGAGGTGCTGGCGAAGCTGAAGGAGCTGCGCGACCGCTGAGCAGGTGCGGGCTGCCTGATGCGTGAGCGATCGTTAGGCGTTCGCGGGGCCGCTTAGCCACGCGCTTCCACGATCAAGCGCAGCCCTTCCAGCGTCAGGTTGGGGTTCACGTGGTCGATCAGCTTCGAGTGATGGGCGATCAGTGGTGCTAGCCCACCTGTGGCCACCACCGGTGCCTCGTAGCTCAGCTGGTCGAATACGCGCCGCAGCAAGCCGTCTACGCGATCCACCTCGCCAAGCACGATGCCCGCCTGCATGGCCTCCACCGTATTGGTACCGATCACCTGCGCAGGCGCATGCAGAGTAACGGCGGGCAGCTTCGAGGCATTGTTGAACAGCGTTTGTGCCGAGGTCTGCAAGCCTGGCGCGATGATGCCGCCGATGAAGCGGCCTTCCGCATCGATCACCTCAATGTTGGTGGCGGTGCCGAAGTCCACCACCACGCACGGCGCGCCGTACAGCGCTCGCATCGCCACCGAATCGGCCACGCGGTCCGCGCCGATCTCATCTGGGTTGGGGTAGTCCGTGCGGAACAGGTCGCCAGCGGTGCGCGCACTGCAGACCACCATGTCAACGCCAGCTGCATCGCGCAGCGCGCGGCACCACGTCTCGGTCAGCTGCGGCACCACCGACGACAGCGCGGCGCGGTGGATGCTGCGCAGTTGCAGTCCGGCGCTCTCGAACAACGGGATCAGGTTCACCCGTATCTCATCGGCGGTGCGCGCGCGGTCGGTCGTGATGCGCCACATGCTTGCCAGATCGCTTCCCGCGTAGACCCCGATCAGGGTCTGCGTATTCCCCACATCCACAGCGAGCAGCATGGGCAGCCCGTTCCTCTCATCGTCTCAGTGCATTTATTTCGCTTATCCGCTAATATTACAGTATGGCGAAGGTGTGCGATCCTGGAAGGGTTCGCACCGAACAGTGGATTAAGGGGCCAATGATGAGCGAAACCGCCAGCCGCATTCTCGTTGTAGACGACGAAGCTACCATCACCGATTTCGTGGGTTACGCGCTGAAGACTGAAGGGTATTCGGTCGATATCGCGAAGAATGGCGAAGATGCGTTGGCGCTCGCATCTCAAGCGGAATACGACCTGTACATCCTTGACATCATGCTGCCGGGCATCGACGGCTACGAACTGTGCCGCCGCCTGCGTACGAACACCGCAGCGCCCGTACTGTTCCTCTCTGCGCGTGACACCGAGTTGGACAAGGTGGTGGGCCTGGAGATCGGCGGCGATGATTACCTGAGCAAACCCTTCGGCGTGCGCGAGTTGGTGGCTCGTGTGCGAGCGCTGCTGCGTCGCGGCGCGGGGGATGTGGGCGGCGCTCACAACCAGGTGGTCGTCAGCGGCATCACGCTGGACGAGGATGCGCATACCGCCACCGGCTCCATCGGTGAGATAGACCTGACGCCGCGCGAATTCGAGCTGCTGGCATCGCTGATGAAGAATGCGGGTAAGGTGGTCAGCCGCGAAGACCTGCTGCGCGACGCGTGGGGCTGGGAATACCTGACCGAGACCAAAACGGTGGACACGCATATCAAGCGCCTGCGCGACAAGATATCCGATGCCGGGTACGATGCGGGTCTGGTGGAAACGGTGCGCGGGTATGGCTATCGGTTCAAAGTGGTCAACGACTGACGCATCGTGCCGTATATCGTATGGATCCGACGCCGCGCATCTGCGCGGCGTCTTCATTGTTTAGAATCGTCGCATACGTGAGCAGAAGGAGGCATCATGCTGACCGACATCGAGATCGCGCAAGCGGCCACCCCCAAGCGGATAACCGACATCGCCCAGACGTGCGGCGTTGATGACAAGTATCTGGAGCTGTACGGCAACTACAAAGCGAAGGTCGACTACAACCTCCTTCGCGAAGAGGACCATGCGCCCGGCAAGCTGGTGCTGGTGACGGCTATCAACCCGACGCCCGCGGGCGAGGGCAAGACCACCACCACGGTGGGTTTGGCCGACGCGCTGTCCGAGCGCGGCAAGAACGTGGTCGTGGCGCTGCGCGAGCCGTCGCTGGGGCCGGTGTTCGGCATCAAGGGCGGTGCCGCGGGCGGCGGCTATGCGCAGGTGGTCCCCATGGAGGACATCAACCTGCACTTCACCGGCGACTTCCATGCTATCGGAGCGGCGAACAACCTGCTGGCTGCGCTGCTGGATGCTCACATCCAGAACGGCAACGAGCTGAACATCGACGTGCGCAAGATCACGTGGAAGCGCGTGGTGGACATGAACGACCGCCAGCTGCGCTTCATCGTGGACGGTTTGGGCGGCACCAAGAACGGCGTGCCGCGTGAAGATGGCTTCGACATCACAGTAGCCAGCGAGGTGATGGCCATCTTCTGCCTGGCCACCTCCATCGCTGATCTGAAGGAGCGCCTGGGCCGCATCGTGGTGGGCTACACCTACGACGATAAGCCGGTCACCGCGCATGACCTGCATGCAGAAGGCGCCATGACCGCGCTGCTGAAGGACGCGCTCAAGCCGAACCTGGTGCAGACGCTGGAGGGCACGCCCGCGTTCGTACATGGCGGCCCGTTCGCCCACATCGCACATGGCTGCAACTCCATCATGGCCACGCGCATGGCGCTGGCGCTGGGTGATTACTGCATCACCGAAGCAGGCTTCGGCGCCGATCTGGGTGCTGAAAAGTTCCTGGACATCAAGTGCCGTCTGGCTGACCTCGCGCCCGATGCGGTGGTAGTGGTGGCCACGGTGCGCGCATTGAAGAACCACGGCGGCGTTGCCAAGGAGAACCTGAACCAAGAGAACCTGGAAGCGCTGGCGGCGGGGCTGCCGAATCTGCTGCAGCACGTCAGCAACATCACCGATGTGTACCACCTGCCTTGCGTGGTGGCCATCAACGCTTTCCCCACAGACACGCCTGCTGAACTGGCGCTCGTGGAAGAGAAATGCCGGGAGTTGGGCGTGAACGTGGCGCTGTCCGAGGTGTGGGCGCGCGGCGGTCAGGGCGGCCTGGCGTTGGCGGACGAGGTGGTGCGCCTGTGCGAGCAGGGAGATGCTGAGGGTCGCAGCCGATCCACGTTCCAGTTCGCCTATGAGGACGACCTATCCATCGCCGAGAAGATCCGCGCCATCGTCTGCCGCATCTATCACGGAGTTGATGTGGCTTTCGAACCAGCGGCGCTGGCTGACATCGCGCGCCTTGAAGCGCTGGGGTTCGGGCATATGCCGGTGTGCATGGCCAAGACCCAGTACTCGTTCAGCGACGATGCTGCCAAGCTGGGGGCACCGGAGGGCTTCACGGTAACGGTGCGCCAGGTGAAGGTCAGCGCGGGCGCTGGGTTCGTGGTGGCGCTCACGGGGGACATCATGACCATGCCCGGTCTGAATAAATCACCGGTTGCGTTTAAGATAGACGTGGACGAGAACGGCGTGATCTCAGGTCTGTTTTAGATGGCTACCTTCCGCAAACCGGAGAACATGATGGCAGCCATGGCCGCGGCGCGCGCGTCGTTCGTGCGCACGCGTAAGGCAGCCAATGCACCTATCGTGCGCTTCGATCGCGAGAACAGCTTTCCCGAATGCGCGCAATGTGGCACGTGCTGTCGCATCAACGTGCTGGCCATGACGCGCGAAGAGGTGCTGCGCATCCATAGCTTCTTGTTGGAGAACGATATCGCGCCCGTCGATCGCGGTGGAGAGCGCTGCTGCTTGCAGGCCGAGGACGGATCGTGCATGGTGTGGCCGGCGCGCGCGCAGGTGTGCAAGCTGCATCATTGCAAGGTGGCCCGTATGGACCTGTTGGCTGCGAACCCCACTATCCACGTGCATGACGATGCCGATCTGCTCCTGGTGGACATGCACGCGCATTTCGTCGAAGGATGCACGGACGTGCGCGACCAAGCAGACGCGCGGGCGTCTGCGGAATGCGAGGTGCCATGCTAGACGCGGCTTTCATCGATCGGCTAGCCAGTGCCAGCCCGACACCCGGCGGCGGTGGCGCCAGCGCGTGCGTGGGTGCGTTGGCATCGGCGTTGGCATCCATGGTGGGCAACCTGACGGCGAACAATGCGAAGTACGCTGACGTGCACGACGAGATGCGACAGCTGGTGGAGCAGCTGAGCGGTCAGCGCGAACGGCTGCTGCACCTGATCGAGCTGGACGCGCGCGCCTTCGCCCCCATTTCGGCCGCGTTCAAGATGCCATCGGATACGCCCGAGCAAATAGCGGCGAAGGACCTGGCCCTCCAGTCGGCGCTGGCCCAGGGGTGCGACGTGCCACTGGACATCATGCACGAATGCGCGCAGGTGTTGGAGGTGTGCAAGGCCATGACGCGCGACGGTAGCCGTATGGCGCTTGCCGATGCGGGCGCGGCGGCGGTGTTCGTGAAGGCGGCCGTGCAAGGTGCGGCGTTGAACGTGTACGTGAATGCCGGATGGATGACCGATCAGGTGCTGGCGGTGCACTACGTCAGCCAAGCCGACGAGATGATCGCGCGTACGGCGCGCCTGGCAGACGAGATATATCAGTACGTAATCGAGAACGTGAAGGCGGGAAGCTGATGGCGCAGCAGTTGCTGGGAGGGCCGGTGGCGGAGGCCATCTATGGCGAGCTGTCCGAGCGGGTGGAAGCGCTTCGGAAGCAGAAGGTGCATCCGCGCTTGGCCATCATCCGCGTGGGAGACGATCCGGCGAATGCCGCCTACGAGCGCACGGTACTCAAGCGCGCCGAAACGGTGGGCATCGCGGTGGACGTGCACGAGCTGCCTGCGGACGTGAACCGGTTGGCCTTGTATGCCGACATCGAGGGCATCAACGTGGATGCGCGCATCCATGGATGCCTGATGTTCCGCCCGCTGCCATCCTCCCTTGATGAGCTGACGGCGTGCAATATGATCAGCCCCCACAAGGATGTTGATGGCGTGGGTGCCACATCGTTGGCGGGCGTGTTCATGGGGCTGCCCGAAGGGTTCGCGCCCTGCACGGCGGAAGGCTGCTTGAAGATGCTCGACTTCCATGGCATCGAGGTGCGCGGGAAGCATGTTGTGGTGGTGGGGCGCAGCCTAGTGGTCGGCAAGCCCGCATCCATGCTGCTCTTGGCACGCGATGCCACGGTGACGCTGTGCCATTCGAGCACGGCTGACTTGGAGGCCATCATGCGCGCTGCCGATATCGTGGTGTGCGCCACTGGCAACGCCCGTGCGTTTGGCGCCTCGTGCTTTAGCGCGGGACAGGTGGTGCTGGACGTTGGCACGAACACCGATGCCGATGGTGTGTTTTGCGGCGATGTGGACTTCGTTGCGGTCGAGCCCATCGTCGAGGGCATCACGCCGGTGCCGGGCGGCTTGGGTGCTGTGACCACGGCCGTGCTGTTGCAGCATGTGGTGCAGGCGGCCGAAGCCCGCGAACGCTGATGATGTCGACCCAAGGCGCCACGCCCGGACCCGATCGAAGGAGAGCGCATGCCCATCTATTCACCGCGTGAGATCACCGATAACTATTTGAAGGCAGCGGTGGGCAAAGCCGAATCGCCTGCCTGGCGCCTGTTCGTGCTGGCCATCTTAGCCGGTGTGCTGGTGGGGTTGGGGGCCGTGGCATCCTCCACTGCCGCCCAGGGCATTCCCGAGACCGGTCTGGCGCGCCTTGTGACGGGCGCGGTATTCCCCATCGGGCTAATCATGATCGTTCTCTTGGGCACCGAGCTGTTCACAGGCAACGCGCTCATGGTGACCGCTGCCATCAGCGGCGACATCACCTGGGGCCTTCTGTTGCGCAACTGGGGCATCGTGTATGTGGGGAACTTCATCGGTGCGGTGGGGCTGGCGGCGCTCATGGCGTTCTTCGGTCAGCTGGACATCGGTGGCGGCACGCTTGCCATCTACACGGCGAAGGTGGCGGCGGCCAAATGCAGCCTGCCGTGGGGCAATGCGTTCGTGCTGGGCATCTTTTGCAACCTTATGGTGTGTGTGGCCATCTACCTGGGCAACACCGCCCACGACACGGCGGGAAAGATACTTGGCGTGCTCTTCCCTATCTTCGGGTTCGTGGTGGCGGGCTTCGAGCACTGCATCGCCAACATGTACTATGTTCCGGCGGGCATCTTCGTGAACATGGTGCCCGCGTATGGCGAGCTGATCGTGTCGGCGGGCATCAACACGGCGGTGCTGGATTGGGGCACCTTCGTGGTGGCGAACCTGATACCGGTCACGCTGGGCAACATCGTGGGTGGGGCCATCGTGGGCCTGGTGATGTATGCGGCCCATGCCACCCGCACGGGCCGCGCTTCAAGCTAGCCTTCCTGGGCCGCCAGATACGTATCGCGGTCGGGCGCGAAGGAGCGCATGGCCTCGATGGTGTGCGCGAACAGCTCGTCCAGTTCCCATCCCAGCATCTCTGCACCGCTGCGGATGACCTCGCGATCCACGCCTGCAGCGAAGCGCTTGTCCTTGAACTTCTTCTTCAGACTCTTCACCTCGAAGTCCATGACCGACTTGCTGGGACGCATCACGATGGCTGCGCCGATCAGGCCCGTCAGCTCTTCGGTGGCAAACAGGATCTTCTCCATCTGAAGCTCGGGCTTGGGCAGGTCGGGATTGAAATCAGACGTATGGCTCTGGATGGCGCGGATCAGCTCAGGGGTGCCGCCCGCTGTCTCGATCAGCGGTGCCGCATAGATGGTGTGCAGCTCTGGCTCGTCGTCGTGCTCTTCCCAGTCAAGGTCGTGCAGCAGCCCCACGATGCCCCAGAACTCTTCGTTTTCCGGGTCGTATTCGCGGGCGAAATAGCGCATGGTCTGCTCTACCGTTTCGCCATGCTCGATATGGAACGGGTCGGTGTTGTGCTCGTTCAGCAGCGCGAAGGCCTCGTCGCGCGTCATGCCTGCGTTCATCTTCGACATGGATGCCTCCTTCGATCGGTGCCTCCCATGATACCCGCGCGGCGCGTGGGCGGTCATGTCGTTCGTGAAAAGATAAGGGCAGCTTCTTGTGCGATCGTCCAAAGCGTGCTGCTGCTCGGCGCGCCCGCATGCGCTACCATAGGGCCATGGAGCACGCATGGGACATACCGGATGAGCTTGCGATGGACCAGCTTGCCTGCGCACTGGCGCCGCATCTTGCCGATGGCGATGCGGTGCTGCTGTCGGGGGACATGGGCGCGGGCAAGACGCATTTCGTGAAGGCGCTCTTGGTGGCGCTGGGGTATGAGGGGCCTGTGACCAGTCCCACGTTCAACCTCATGCAGGTCTACGATGCGCCCGCGCTGACGGTGCTGCATTTCGACCTGTATCGGCTGGAGAGCGCCGATCAGCTGGATGATATCGGATTCTACGAGGCCACCGATGCGGCCACGCCGGGTGCCGCGTGCATCGAATGGGCCGACAGCTTCCCCGATGACATGCCCGACGATGCGCTTCGCATCCGCATCACCGTGGAAGGCGAAGGACGCCACGTGCAGGCAACGTCCAGCGGGCCGCGCTCGGAAAAGCTGCTGGCACAGTGGGCCGCGTCATAGCGCTCCCGCCGAGCGCGCAGCGTGTACAATCGGACCATGAGCAGAAACACTGATATGAGCAGCATGCGGGAAGGCGGAAAAGCCGCCCGTTATGTGCTGGCCTTCGATACCGCAAACGAGACCATCGCCATCGGTCTGGGGCGCTTGGACGCGCCTGCCCGCGCGATCCATCTTGAGGCGCACGAGGAAGTACCCGCGCGCCGCGCGTCGAATACCCAGCTCGTGCCGCGCATCGACGCGCTCATGCAGAAGGCGGGCATCAGCCGCGCCAGCATCGCATGTGTGTGCGTGGGGCGCGGACCGGGCTCGTTCACGGGCGTGCGCATCGCCTTGGCCACGGCAAAGGGCATCGCCAGCGCGCTCGGGGTGGCGCTCATCGGCGTGTCGTCGCTGGATGCGGTGGCTTGGAACGCCTTTGATTCTGGGGTGCGCGGGCGCCTGCTGGTGATGGCGGATGCCATGCGCAAGGAAGTGTATCCGGTGCTGTTCGACCTGACCGATGCGGGTGCGCTGCGCCTGACGAACGATCGGGTGGTGAAGGCGGACGCGTTCGCGCACGATGTGGATGCGGCCGACTGGTGGCTTGCCGGGGATGGACTGTCCAAGTACGCGACCCTCTTCGAAGGAGCGGGGCGCCTGGTGGACGCGCAGCTGTGGACGCCAACGGGCGCCGGGCTGCTGCTGGCGCTGCAGAACGCGTGGCGCGCGGATGAGGCGGACCCCTTCGATGCGGTGCGCCATCAGCCGGGGCTGCTGCTGCCCGTGTACACGCGCCTCTCCGATGCCGAAGAGAACGAGCGTCGCCGTCTGGCCGCTGCCGAACCGGCGAATCTGCGCACAGGCGTGCAGGACGGCCGTGCCACCATGCACGCCATGTCGAATGCGGGTGCGTTCGTGGATGCGTCCGGCACAGTGCTCCAACCGCTGGATGCCGTGCATGCCGCCGATGTTGCCGATATGGAGGCGGCCATCATGGGCACGGATGCTTGGAACGCTGCGCAGGTGGCCGACGAACTGCCGAGAACCGATCGCAGCTGGTGGCGCGCGGCGGATGCGCAGGGGCGCACGATCGGCTATGCGGGAGCGCTCATCGTGGATGGCGATGCGCAGGTGCTGAAGGTGGGAGTGGACCTCGGGTCGCGCAGGCACGGCATCGCACGACATCTGCTGGCCCGCGTGCTGGAGGATGCGCGCAACCTGGGTGCCACCACGGCCAGCTTGGAAGTGCGCGCTTCCAACACCGCCGCCATCGCGTTCTACCGGTCCCAGGGCTTCCAGCCGCTGGGCAGCCGCCCTGGGTATTATTCCGATGGCGAAGATGCCCTTATCATGCAGCGGCGCATCGATTCCCTTGCCCTCGGCGAGGAAGAGAGCCCGCTAGCGTCTCCTGATCGAGCCTCGAATAGCGACGAGGAACAGGTCCCGGGGGCATCCACAAAGCGAGTTCCGCACGAGCCGGAAGCGCCAGTGGCGCTTCCGTGCGAGTCAGGACTGTCCGAGCGACTGGATACCTCCGGGACCTGTCCTGTACCACACGATGCAGAAGTCCCGCAAAAGCCGTTGATCCTTGCCATCGAAAGCTCATGCGACGAAACGGCTGCAGCCATCATCGACGGCGACGGCACCATGCGCGCGGACGTGGTGGCCAGCCAAGTGGACTTCCATGCGCGCTTCGGCGGCGTGGTGCCCGAGATAGCCAGTCGCAAGCACATCGAGGCGATCTGCGGGGTGTGCGACCAAGCGCTCGAAGACGCTCGCGGTCTGCGCTACGCCGATCTGGACGCCATCGCGGTGACCTATGCGCCGGGGCTGGTGGGGGCGCTGGTGGTGGGTGTGGCCTTCGCGAAGGGCGCGGCCTGGGCGGCTGACATCCCCTTCATCGGCGTCAACCATCTGGAAGGGCATCTGTACGCCAACAAGCTGGCCGCTACCGAGCCGCCGTTCGCACCACCTGCGGTGGTGTCGCTGGTGTCCGGCGGCAACACCATGCTGGTGTACATGAAGGACTGGGGCGCCTATGAGGTGCTGGGCGCCACCATCGATGACGCGGTGGGGGAGGCCTTCGACAAGGTGGCCAAGGCGCTGGGGCTGCCCTATCCGGGCGGTCCGCACATATCACGCCTGGCAGCCCAGGGCGATCCGGCGGCCATCGACTTCCCGCGCGCCATGCTCCATTCGGGGGACTTGCGCTTCAGCCTGTCGGGCTTGAAGACAGCAGTCACCCAGTACATCAACGCGCAGCGCGAAGCGGGCGAACCGCTCAACATGCCCGACATCTGCGCCAGTTTCCAGGCGGCGGTGGTGGATGTGCAGGTGGCGAAGGCCGGTCGTGCCCTTGACCAGACGGGCGCGCCCACGTTCTGCGTGGGTGGCGGCGTGGCGGCCAATCCGTATCTGCGCCAGGCCTACGAGCGCATGTGCGCGAAGCGCGGCGTTCGCCTGGTCATGCCGCCGCTTTCGGCCTGTGGCGACAACGCTGCCATGATCGCGCTGGTGGCGCTCGACCGCTATCGTCAGGGCAAGTTCTTCCCGCTTGACCAAGATGCGCAAGCTCATGCGGATTTATCCGTGCCATACTGATAGTATATTCGTACCTAGCTAATCTCTGAGAGGGAGGCAGACATGGCGGTCATCGTCGATGTGTTCGGGCGCGAGATACTCGATTCGCGCGGGAATCCAACGGTCGAGGTGGAGGTCGTGCTGGACGACGGCTCGTTCGGACGGGCTGCGGTGCCCTCGGGCGCATCCACCGGTGCGTTCGAGGCGGTGGAGCTGCGCGATGGTGAAGCCGACTGCTACCTGGGCAAAGGTGTGCAGAACGCCGTACAGCACGTGAACACCGAGATAGCCGACGCGCTGTTGGGGCTGTCCGCCGAGGATCAGCGTGGCGTGGATGCTGAGATGCTGGATGTGGACGGTACCCCGAACAAGGGCGATCTGGGCGCGAATGCGGTGCTGGGCGCCTCCCTTGCCGTTGCGAAGGCGGCCGCTGAATCCGCCGAGCTTCCCCTGTACAAGTACGTGGGCGGAGTGAACGCGCACACGCTGCCCACGCCCATGATGAACATCCTGAATGGCGGCGTGCACGCCGACAACAACGTGGACTTCCAGGAATACATGATCATGCCGGTGGGCGCTTCCACCTTCGCCGAAGCGCTGCGCTGGTGCGCCGAGATCTACCACACGTTGAAGGCGGTGCTGCACGACGCGGGCTTGGGTGGCGGCGTGGGTGACGAAGGCGGTTTCGCGCCGAACCTGAAGACCAACGAAGAGCCGCTCAAGTACATCACCGAAGCGTGCGAGAAGGCTGGCTACAAGCCTGGCCGCGACATCCGCTTCGCCATGGATCCGGCGTCCACCGAGTTCTACGATGCCGACAAGGGCGTCTACGTGTTGGCGGGCGAAGGGCGCGAGCTGTCCAGCGACGAGATGGTGGACTACTGGGCTGACCTGGTGGAGAAATACCCCATCGTGAGCATCGAAGACGGCATGGCCGAAGAGGACTGGGATGGCTGGCGCAAGCTGACCGAGCGCATCGGTGACAAGGTGCAGCTGGTGGGCGACGACCTGTTCGTCACCAACACCGAGCGCCTGCAGAAGGGCATCGATCTGGGATGCGCGAACGCCATCCTCATCAAGGTGAACCAGATCGGCAGCCTGACCGAAACGCTGGACGCCATCGAGCTGGCGAAGACGCACGGCTATGCTTGCGTGATGAGCCATCGCTCCGGCGAGACCGAGGACGTGACCATCGCCGATCTGGCGGTGGCAACCAACTGCGGCCAGATCAAGACAGGCGCGCCCGCGCGCAGCGACCGGGTGGCGAAGTACAATCAGCTGCTGCGCATTGAAGAGCAGCTGGCCGATCAGGCCGCCTATGCGGGCATGAAAGCGTTCTACAATATCAGCAAGTAACGATGCAGGGCGCCACCGGGCGCCCTTTCTCGTAGGTTCTTCTATCCGCGATCAAGGAGGATTATGTCCAGAGATGAGATGATCTCGCTCGAAGAAGCGCGTGCGCTGGTGCTGGGCCGCATGGAGCTCATGCCGATCGAAGAAGTGGGATTGCTGGATGCGGTGGGGCGCGTTGCGGCGGACGATCTGATAAGCGATATCGACGTGGCGCCGTTCGCCCACTCAGCGATGGACGGCTTCGCGCTGCGCATGACCGAGATCCTGGATGCCACCGAGAGCGCTCCAGTGTGCCTGAACGTGGTGGGCGACATCGGCGCGGGTGATGTGTTCGAGGGTACCATCGGCGCAGGCGAGTGCATCCGCATCATGACCGGGGCCGAGCTGCCCCCCGATGCGGATTCGGTGGTCAAATACGAAGTGGTCGAGGTGGTCGAAGGCGACGGCAAGCGCGGCTCCATCGTCAGCTTCGCCGCTCCTACTACGCTGGGCAGCAACGTGCGTCAAGCGGGCGAGGAAGCACGCGCGGGCGATGTCATCATGGTGCGCGGGGAGGTCATCCATGAGGCGGGCGCGGGCTTCCTGGCCAGTTGCGGCAACCTGAGCGTGCCGGTGTATGGGCGGCCCACCGTGGGCATCATCGCCACGGGCAGCGAATTGGTGCCACCCGACAAGATGCCTGGGTCCGGCCATATTCGCGAATCGAACTCGTATGCGATGGCGGCCTGTGCGCACGCCGCTGGGGCCGAGCCTACCATCCTGCCCATCGTGAAGGACACGTTCAAGGCGCTGCGCAACGCGGTGTGCGAAGCGGCCGAGCACTTCGACTTCGTGGTCACCACCGGCGGCGCGGCTAACGGCGACTACGATTTCATCAAGCGTGTGGTGGCGGATGCGGGTGAGCTGCTCATGACGCAGGTGAACATGCGCCCGGGTAAGGCCCAGACGTTCGGGCTGGTAAAGGGCACGCCGGTCTTTGGTCTGCCCGGCAATCCGGCGGCAGCCTACTGCGGCTTCCAGATGATCATCCGCCCGGCGTTGCGCAAGATGCAGGGCTTCGCCTGCTTCGAGCACCCACGCGTGCCAGCGCGCCTGACGAAGGACGTGAAGAAGAAGGACCCGCGCATGATGCTGCTGCGCGCCACGCTGACCAAGGATGCCGATGGCGCCCGCGAAGTGACGCCTGACAACAACCAGAGCAGCGGCCTGTTCGGCGTCATCCAGAAGACCAACTGTCTGGCGGTCGTGCCTACCGGCCAGGGCATTTGGCATGCGGGGGATGTGCTGGAGTGCATCCTGTTGGACGTTCCCGAGGAGGTACCGCTATGAGTATCCGCTTCGCTATCGTCACCTGCTCGGACACACGCAGTCTCAAGGAGGATCAAGCAGGAGATGCGCTCGAACGCTTCATCGTGGAGGCAGGTTGGCAGCTGGTCGACCGCGTGGTAGTAACCGACGACCGTGCCGACATCGCCGCTGCTATCGTACGGGCAGCTGACGAATTGCAGGTGGACGTGGTGCTGACCTGTGGCGGCAGCGGCCTTTCGCTACGTGATGTGACGCCGGAGGCCACGCGTGACGTGTGCGAGCGCGAGGTGCCCGGCATCGCCGAGGCCATGCGCTACCACAGCCTGCAGATAACCCCGTACGCCATGCTGTCGCGTGCGGTGTGCATGCAGCGTGGGCGCGTCCTGGTCATCAACCTACCCGGTTCCACTAAGGCTGCCACTGAGAATTGGGAGGGCATCGTAGAGGCGCTCCCGCATGCTGTGAAGATGATGGGCGGCGGCGGCCACTGAGGGCAGCGATGCGGGCGCGGTTGGCGTACAATAGAGCCATGGAAGAGCTCCCGAACGGTTTCACTGGCTTCACCAAGCGCGACCCCGGCTTCACGTCGGCGGGCGAAGCCATGCGTCGCGCCCGCGTTGCCACCGAGCTTGGCAACGACGAGACGCGCTATAAGGAAGGCGGCCGCAAGGCAGCACAGCAAGGGTGGCAGGTGCCTCATGGAGGCATTATCTTCGACGGGCAGCGTCGCCCCGATGTAGGGCGCCATCTGGACCCCAACGATATGAAGCGGTACCTACGCGTGCCCGACGTGCTGGCTGGCGAGACAGGTCCCATCTTCAACGAGGAAGCGCTCGCTGACATCCCCGCAACCGACCGGCGATGGTCATGGGTGGAGATCAGCCTGCCTGCCGTTCGTCACAACACGCTGGCGGTGAAGCGCTCTCTGGCGCCGGGCGTGCGCCTGATGGCGGTGGTGAAGGCCGATGCGTACGGGCACGGTGCTGTGCAATGCGCGCGTACCATGCTCAACAGCGGTGCCGAGCAACTGGCCGTGGCCACGGTGGATGAAGGCGTCGAACTGCGTAAGGCAGGCATCGGAGCGCCCATCCTCATGCTATCCGAGCCGCCTGTCAGCGCCATCCCGTTGCTGCTGGCGCATCAGATCATGCCAACGGTGTTCACGGTGGAATTCGCCATCCGCTATGCCGAGGCGGCTGATCAGGTGGGTCTGCGGGCGCCGTTTCATCTGAAGGTCAATACCGGCATGAACCGCATCGGCGTGCGTTTCGACGAAGTGGACGAGTTCCTGCGCCAGATCAGCTTCCACCGGGCGCTCGACCTGGTGGGCACGTTCACGCATTTCGCCACGGCCGATGAAACCGACACGCTGGAAGTGGGTCGCGCCAAGGACCGCTTCCTGTATGCGCTCGACACCATGCGCGCGGCAGGCGTGGATCCGGGGCTCGTTCACGCCTCGAACAGCGCTGCCACCACGCGCTTCCCCGATCTGCGCTACGACATGGTGCGTGTGGGGCTCTCGCTGTACGGCTACTACTCTACGCCCGAGATGTTCGGTCTGATCGATCTGCATCCCGCTATGAGCGTGCATGCGCGCATCACCGATGTGAAGACAGTGCCGTTGGGCGAAGGCGTCAGCTACTTCTTCACATATCGCAGCGGTGGGTACGCGAAGGTGTGCACGGTGCCCGTGGGGTATGCTGACGGGCTGCGCTTCAACCTGTCCAACCGCATCAACTTCGTGATGGGTGGGCGCCAGTATCCGCAGGTGGGCAACATCTGCATGGATCAGTGCATGTTCGAGGTGCCGCAGCGCAGCCGTGGCACACAGGCCCATCTTGATCCGCAGATCGGCGATGAGGTGCTCATCGTGGGCGAGCAGGGCGATGCGTTCGCCACTATCGACCAGATGGCCGACATCTTGGGTACGTCCAGCTATGAGATCTGCATCGGGTTCGGGAACCTTCGCATGCCAAGGATATACACATGAGCAAACCGCAGATACCCTTAGATGAACTGCGCGCGCAGGTGGCAGCGTGCCACGCGTGTCCGCTGGCGGATGGCCGCACGCAGACCGTGTTCGGCGACGGGGATCCGCATGCGCGGGTGATGATCGTCGGCGAGGCGCCGGGCAAGAACGAGGATCTGCAAGGGGTGCCGTTCGTGGGTGCGGCGGGGAAGTATCTGGACGAGCTGTTGGGCATCGCTGGTCTGGCACGCAATGAGGTGTTCATCGCCAACGTGCTGAAATGCCGACCGCCGGGCAATCGCGACCCGCAAGCTGAAGAGATACAGACCTGCACCCCATTCCTGCGGGAGCAGACGCGCACGATCGACCCAGAATACATCGTCACGTTGGGCAATTTTGCCACGAAGTTCATTCTGAAGACCGATCGGGGCATCACGCGGTTGCATGGTCAGCTGCATCAGGCCGGTCGCTTCAAGGTGTTTCCCATCTTTCATCCGGCTGCCGCTCTCTACGATGTGCGCAAGCGCGAGGCCTTGGAAGAGGATTTCGCGAAGCTGGGACGCATGCTGCAGGACGCATGATGGAGCTTGCAGGTGCCATCGCTTTCCTGACCGACCCGAGCAAACAAGCCACCAAGCCAGGACTTTCGCGGGTGCGCGGGCTGCTGCGGGCGTTGGGCGATCCGCAGGACGGCATGCGCTTCGTGCATGTGGCGGGCACGAACGGCAAGGGCAGCACCAGCGCGTATCTTGCGGCCATCTGTCGCGCGGCGGGCCTGCGGACCGGAGTGTTCGCCAGCCCCGCCTTCGAGACCTTGCAAGATTCCATGACGGTGGACGGCCACCCCATCGGCAAGGAGGACCTCATCGCATGCACCGAGCAGGTGCAGCGTGCGGCGGGCACGGTGGAGGCCAAGGAAGGAGATACGCCCAGCGCGTTCGAGACGCAATGTGCGGTGGCGCTGCTGTTCTTCGCGCGACGCGCCTGCGATATCTGCGTACTGGAAACGGGCATGGGCGGCAGGCTGGACGCTACCAATGTCATACACCCCGATGTCTGCGTCATCACGCGCATCGGGTTCGACCATACAGAGTTTTTAGGGGATACGCTGGGCGAGATTGCAGCCGAGAAGGCCGGTATCGTGAAGCCTGGTGTGCGCGTGGTTAGCTGGCCGCAGACGCGCGAGGCCATGGCTGTCATCGAAGATGTGTGCGAAGAACGGGATTGCCCTCTGACGCGAGCCGATTTCCCGCGCCTTGCGCGCTGGCTGCCTGATATGGATGCGCTGGCGCGCAAGTTCACCTATAAGGACCAGGCGTATGTCACACGCATGCTGGGAAGCTGCCAGGCAGAGAATGCCAGCGTGGCCATCGAGGCGGCGTTCGCGCTGCGCCGTTGGGGGTGGAGCATCAGCGATCGTGCCATCCGCGAAGGCGTGGCCTCGGCCTTCATGCCCGCCCGCTTCGAGGTGGTCTTGCGCGCACCGTTGGTCATCGTGGATGGCGCGCATAACCTACAAGGGACCGAAGCGCTGGCGGCATCGTTTTCAGAAGCGGCGCAGGCGCTCGGTGCGCCCGACCTGCGCGCGCATATCGTGATGGGCGTGTTGACTGATAAGGATTTCGAAGGGATGATCGGGGCTGTGCTGCCCTTCGCAGCCTCCTTCACCGCGTATGCGCCCGCCAACAAGCGCGCGCTTGCCGCCGAGGACCTGGCGCGGGCGATGCGACGCCAGGCGTCGGAAGGGGTGCCGGTGTGCGTTGCGCCTGATGCGCAAGCAGCCGCCGCGCAGGCCCTTGATGCGGCCCGCAGCGACGGCTGTGTGGTAGCGTTCGGCTCGCTGTATTCAGCGGCCAGCGTGCGACGCGCTATTCTTTCGGCATGAGCAGACCGTAGCCACCGCCCTTACGGCGATACAGGACATGCGTGTTGCCGGAATCGCGGTCGGTGTACAGATAGAAGTCGTGGCCCAGCAGGTCCATCTCGGTGAGTGCTTCGTCCTCGGTCTTGGGCGAGAGCTTGATCTCCTTGCGGCGCACCACCTCATCATCGGATAGCTCGTCCATCAGCTTGTCTAGGTCAAGGTCGCTCTCGGGTACGGCCTTCTTCGCCGCGGCCTTATCGGCACCAAGTATATCTTCGGTCTTCTCGCGCCTCTTGTCCTTCACGCGGGTCTTGAACTTGCGCAGCTGACGAGCGATCTTCGCAGCGGCTACGTCGATGGCGGCGAACATGTCCTCTTCGCGGACCTGGGCGCGCGCGACGTAGTTCGGTATGAGGACGGTGACCTCGCAGATCGCGGAATTGGCGATGCTGGGATTCTTCTCGCGATACAGCACGATTTCGCAGGCGGTGGCGCGCACGTCCATCTGTTCGACCGCACCGCCGATCTTCTCCGTCGCGTACGTTTTCAGGGAGTCGCTCACGGGCATCTTACGCCCAGAAACGGTCACATCCATGGTGCACCTCTTCTTCGATTCGGATACTACGTCCCCATGGTAGGACAATGTGCGGACAAGCGCGGCCCCGCCACCAAAGCGTAGCGAATCCGATGACTGAACGGCTTGGCGCGGGTGGTGCTTGTTCTATAATCCTTGTGAGACATCGCGCCGCGCAGGCGGCAAGGCAAAAGAGGCACATCATGGCAGACGATCACGAGACAAACGAGCAGAGAACGGGTCCGAACGCGAGTGCGGATGCGGCGAAGACCGCCACCGCACCGGCGCAGCAGGAAGGCGCTGGACAGCTCGGCAAGCCCGCGGATGCGGCGAAGCTGGTGCAGCCCACCGCGGACGACCCCGACCCGCACGGTATCTACATCGATGCTGTGCAGGGTCACAACCGTCGCTATCGCAAGCTGTTGAGCTTCACCCATTCGGCAACGCGGGCGGCAGGTGTCATGCTGCTGGCGGCCATCGTTGCGCTCGTCATCGCGAACACGGGACTCTATGAGGGCTTCTACGATTTCTGGCATCACAATTACGTGAATGTGGAAGTGGGGACGCTGGCAGGTGGCCTGTCGTTCGCTCACATCATCAACGATGTGTTCATGGCGCTGTTCTTCTTGCTGGTGGGCCTAGAGATCAAATACGAGATGACGGTGGGCGAGCTGACCAACATTCGCCAAGCGGCGCTGCCTATCATGGGGGCGGTAGGCGGCGTGGTCATGCCCATCATCATCTATCTATCCGTGAACTCGGGGGATGCGGCCACCCTCAACGGCTGGGGTGTGCCTACGGCCACCGACATCGCCTTCGCGCTGGGTATCCTAGCGCTGCTCGGCAGTCGCGTACCCAGCGGCCTGCGCGTGTTCCTCTCCACGTTGGCGGTGGCCGACGACATCATCGCCATTCTGGTCATCGCCATCTTCTACGGCAATGCGCCCAGTCTGGGGTGGCTTGCAGTGGCTGGCGTGGTGTATGTGGTGCTCATCGTGATGAACCGCGCGCATGTGTTCTCGCTTGTGCCCTATATGCTGGTGGGCTGCGTGCTATGGTGGTGCGTTTTCATGTCGGGTGTGCATTCCACCATCGCTGGCGTGCTGCTAGCGTTCGTCATCCCGTCGGGCAGCCGTGTGAACATGAAGTCATTTCTCGAATGGTCGAACGATCGCGTGAAGTTGGCCAACGTGTTCCATGACGAGAACACGCCCATCGTGGCCCAGAAGAAGTACCTGCGAACAGTGAACAGCCTGTCGAATGTCTCGCGCGACGTGCTGCCGCCGGTCACGCGGCTTGAGCAGGTCCTGCATCCCTGGGTGTACTTCGCCGTGCTGCCGCTGTTCGCGCTTACGAATGCTGACGTGCCCTTACCGAGCGGGGACTTGCTCGGGGTGCTGACCTCGGATGTGTTCGCTGGCGTGTTCTTCGGCTTGGTTATCGGCAAGCCGTTGGGCATCATGGCGTTCAGCTTCCTGTGCGTGAAGCTGCGCATCGCGAAGCTGCCCGATCAGGTCAACTGGATGCACATGTTGGGCGCGGCCATCCTGGGCGGCGTTGGCTTCACCATGGCTATCTTCGTGGCGAATCTGGCGTATGCGGATGCGGCGCTCATCGCTGAGGCGAAGCTGGCTATCTTGCTGGCCTCGCTGGTGGCGGGTGTGGTAGGCTTCCTGTTCCTTTTCTTGCAGGCGTCGAAGACCCGGCGGCGCGAGGAAGAGTATCGCGGCTGACGCGCAACCATCGCGCCCTTGCCAAAACGGATGGCTTGGTCTATCTTCTTCCAGAAGAAAACATATGAATATATGTGCATACGTTGAAGGGATTATGACATGAGCCGACAGACGACGCTGCGCCTGGCGATAGACGGCATGCACTGCGCAAACTGCGCTGCCAATATAGAGAAGCATTTTCGAGCCACGCCTGGCGTGATGGAGGTGGCGGTCAATCTGGCGAACAACACTGGGCAAGTGGTATTCGATACCGATGTGGCCAGTATCGACGACATGCTGCATGTCTTCGATGACCTGGCGTTCACGGCCGAGGTGATCCCTGATGATGCGCCGCTGGTGGATGAGGGGCGCCGTGCGAAGGAGGCGGCGCGCGCACGGCATGATAGACACGTCTTCATCTGTGCGGCGGTGCTGTGCGTCCTTATCGTGGCCCTCGGCATGGTGCCGGGGTGGCACATGGGGTTGGGCAGCGCCATCGCAGGGCTCTTCGTGAGCGCGCCCACGCATGCTCAAGCCATGTTCTGCGGTAGCTTGGTGCTGCTGGCGCTGACCATTCCGGTGCAGTTCGGGTGTGGCGCGCGCTTCTACAAGGGTGCGTTCCAAAGCCTGCGCAGCGGGTCGGCCAACATGGATGTGCTCGTGGCGTTGGGCACATCCATTGCGTTCCTCTTCTCGCTCTACATCACGTTCCTGCCCGTCATCACCGGTGACTGGACCGGGCATACCGCCATGGAGATCAACGAAGGGATGCCCTATTACGAAACGTGCGCCATGCTGATCACGTTCGTGCTGCTGGGCAAGATGCTGGAGTCGCGTGCGAAGGGCTCCACCAACCAGGCCATCGAAGCGCTGATGAACCTGACGCCACCGACCGCGGTGGTCGTGCGCGGAGGAGCGCAGGTGGAGGTGCCGGTGGCCCAGGTGGCTGTGGGCGATGTGGTGGTCGTGCGTCCCGGGGACGCCGTGGCGGTGGATGGTGTGGTCATGGAGGGCAGCACTGAGGTCGACGAGAGCATGTTGACCGGGGAACCGTTGCCCGTGGTGAAGGCGGCGGGCGACGAGGTGACCGGTGGCACGGTGAACTGCACTGGGTCCGTCACGGTGCGCGCTCGTCGCGTGGGCGCCGATACCACGCTAGCGCGCATCGTGCGTGCGGTGGAGGATGCCCAGGGGAGCAAGGCGCCCGTGCAGCGGTTGGCCGACCGCATCGCCGCGGTGTTCGTGCCTGCCATCTTGGGGATCGCCGTGGTGGTGTTCTGCGTCTGGTTCTTCGCCATACCGGCCGCAAGCGATGCGGCGCGCGTGCAGCAGGCGCTGCTGCCTGCGGTGGCGGTGATCGTGGTGGCCTGCCCATGCGCGCTGGGGCTAGCAACGCCCACGGCGCTCATGGTGGGCATGGGGCGCGGCGCGCAGCTGGGCGTGCTCATCAAGGATGGACAGGTGCTCGAACGGCTTTGCGGCCTGGCTGCCGCCGTGTTTGATAAGACGGGCACGCTGACGCGCGGGATGCCCACGGTCGTGGCGTGCGATGTGCCCTTGGAGGCGCTGGCCTTGGCCGCCGCAGCTGAGATGCGCAGCGAGCATCCGTTGGCACGTGCGGTGCGAGCCTATGCCGAGGACCAGGGTGCGGTCTTCGATGATGCTGATGTGAGCGAGTTCCAAAGCATCGTGGGCGAAGGGGTGCGTGCCTGCGTGGATGGGCATGAGGTCTTCGTGGGCGCGCGCGTCATCGTGGATGGCGCTGACAAGGGCAGCTTCACGTTCGCCGATCAGGTCAAGCCCGATGCGGCCGAGGCCGTAGCGCAGTTGCGGGGCTCCGATGTGGCGTGCTACATGGTCACAGGCGATGCCGAGGCGCCAGCTTTGGCGGTCGCGCAGGAGGCGGGCATCCCGGCCGACCACGTATTCGCCGGGGTGAAGCCCGAGGGCAAGGCGCAGCGAGTGCGCGAAGTGCGCGAGCGAGTGCTGGCGGCGCGTGCCGATGCGAGCAAGAAGGCAAGCGGCGTGACGGCTTTTGTGGGTGATGGTATCAACGATGCACCGGCGCTTGCGGCAGCTGACGTGGGCGTGGTGATGGCCAGCGGCACTGACATCGCCATCGACGCCGGTCAGGTGGTGCTGATGCGCGATCGGTTGAGCGATCTGATCAGCGCGCTGCGCCTCTCGAAGCGCACCATGCGCAAGATCAAGCAGAACCTGTTCTGGGCGCTCATCTACAACTGCATCATGATCCCGCTGGCGGCGGTGGGCATCCTGGCACCGGCATTGGCGGGTGCAGCCATGGCGTTCTCCAGCGTGTCGGTCGTGTGCAACTCACTTTTGCTCAAGCGCTTCGAATAGCGTGCGCGGATCTTTGCGCGTCGCATCGATCGTAAACGAGCTGATCGACCTCCTGCATCGCATCTATGGCCGTACCCACTGGTTCGTGCTTGCAGGGGAGGGATGGCTTTGGCATAATGAACAGGCTGCGCTTGTGGCATGGCATGGCCCCGTCGTCTAGCGGTTAGGACGCCGCCCTTTCAAGGCGGAGGTCGCCGGTTCAAATCCGGTCGGGGCTACCAAAGATTTAGCAGGTCAGAGGGTTTTTCTCTCTGACCTGTTCTCATTTATCAGTGCTTTAATGGATGCAGCTAGGATGTTGTATCGTGTGGGATGGTGCGAAGATGGTGCCCTTGACAGGAGTCGAACCTGCGACACCTTGCTCCGGAGGCAAGTGCTCTATCCACTGAGCTACAAGGGCACATGATGCGTTGTGCTTCCGATTATACGCCATGTGCCGCATTCCTTGAAGGACCGAGGTATCATGGACCCCATGAACGAGATCATCACCATAGAGCGCATGGGCTACGGTGCGGCGGCCGTTGGGCGGCTTGCTAGCGGCAAGACTGTGTTCGTGGAAGGCGCGGCCCCGGGCGATGCGTGTGAAGTGCGCGTGGTGCAGGACAAGCCCTCCTTTGCTGTAGCCGAGCTGGTGGGCGTGGTGGAGCCGGGGAACTGTCGCGCGCACAGCAGCAACGGTGGCATGCCCGGTGCTCCGTGGGCGCATCTGACCTATGCAGCTCAGATCGCGGCGAAGCGGCAGAATCTGGTCGAGGCGCTCGTGCGCACGGGCGGCATCGCGCGCGCTCAGGTCGAAGGCCTCGTTGCCGATTGCATCCCGTGCAAGCGGGAATGGGGATACCGCAACAAGATAGAGCTGGCAGCCTTCCGCGACGATGCGGGCCGGTTCTGCTTGGGCATGCACGAGAGCGGTTCGGCCCAAGCGGTCCCGCTGCAAAGGGCGCCGCTGGCCAATCGCCTGATCGAACGTTTGCCCAAGTCGCTCACGGGCTCATTGCGCTATGTGCAGGGCGCGGACGATCTGGGCATCTATCGCGTGGGCATGCGCGCCAGCTTGCGTACGAAGAGCGTGGAAGTGGCGCTGTGGACCCCGCCATCGGCGTTCCCGCGCACGGCGGTGGCGAAGACCCTGCAGGATGCCGTGCGGGCCACATCCGTGGTGCGCGTCATCGCCGAGCCCGGTGCTGCGCGGCGCGTGAAGCGCGTCGAAGCACTGGAAGGGCAGGGCTTCTGGAAGGAGGACCTGGCAGGCGCCAGCTTCGCGGTATCCGCACCGTCGTTCTTCCAGGTGAACACTGCGCAAGCCGAGAAGCTGGTCGATCTGGTGCTGGCGGGCCTGCGCGTCGAAGAGGGCGATGCGGTGGCCGACCTGTACTGTGGCGTGGGCACATTCACGCTGCCCTTGTTCCAAGCGGGGGCTGACGTGATGGCGGTGGAGCTGGAAGGCTCATCGGTGCGCGATCTGCGCCGCAACGCCGAGTTCAATGGATGCGATGCGGACATCATCGGCGACGACGTCATGCGCGTGCTGCCAACGCTTGGGCCCTTGGATGCGGTGGTGGTGGACCCGCCCCGCGCCGGGCTTGAGAAGAGCGTGGTAGCGGCGCTGGCCGATGCGCGCCCGAAGCGCGTGGCCTATGTTAGCTGCGACCCGCAGACCTTCGCGCGCGATGCGGCTCGCTTGGCAGCGAAAGGCTACCGCCTGGTCGAAGCTGCGCCCGTTGACCTGTTCCCGCAGACCTATCATCAGGAGACGGTGGGCCTGTTCTGGCAGGTCTGACCGATGTGCTGCGAAAGGTGACCATGAAGAAGCTGCTCAAGCAATTCGCCAAGTTCGGGGTGGTGGGCCTCATCGCCTTCATCATCGACTACGGGTTGATGGTGCTCCTGACCGAGGTGTTTGGCGTGAACTACCTGCTCAGTGCCACCATATCGTTCACGGTGTCGGTCATCTTCAACTACCTCGCATCCATGCGCTACGTTTTCACGCACAAGGATGGCATGAGCCGTCGGCGCGAGTTCGTCATCTTCGTGGTGTTGTCGATCATCGGTCTCGGATTGAACGATCTGCTCATGTGGCTCGCGACTGGCCTTGCGGGCATTTCTTACCTCGTCAGCAAGATATTTGCCACGGCTGTGGTCATGGTGTACAACTTCATCACGCGCAAGGTGTTCCTGGATGCGGGTGACGAGCCGTTGGCCGAGCAGATCGGCAGCAGCATCGAATGACCAGCGTGTATGGACGATGGATTCGTCCGAACAGGAGCCTCTCCGTGCGCGCTGTGGTAAAATTGCGTTATCTATGACCAAGTGAAAGTGAGTGAGCATGGCTCTTTACACTCCCGAATACAAGCCTACCGGTGACGAAGTGGCCATCATCGATACCAACAAGGGCACCATCCAAGTGAAGCTGAACGGCATCGATGCTCCTATCCATGTGGGCAACTTTGTGGAACTGGCGAACAAGGGCTTCTACGACGGCGTGAAGTTCCATCGCTATGTGCCGGGTTTCGTCATCCAAGGCGGCGACCCGCAGACCAAGGACGCCACCTCAGCTGACGTCATTGCTGGCAAGGGCCCGTTCGGCACCGGCGGCCCGGGCTATAGCATCCATGAGGAATACACCACCAACCCGCATAACCAGCATCTGGACGGCGCGCTTGCCATGGCTCGCAGCGCCAACCCGAACTCCGCAGGCAGCCAGTTCTACTTCTGCCTGGGCGAACAGCCCTTCCTCGATCCCGACTACACCGTGTTCGGCCAAACGCTGACTGGCAAGGAGGTCATCGAGGAGCTGCGTGTGGGCGATGTGATCGAGGCCATCCGCATCGAGAGCCAGGCCGGTTAGGCCGAAGGTTCCGGAGCCATTCGTGAACGACACTCTCTTCCATCAAGCTGGCCTGCTGTACGATTCGGGCGACCACCGCGGCGCGCTGCGCAAGTACACCGCATGCCTGAAGGATACCAGCATTCCCTTCCAACTGGGTGAGCTGGGCCTGATCTACCACCATATCGGCAACTGCTTGGTGAAGCTGAAGAATCCGGCCGAGGCCATCAAGGCCTATGCGCAGGCTGCCAGCGACCCATCCTATGGCGAGCTGGGCGCGTTGAACAACAATATCGGCATGGCGTATGCCTCGCTGCGCGATTACGAAAATGCCGTGGCGCATTTCACGGAAGCCGTAGCCGATCCCAATTACGAGAGCCCCTACAAGGCCTACATGGGTATGGGCAATGCACAGTTGAAGCTGGGGCGCAGCGCTGAAGCAGGCATCGCGTTCCGCGAAGCGGCGCTCGACGAAGAGAACCCCGATCCGGCCAAGGCGCTGTTGAACCTAGGCGTGTGCTTCATGTCGCTCAATCGCCCACAGGATGCCATTGCATCCTATCAGAGCGCGCTGAACTTCGACATGGCGCAAGACACCCGCAATCGCTTGAATGCCAGCATGGGTCAGGCGTATGCGGCGGCGGGCATGCCCGCCGAGGCGGTAGAGGCGTTCAATCGCGCCACCAGCGACGCAGGCTATGCGCTCTCCGATTCGGCGGCAGTGGACTATCAGCGCTGCGTGGCCGAGCTGTCCCGCAGTGGCGTGGACATGAGCGATGCTGACATGTCCGGTCTGGATGTCAGCATCGAAGGGCACTACTTCGACGACGATCCGGCCGATCCGTTCTTCTATGACGAAGGCTACGAGGATGAGGCCGCCAGCATGCCGGGTTTCATCGGTGCTTACGACAACGAGGACGAGGACCGCTTCTTCAACGCTACTGAAGCCGAGCTGGAACAGTGGTCGCGCGGCCTTGCCAAGCAGGATCGCAAGCGGCGTAACGTAGGGCTGAAGGTGCTGGTGTTCTTCATCATCGTGCTGGTGCTGGTGCTGGGCGCGGGCATGTTCGCCTTCACGCAAGGCTATGGCTTCCCCACCCAGGAAACCGTGACCAAGGAGCTCTTCGCCGATCCGGAAGCGGCCGAGCAGAACCTGTTCTCCTCGTCGCTCTCGTCGTCAAGCATCGCGTCCATCCTCTCGCCGGTGGTGACCGACGCCGACGTGCAGATTGACGGCATCAACCGCTCCATGACCGATTCCACCGTGTTCGCCACCGCCACTACTGACAAGGGCGGCAAGATCACCTATAAGATAGAGCTGGTGCGCGACCTGATCGGCTGGAAGATATCGGGCATCGAACTGTACTTCCCCAGCCAGAACGTGTAGATCCGGCGCAGCGCGACCTCGAGTGCCGGGGCACTGCAGAGGCAAAGGTATCCAGCGGCGTGGGGCGCCGCACACGATAGAAGGAGTGAAGATGGCAGACCAGAAGACCTATACCATGATCAAGCCCGACGGCGTGCGCAACGGGCACATCGGCGAGATCGTGAATCGTTTCGAGCGCGCGGGCTTGAAGATCGAGCGCATGGAGATGGGCATGGTCACGCCCGAGCAGGCGAAGGCGAACTACGCCGAGCACGAGGGCAAGCCGTTCTACGAAGGCCTCATCAGCTACATCACCAGTGGTCCTGTGGTGAAGATGGTCGTCTCCGGCCCGGGCGCGGTGGCGAAGTGTCGCAGCCTGATGGGCGCCACTAACCCCGAAGAAGCGGCTCCGGGCACCATCCGTGGCGATTTCGGCCTTATCATGGACGAGAACGTTATCCACGGCAGCGATTCCGTGGAGTCCGCCGAGCGCGAGATCGGCATCTTCTTCGGCTAGGATTGGAGCTTCATGCTCTACAGGGTTATCGACGCACATGAACTGCCTGCCCTGGTGCAGGCGTTCATGTGCGATTATGAGGTGATCGCCCCGGTGCGCAGCGGCAAGAGCTTCGCATTCGAGGCGATCGACTCTTTCGACGACATCGTGCTGGATTATCCCACCACGCTGACATCGCTCAAGAAGTACTACCTTCCTCCGCGCGAGACGCTGTTCGAGTACGACATGGTCGACGGCGTGACCGACTATCGCATGGAAGTGCGGCCTCGGGTGCTGTTCGGTGCGCATGCGTGCGACATTAACGCCATCAATGCGCTGAACTTGGTCTTCGAGGATCCGCGCTATCCCGACCCGTATTACGAAGCGCACAAGAAGGCCACCATGATCGTGGGCATCAGCTGCATGCCGGGCGATTCCTGCTTCTGCCATCTGCTGGATGCAGGCGAGGTGCGCAGCGGCTACGATCTTTTCCTGGCCGATATCGGCGGGCGCTACCTGGTCTCCATCGGCAGCGTGGAAGGCGCCGACATCCTGGAAGCAGCGTGCGATCCGCGCGAGGCCACCGACGAGGACCGCCGCGCGTTCCGCGACTACACGCGCCGCCGCCAGCGCGCGTTCAACGAGGACATCCCCAGCGTGCAGGAGATACCCATGCTGATGGATGCCTTCCATTCCGACGACTTCTGGGAAGAGCTGGGCAGCCGCTGTCTGAACTGCACGGCATGCAGCAGCGTGTGCCCCACCTGCTATTGCTTTGACATCCGCGATGTGCTGGACCCATCGGGCAAGACCGGGCGGCGCGAACGCGTATGGGACGCGTGCACATCTCCCCAGTTCGCGCTGGTCACCGGCGGGCACAACTTCCGCCCCGGTCCGCGCGAGCGCGTGCGGCACCGGATGTACCACAAGCTGAACGGCTTCAACGCCAAGCATGGGCGCTACCTGTGCGTGGGGTGCGGCCGCTGCGTGAAGGCGTGCAAGGCCGATATCTCGCCCATCGAGGTGCTGAGGTTCTTCGAGCAGAAGGGGATCGAGGACGGTGAGCGCGATGCCGACTAGCACGCAGGTAGCGGTAGGGCCCTTGGCGCATGCGGGCAGTGTGCTGGATGGCGCGCAGCTGATGGCGGAGAACCCGTACCGCCCATGGGAGGCGCGCATCACCTCCATCACGCCTTTGACCGAGAACGAGAAGCTCTTCGAGTTCCGCTTGATCGACGAGCGCATCCGGGACGCTTTCCATCATGAGCCGGGTCAGTTCGTGGAGGTCAGCATCTTCGGCGTGGGCGAGGCGCCCATCTCCATATCCAGCTCGCCGTCCAAGAGCGGCTTCATCGAGCTGTGCGTGCGGCGCATGGGCGAGTTCACCACGCGCCTGCACCAGATGCAATGCGGCGATATCGTGGGGCTGCGCGGGCCGTACGGGCGCCCGTTCCCCTTCGACGATATGCGTGGGCATGATGTACTGCTGGTGGCGGGCGGCCTGGGCATCGCACCGCTGCGCTCGCTCATCAACAACATCCACGACGAACGCAGCGACTTTGGCAACGTCACCATCATCTACGGGTCGAAGAACCCCGGCGAGGTGATGTTCCGCGAGCAGTTCGAGATGTGGCGCCACCGCAAGGATTTCGACCTGTACCTGACGGTGGACAACCCCGACGACACGTGGGATGGGGAAGTGGGCCTGGTCACTGCGCCGTTCGCGCATCTGGACGTGGACGCGCGCAATACCTTCGGCGCCATCTGCGGGCCGCCGGTGATGTATCGGTTCGTGGTGGAAGAGATGCGCAAGAAGGGCATCCCGTACGATCGCATCTACATGAGCTTCGAGCGCCATATGAAGTGCGGCATGGGCAAATGCGGCCACTGCCAGGTGGGGCATCAGTATTGCTGCATCGATGGGCCCGTGTTCAATTATTGGGAAGCCAAGAACATACAAGGCAGCATGTGACATGAGCACTATGAGCGAAGAGAAGAGCATACCGCGCGTCGTGTTGGTGGGGCTGGCCAGCTGCTTCGGCTGCCAGATTAATATCACCAACGTGGAGGCGCACCTGATGGAGGTGCTCGGGCAGATCGACATGCGCTATTGGCAGCTCACGTCGAGCGATCCCATGCCGGAGGCATTCGATGTGGCGGTAGTGGAAGGCGCGGTGACCACTGACGAGGCGGTGCGCACGCTTCAGCGCATCCGCGAGCAGGCGCGGGCGGTCATCACCATTGGGGCCTGTGCGGCCACGGCGGGTATCCCTGGCATGGCGGCGGCCGGATACGAGCCCCGTGCGAACGAAGTGTACGGCCAGGCCGTGCCTGCCATCATCGATGACATCGCCTGCCGCCCGCGGGCGGTCGCGGATGTCATCGAGGTGGACTACGAGGTGCCGTGCTGTCCCATCGACCCCTACGATTTCGTTCGCGTGCTCCAAAAAGCGCTGTATGGGGCGAACCCGTACGAGCGCACGTCCACGCTATGCGGCGAATGCAAGCGTAATGAGCGCGGTTGCTTCTACGGGCGCGGCATCATGTGTTTGGGATTGGTGACGAGGCAAGGGTGTGGCGCGCGCTGTCCCGACCTGGGGCGTCCGTGCAACGGATGCGCAGGCGTGTCGCCTGACGCCAACGTGAAAGGCGCTCGGCGCGTCGCGCAGCACAGCGGCATCGCGCCCGCGCGCTTCGACAAGGCACTTGAGATGTTTAACCAGGTGACGCAAGGGGTGCAGCCATGACGAAGACCCGCATCGAAGTGGACCATGTGGCGCGCATCGAAGGCCACGGTGACATCCATCTTGAGATATCCGACGGCCAGGTGCAGCGCTGCGAGTTCGCGGTGACCGAGCCAGCGCGTCTGTTTGAGAGCATGGTGCGCGGGCGCCCCTTCGACGAGGTGCCCTACATCGCCTCGCGCGTATGCGGCATCTGCTCGGCCAGCCATACGCTCACCGACATCCTTGCCATCGAGCGCATCTTCGGCGTGCGGGTGACCGAGCGTACACGCGCGCTGCGCCAGCTGCTCGTCTACGGCAGCTTCCTTCAGAACCACGCGACGCACCTGTTCGTGTTCGCCGCGCCCGACTTCCTGGGGCACAAGAGCGTGTTTCCCCTGGCGCAGAGCGACCCTGCGCTGTTCCAGCAAGCGCTGGGGCTCAAGGCGCTCGGCAACGAGCTGTGCACGTTGGTGGGCGGGCGTTCCATCCATCCCATCACGGCGGTGATCGGCGGTTTCACGCACGAGATATCCTCCGATGAGTATCTGCGCTTGGCCGAGAAGATGGACGGCATGGTGGATTTTGCGCTGGCGGCGGTCGACCTGTTCAACGATTTCGCGGTGCCGGGCTTTCAGACGCAGGGAGACCTGCTGGCTATGGTGGCGCCGGATGGGTATCCCGTCATCGGGTCGGACGAGGCGCTGTTCGTGCGCTCCGGCACGAAGTTCAGCGCGCAAGACGTCAGCAGCTTCATCGAAGAGTACCCCGTGGACTATTCGGCGGCGTTCCTAGCGGTGGAGAAGGAGGGCAGGCGGCCCTATTTCGCATCGGCGCTGGCGCGCGTGAACGCGTCGTGGGATCAACTGACCGAGCCCGCTCGATTTGCAGCGGCGAAGGCAGGGTTGCGGCCGCCCGAGTTCAATCCGTTCGCCAATAATGTGGCACAAGCGGTGGAGTTGGTGGATGCGCTTGTCAGGTGCGCGGCCACCTGCCGTGCGCTGGCTGCCGATGCGTTCGATGGCACGAGCGAACCGGTGCCCTTCAAGGTGCGCGCGGGTGTGGGCGTGGGCTTCACGGAGGCTCCACGCGGTGCGCTGTTCCATCGGCTGGAGCTTGACACGGAAGGCGTGGTGGTGGATGCCACCATCATGACACCGACCAGCCAGAACATCGCCAATCTGGAAGACGACATGCGCACGCTGGCCCAGCTGCTGGTAGCGGAAGGCCGCGCGTCCGACGACATCCAGCTTGAGATAGAGAAGCTGGTGCGGGCTTACGACCCTTGCCTTTCCTGCTCGGTCCACTAAGAACAGGTCTTGCCTGACCGCTCCTGCCATGTGGCCCATTGAAGGTGGATCTGGCTTGGTCAGATTGAGACTGTGGGTTGGTCCATAGGGGCTACACCTTGGTTCGTCGAAGCGAACCCGACGCTGTGCCTCGTTTCGCATACGCTCGATCGCGCAGTCTATGCACCTGTTCCCTTAGCTTTTCGCGGCATGGTGCGCATCCGATCGCGCCTGAATGCGGTCGTCTTGGCGCGCAACGAACGAAATGCCGCACATCAAATGCAAATCTGACCCATTCCATACTTTTTGCTCGTCTCTTGCGGGAGAACGTCACGCCTGCGCCATGTATTGCAGAAAAACGTCATGATCGTGCCATATCGCGCCATATGCTGCGGAAAAACGTCCTTTGTGCGCCATCGTTTCCTATGTAATGAGAATACGGATGGAAGCCAGAGAGGTGGCAGAGCAA
>CASTMW010000001.1 GCA_949450265.1 uncultured Eggerthellaceae bacterium | reverse complement strand
AGAGAGTACGAGTGCGATTTCCACAGTTTCCTCCTTTTACCGTTTTTGAGCCTGTTTTCCCAAAAACATTTCTTCTTATGGTCACCGGCCGGAGTGCCGGGTGAACCCAAATGGATGCGCCAAGGGCGCAGTGGTGGCCTTAGTGGGCCGATGTTGCCAAAGAGATATAGACCGAGCTGAGCGTGGTGAACACATATGCCTGTAGGAAAGCCACCAGCGTCTCAAGCGCGTACATGAAGATGAGCAACAGGAACCATGGCACCGAAAGCACGCCGCTGACCAGGTCGAACGACTGGATGCCCACGGTCAAGAACACGCTGGAGGCCAGCGCGAAAATGCCGAGCACCATGTGCCCTGCGAACATATTGCCATAGAGTCGAACTGCCAACGTCAGCAGGCGGATGACCGTGGAGATCAGCTCCAAGAACCAGATGATGGGCACCATGACAATGGGCAGCCCGCTCGGAGCGAGCGACTTGAGGTAGCCCAGGCCGCCATGTGCGCGCACGCCCCAGAAGACGAAATACAAAAACGATATCAGCGAGAGCGCCCATGTGACCGAGATGGTGCCAGTAGGCGTCTTGCAGCCGGGTATCAGCCCGACGAAGTTGCTGATCAGGATGAAGAAGAACAGCGTGGCCAGAAACGGCACATGCTTCTTGAACCCATGGCCGATGACGCCTTCGCCCATGTCGTTACGGACGAACTGGTAGCCATATTCCACCATGTTGACGAACTTGTTGGTGGGGATGAGGGTGAGCTTGCGCCCGACCACCAGCACCACGATGAGCGTCAGGATCCAGCAGATGATCATCCATAACGTATACTGCGTCAGGCCGAACGTGCTGTTGCCGATGACGATAGCGGAATCGAACGATTCCTTCAATTCAGGTACGTGTTCCGACAGTACTTCGAGTGCGTTCACGCTTGTCCCCTTCTTTTCCTACCTTCTGAGCATCTGCCATAGGGCGTACCCGATGGCCGCGGCGCTGAGCGAGAGCACCTCAGCGAACAGGAATGCGATGCCCCTGTCATGGTCGAATCCGAAGAACAGGACCGCGAATGCAAACAGCAGCGCGAACGAGACGACCAGCCCCAACAGCAGCACGATCATGGATGCGGCAGTGCCGCCATGAACTGTGCGCTTGGTCAGCTTCAGGCCGATGACCAACGGGATGAACCCGATAAGACCAGCGGCGATGCCGAGCAGGACCGCAAGAACCATCTACCGTACCTCGTCTGTGCGCTGCCGCGCGAGCGCGGCTTGCCTCCAAACCTGAGTGCATGATAAACGGATTCGCCGGTGTAGGTTACCGTTTCGAAACAATCAACGGTGAACGGTGGGCGTGTACCGCGACGAGCGGCAGACCTAGCGCTGCTCTCCTGCTCCCTCGTGCTTCTCAGGGATGAACTCGCGCAGCAGGATGCCCGATTCGACCAGCAGCTCTTGCGCCAGTTCGTCGGGATAGGGATTCTGGTAGATGATCTCACGGATGCCGGCGTTGATGATCATCTTCGCACAGACCACGCATGGTTGGGTGTTCACGTAGATGCTGGCACCGTCGATGTCGGTGCCAAAGCGCGCGGCCTGGATGATAGCGTTCTGTTCGGCGTGCAGACCCCGGCATATCTCGTGCCGCTGACCTGAGGGAACGCCTAGCTGCTGGCGCAGGCAGCCCGTTTCGGCGCAATGGCGCAAGCCGGAGGGCACGCCGTTGTAGCCCGTGGCCAAGATGCGGCGGTCCTTCACGATGACCGCGCCCACGCCGCGGCGCAGGCAGGTGGTGCGGCTGGCCACTTGGTTGGCCAGGTCCATGAAATACTCGTCCCAGCTGGGGCGATTGTCGATGCGGTCGATCGTCATGGCGTTGCTCCTATTGCTGTTCATCGGGAAGAGGTTCAGATGATGCTCGGTCGCTCTGTAGTCCTCGCTCGTTGATTATCTTGCAAGCACGTTCGACGCTACTTCTCCAGGTCAGAGATCTTCTGGATGCGCCCTGCGTGACGCCCGCCCTCGAACGGTGTATTCAGGAAGGCGTTCACAATGCGGCAGTTATCCTCGAAGGTGACGAACCGGCCGCTCAGTGTGACGACGTTGGCATCGTTGTGCTGGCGCGTCAGTTCGGCGAACCTGATATCCATGATGTTGGCAGCCCGGATGCCGGGCACCTTATTGGCGGCCATGGCCATGCCGATGCCCGTGCCGCACACCAGCACACCGAACCGCGAATCGCCCGCCGCCACGTTCTCGGCCACTGCGCGCGCGAAATCGGGATAATCGACGCGATCGTCCGTAGTGGGGCCCAAGTCGATCACATCGGCGCCTTCATCGCGAAGGTACTGCGCCAATCGCTGCTTCTGCTCAAAACCAGCGTGATCGCTTGCGATGCTGACGCGCATAGGGCCTCCTTCTGTCGTGGCAGCCCTCTCTTGTGGCTGCCGCTCCATCAGTATACCAGCGCAGCGCTCTTAGGTTCGCGCGATGCGGAAGGCACGCAGACATCGTGCGGCTGCGGTCAGCGACGCTGCTCCGTTTCGGCGCACACGCGCAGCACCTCAGCCGCAAGGTTGCCCTCACGCAGGATGCGGGGTTCAGGACCCGTGCAGTCGACAACAGTGGACGCGATGCCAGACGAAGCGACAGGAGCGGCGGACAAAGGCGCCAGCGCATGCCCGACCGCCAGCAGCAACCCAGGATCGACCTGCGCGAGCGTATGGGGCGCCGGAGTATCTGAGCGGTTCGCCGACGTAGCAGCCAGCGGCCCTACACGGCCGATCAGTGCCAATGTTGGCGCGTGTTCGGGCATGCGAAGGCCGATCGTGCCCTTGCGGGAAGCGAACGCGCGAGGGACCTTGTCAGACGCTCTCACCACCAGCGTTAGCGCTCCCGGCCAGAAGCGCTCAGCCAAACGATGCGCATAGAGCGGCGCATCCGCACCCAGCTGGTCGAGCGCCTGAGGCCCGTCGACCAACCACGAGACAGGCTTGTCAGCAGCACGCCCTTTCAATTCGTATAACAGTGCAGGTGTCTGCGCCTGCTGCGCTGCCAGCCCCAGCCCCACCACGGTATCCGTCTCGAAGATGGTAGGAGCGCCCGTGAGCAGATGGTCGACGATCGCATCGGGCGCTACGACGACCTGAGCCAGCGCGAACGCGCTGATGATGGTCTCGGCGGTGCGGATGCCATCGGTGGCTGCGCTCATGATACCGCCCGCATACCCTGCCCCCTCGCCCGCCGGGAATAGGCCGCTGATGTTCGCCGCTTGGCGAGTCTGGCGATCGCGCACCATGCGCACTGGGCTGGAGCTGCGCGCTTCCACCGCCGTGAGCACCGCGCCCGGGTCCGCGAACCCATCCAGCTTGCGATCCAGCTTCGGCAATGCCTCGGCCAGCGCATCCGCGACGAACGGCGGCAAGCAAGAGCGCAAGGGCGCTTCCACCACGCCACGAGGGTAGGTGGGGATCACCGACACATCGCTCTCATCCGCGCGATACTCGTCGGACCCATCGGCAAGGAAGGCGCCCACGGTCTGCGCGGGTGCAGCGAAGGGCTGAGTAGCAACTACGACCCCAGCGCTCTGGGCCAGATCGTAGGCGGCGCGTTCGAGCTGTCGCTGGAACCGGACGCCAGCCAGCACATCTTCGCCCGGCAGGTCCTCGGGTCGCACCTCAACCAGCAGAGCGCTATTAGCATTGCGACCGTTGCGAGCGTGCGTGCTCATGCCGTTCGTGCACACGCCACCCGGCTCGCTGGCAGCCGCCACCACGGTGCCGCCTGGGCACATGCAGAATGTGTACACGCCGCGGTCGTCCGCCGTGCGCACGTTCAGCTTGTACTCCGCAGGCGGCAGCGCCGGGTGGCCCGCAGCGCGCCCATACTGTGCACGGTCGATCAGCGCTTGCGGATGCTCGATGCGCACACCCACCGCGAATGGCTTGCGCTGCATGCGAACGCCCGCATCGAGCAGCATCTCCACCGTATCGCGCGCAGAGTGGCCGATGGCCAGCACCAAGGTTGCTACGGGTAGCTCAAATTCGGTGCCGGTCAGCAGATCGCAGAAGATGCCCGCGCAGAGACGATGTCCATACGCAGGTGAAACATCATCTGAACAGGGGATCTCTTCATGATTTTTGATCGCCTGAGAACGAGCGGACGTTTTATGTGAAACATGGGAGGACGCAGAAGCGATATCGAACGATCCAGCGGCTTCTTCAGTCTTCGCATCGCCGAACTGCACACCGTCAGCCTCCACACGGATCCCGACCAACTGCGTGTTGAAACGGAACTCGCCCCCGGCCGCCTGGATGGCCTTGCGCAGGCCACGCACGGTGGCAGGCAGATGATCGGTGCCGATGTGCGGCTTGGCATCCACCAGGATGTCCGCAGGCGCGCCCGCATCCACGAACGCTTGCAGCACATGGCGCATGTTCGGGTCGCTCTTGCCGCACGTCAGCTTGCCATCGCTGAACGCGCCCGCGCCGCCTTCGCCGAACTGGATGTTGCTCTGCGGGTCCAGCGCCGCCCCCGCATCGAACGCAGCCACGGTGCGCGCACGATCCTCTACCGCTTGGCCGCGCTCCACCACGATGGGCCGCAGCCCCGCGCGCGCCAGCCACAATGCGCAGAACAGCCCTGCCGGTCCTGCACCTACCACTATCGGGCGCGCCGCCCCGCTTCGCACGAACGTATCGGAGAGGTCGGGGATCGAAGGGGCCAATGGCGCCTTCCACGGGTGCACGCTGATGCCCTTCGCAGGTCGCAGCTGGGCCGCGTCGATGCCCATCAGCTTGAACGTGACCGACACCACAAAATGCACGTTGCCCTTCTTGCGCGCATCCACGCTGCGGCGCACGATGCGCAGATCACCCAGATGCGCCATGTCCGTTCCGAGCGCACGGGCCACCTCGCGACGCAGCAGCTTGCGTTTGCTGGGCGCCATGGCCCCAAGCGACACCGCAATGTTCGTCGCTTCGTGGATCATCGCGCGTCCTTTACGCGATGCGGCCGACCGTCTTGCCCATCGCCATACACGCGAGCTGCTGCTGCGCGCCCAGCCAAGATGCCCGTTGCGAAGGCCCAATGCAGGTTGTATCCCCCGCACGGAGCATCCACATCCAGCGCTTCACCCACCACATGCAGCCCGAGCACGTCCTTCGCTTCCAGCGTTGCAGGCGTAAAGGCGCGCACCGCGAAGCCGCCACGATGCACCTGACAGGTGCGCTCGTCGCCGATGCCACGCACCTCTAGCTGAAAGCTGCTCAGCGTTGCCGCCAGCACCCCGAGCGCGGCGTCGTCTGCCAGCGCATCCAAGCGCATACCTGCCTGATCGGCCACCGCTCGCGCCACCGCAGGCAGCACAAGGCCACGGAGCGCATCCGCACACGTGAGCCCCTTCCCGTATATCGAACGAAGATCGTGCGCGCGTTGCCTCATGAGCACACGCGCATCCTCAGCGTCTGGTTGGAGCTGCCCCAAGAAGTCGATGAGCAGGGTATCGCCCGCCTGCATGAGGCGCGACAGGTTGAATGCTGCGATGCCCGAGACGCCATACGAGCGGAACATGATCTCGCCCCGCTCGCACGCGAGCGTCCGCCCATCGCGCAGCAAGCTGATGGTGCCCTTCGCGCGAATGTTGTCCAAGCGCCGGATGGGACGTGTCTCAGTGGCGATAGAGCCGAGCATCGGACGGAGCGGCGCGAACGGAAAAAGATCCGCTAGCATGCTCGCACACGCCGTGCCTCCCACCGCCACCACCACTGTGCGCGCACGCAGCGATCGGTCGTCCTGCCTCTGCACCACGAAAGGGGCGCCTGGTGCCTGCGGCGCTTCAACATGGTTCACGCGCGCGTTGCAGCGCACCTCGACCGAGTGTGCATCCAGAGCGGCTCGCAGCACCTCCAACACGGCGCTGGCCTTGTTTGCCAGCGGATAGAGCCGCCCTTCCGACTCTTCGCGCCACGCCAGCCCATGACGCTGGAAGAACGCCACGACCCCATTGGGGCACCCGCGCATCGCCTGCTCTTGGCACAGACCAGGAAGCGCGATGCCGCTGCTACCCTTGCCATCGCTCGCCTCATCGCATTCACTGCCCTTGCTATCGTACGCAGCGCCGCGCCTGCTGCTCACCTCATCACCCACACCCGATGCCTGCTCGAAGGCAGCCAGTGCCTCGGCGACGAACGCAGCGTTGTGATAGGCATCGGCGCAGATATGCGCATTGCTGAAGTTGCAGCGGCCATTTCCGCTGGCCAAGATGGATCGGCCCACCCGATCGCTGGCCTCCAGCACGCAGACGCGCGCACCCGCCTCGGCCGCCGTTACCGCCGCAGCAAGGCCTGCCGCACCTCCACCGATTATCGCCACATCCCATTCCATGGGAACCATTATAGAGCCCCGACCGAGCAGCTCGCTTGAGCGACCGAAGAGATCGCGCATCAGGATGGTGCTGGATTGGTATAAGATTCACGCAAGGTCGAAAGAACGGACAATGCGATTGCCAGGAACTGCTGCCATACATTTCGAAGGAGTGACCTTCCGCTACGACGGACACCCCGTGCTGGAAGAGGTCAGCTTGCAGGTGCGCGCCGGCCAGATGGTGGCCCTGACCGGCAGCAACGGCAGCGGCAAGAGCACCCTGCTGCTCTTAGCCTGCGGACTCTTGCATCCCGATGAAGGCACCGTGCGCGTCTTCGATGCACTCACCACTGAAGAGGACGGCTTCAAAGCACGGCAGCAATGCGGCTTCGTCTTCCAGAATCCCGACGATCAACTGGTCGCCTCCATCGTGCGCAATGAGGTGGCGTTCGGCCCTGAGAACCTGGGATTGCCCGCAGAGCAGATAGCAGAGCGCGTGAGCTGGGCGCTGAGCGCAACGGGCCTTGCGGGCTTCGAGGATCGCCAGACCAATTCGCTATCCGGTGGCCAGAAGCAACGCTTGGCCCTAGCAGGCGCGCTGGCCATGCGACCGCGCGTGCTGCTGCTGGACGAGCCCACCAGCATGCTGGATCCCGAGAGCCGCTATGACTTCATGCGGCTGGTCCGTCAGCTGGCCGATGGCGGCATGACCGTGGTCATGGCCACGCATTCTCCGCGCGAGGCAGCGCTGGCCGATCGCGTGGTGCGCCTGGAAAGCGGCAGGATCGCGTTCTCTGGCAATCCGATCGATGCCGAGCTGGGCCTCTCCGAAGACCTGACGCGCATCGCCGCGAAGGACCCCACGCGCGAACCGGAGGACGACCCCACGCCGCCGCGCGGTCGCCATGCACGGCCCGTGCCGAAGCCCACCGCCGAAGACATCCTGAACGCCCAGACCGTGGACCCCACACGCGGGCACGCCCTGATGCCCGTCCTGCGCTTCGATGACGTGACCTACATCTACGACCAAGGCACCGATGCGGCCATCACCGCGCTCAAGGATGTCTCGCTGACCATCCAACTGGGTGAGTTCATCGGTGTGATCGGCAGCACGGGCAGCGGCAAGTCCACGCTGATCCAGCACATGAACGGGCTGCTGCATCCCACACAAGGCCGCGTGCTCTCCTATTGGAACGACCTGGCCGACCGCTTCGCCGCCAACGAGGCGCGCTTCCGCATCGGCGTGGTGTTCCAATACCCCGAGCAGCAGCTGTTCGCGCAAACGGTCTATGACGATATCGCGTTCGGACCGCGCAACCAAGGGCTTGGCACCGATGAGGTGGAAGAGCGCGTGAAGGTGGCCATGGAGCAAGTCGGGCTGGCCTATGACGAATTGGCTGCCCGCAATCCGTTCCAGCTCTCCGGCGGTCAGCAGCGCCGTGCCGCCATCGCGGGCGTGCTGGCCATGCGTCCCGACGTGCTGGTGCTGGACGAGCCGTGCGCTGGCCTAGACCCAACTGCGCACGCCGCCATGCGCGATCTGCTGCGCACGTTGCACGAGGGCGGTCAGACCATCATCATGGTGTCACACGATCTGGAAGATGTGGCCGATCTGGCCACACGCACTATTCGAATCGATACAGGTCGCGCGTTGCCTGCTTGAACGCCGCATAGGCCTCGCGCACCACAACCTCGTCCTCGATGAACTCGAACGCATCCGGCTGCCCTTCGGCATCCAGCTCGGTCACTTCCAGCACCACGACCTCACCGGACGAGAGCGCAGGCGCATCATCATCGACCTGGAAGAAGAATCCGTAGCGCGCATCCCCATGCAGCAACAGCCCTAAGAACTCAAGCTGCACCACATCGCCGTTCTGGTCCTGGAAGGTGAAGGAGAGCCCCTCTTCCACCGGCGGGCAGAAGTTCGGAGCGCTCCCCTCGCGTATCTGATCGGCCACTAGTCGTCCTTGCCTTCAGGATCGACGAAGCGGATGCCCTGGATGCCAGTGTTGCTCTGGATCATCGGCTCGTCATCCTTCGCGGCGGCCTGTGCGCCACTCTTCTTGGCTTTGGGCTTGTCCGGACGCTTGCCGCGGCGCGGCTGGCTGCCCTTGCTCTGCAGCTTGGACGGGCTCTCGGCCGTCTGGCTGGCCTGCGTGATAGCCTCGCTCAGCTCGGCTTCGGCAGGACCAGCAGCCTCTTCCATCAGCGTATCGGCGACTTTCGTCTGCTGCTTCTCAGCCTGCTTCTGCGCTTTGGCCGCAGTCTCCAGGCGCGCGAGCGGCACCTGCTCGATCTCGGGCGAATGCGCGCTGTCGAACTGGAACAGTCCCACCTTCGAGCCGTACTTCTTCTCCAGCTTCGCGAACTTCGCCTCGCGCGTCTTCCACATGCTATAGAGCGGCATGGCCACGGCGAACGACGAGTACGAACCCGCCAGCAGGCCGATGGACATGGCGAACGCGAAGTCCTTCAGCGTCTCACCACCGAACAACAACATGGCAAACACCGGCACGAAGCTGGTCAACGTGGTGTTGATGGTGCGCACAAGCACCTGGTTGATGGAATGGTTGGCCATGGTCATGAAGGTGCAGCGGATAGCTTCGCCCTTCATGTTGTCGCTGACGCGGTGGAACACGACCACCGTGTCATAGAGCGAATAACCCAGGATGGTGAGCAGTGCGGCGATGGCGTTCGGGTTCAGTTCGCGACCCACCAGCGCGTAGATGCCTAGCACCAGAATCAGGTCGTGCAGCAGCGCCACCACAGCGATGATGCCCATCTTGTATTCGAAGCGGATGGCGATGTAGACGATGATGAGCAGCATGGACACGATGACCGCGATGAGCGACGACTGGATGACACTGGCGCCCCAGTCAGGACCGATGGTGTCCACGCTGACATCGCTGGCAGCAACGCCCACCTGCTCCGCCACCTGCGCGCCCGTGGCGGCAGCAGCCTCGGCGTCGGTGGTGGTGATGCGCACCAGGAAGCCATCCACCCCATTGGTGGACGTGGTCTGGATGACCGCATCGGGCTCACCCGCCTCATCGAAGGCCTGGCGCAGCTCTTCGGTCTGCAGGTCGCCCGTATTGGTGTAGGTGATGGACGAGCCGCCCACGAATTCGATGCCGAAGTTGAAACCGCGGATGCCCATGATGGCCAAGCAGGCCACCACAGCCACCGCCGCGATGCTGAGGAACACCTTGCGATGCCCCAGGAAGTTGATGTCGTGCTTAATGAAACGGCCCTTGATCTTCTTGGCCGCGTTGACCACCTTCGATTCGGCCTCAGCGCCACCGCGTTCGAGCGCCAAGCGATCGGCTTCGGTCGCATCCATCTGCTCGGCCGTTTCAGCCTCAGCCACGTCCACGCCTTCGGCGGCTGCGATGGCCTCGTAATCCTTCGCAGCCTCCAAGCTGTCGCGGACACCCCAGAACCCGGGATGCTTCGCGATGGCCTTCGGCGCCAGCAAGCGGATGAGCGGCGCCTTGAACACCAGCATCATGACGATGTCGCAGATGATGCCGAGCGCCAGCGTCAGGCCGAAGCCCTTCACCGATGCGCTGGCCAGGAAGAATAGTGAGAGCGCCGATACCATGGACACCAGGTCGGCGTCGATGGAGGTCATGATGGCATGCTTCACACCGGTGATGGATGCCGCACGTATGCTACGGCCCATGCGAATCTCTTCGCGGAAGCGCTCCACCGTGAGAATGGAGCTGTCAGCGGCCATGCCGATGGTGAGCACCATGCCCGCCAAACCCGCGAGCGACAAGCTGAACAAGCCGAACGCCGAAAGCCCAGCCAAGATGCCCAGATACAGCACGGCGAACACCAGCATGGCGCCTGCATTCACCAGGCCCAGGCCCTTGTAGAAGCACAGCAGATACAGCATGACCAACGCCAGGCCCACGAGCACCACGATAAGACCAGCGGCCAGGGCGTCCTGACCGAGCGTCGGGCCGACCACCTGGCTTTGCGCATATTCGAAGCTGACCGGCAGACTGCCGCTCTCGAGCACCGTTTGCAGACTGTGCGCCTCATCAAGGTCATAGTTGCCGGTGATGGACACGTTGCCGTTGGGGATCTCGGCTTGCACGGCAGGCGCGCTTTGCACCTCGTCGTCCAAGATGATGACGATCTGACCGTTGGTGGATGCCAGCTCAGCGGTGGCCTCAGCGAACGCCGTGGTGCCTTCGCTGTTCAGCGTGATATTCACGGCGTAGTAGGCGCTCGTTTCGCTCGCACGGTCAACGCTCACGTTCGTGATCTGGTCGCCCGTGATCAGGGGCGTATAGCTATCGGGGCTGATTTCCAGCGGCACCGGATTCTCAGCGCGGAAGCTGTTGCCGTAGTCATCCTCCACGGTGGCATACTGGCCATAGTTGCCGCTCTGGATGTCCTCGGCCACCTTTGTATCAGTGATGCTGTCCAGGCGCGTGAACACCAGCTGACCGGTGCGCCCGATGGTGGACAGCGCCGTTTGCGTATCCTCCAGGCCAGGGATCTGAACGAGCACCTGGTCGGTGCCCTGCACCTGCACCGTGGCTTCACTGGCGCCCAGAGCGTTCACGCGGTTCTCGATGATGGCACGGCTGGTCTCCATGTCCTCGGCGGTGATGGCGCTGCCGTCGTCGGTCTTGGCCGTCAGCACCACGCTCAGGCCGCCACGGATGTCGAGACCTTGGTTGATCTTCTCGTTCGGCGGCATGAACAGCACCACCGAAACGACCACCAACAATGTGGTGAGTATCATCAGCCAGACATTGCGCCTGTTAGTGTTGTTCGTTCTCTTCTTCTTGACGTTGCGCTCTAAGGCCATGCCCGATTCTCCTGTTGTCTCACGTTGGTATCTCACGTGTCGAAAGCACCCGTCGGGCGCTAACTTTCATATTTTGCCACAATCAAGGAGTATTCGCGCGCGCGTTGCACATCTGCGCAGATTGTCCATCGCACCGGTGGTCACGCGCGCTAGTGGACGTATAATCCACCCATACGATGGTTGTTCGAAGGATGATATGAGGACCGTAGCGTTGCAAGGCGTCGATAACGTGCGCGATCTGGGCGGCATTCCCGTTGCGGGCAGGCGTGCCGTGATGCCCGGGCTGCTCTTTCGCGGTGCCCATCTTGGCACCATCACCGAAGCCGACCACCGCTCGCTCTTCGAAGAGCGGCGCATCCGCTGCGTCGTGGACCTGCGCTGCGGGTGGGAGCGCGACGCCCATCCGCCGATCGCCGTGGCAGGCGTGGACCACCAGCACATCCCCTTCTACGACCTGGAGAAGGTGGGCATCGAGTACACCGAACCCGGCGCAGGAACGAAGGTGGTCGGGCGCGATGTAGCATGCGATCCGCCGCGATTTTACCGGTCGCTGGTGAATCCGCTGACAGTGCGGCAGATGCGCGCGGCGGTCGGTCATATCTTCGCATACGCCTGCAAGGGACACGCCATCCTATGGCATTGCAGCGGCGGGAAGGACCGCGCAGGCATCCTGAGCGTGCTAGGTGCATCTCGCGAGAATATCCTAGCCGATTATCTGCTGACCAACGAATCGCGGGACAAGCACTACGACCGTCTGTTCGAGCGCTTCCTACGGCTTGCCGATGGCGATGAGCAACGCGCGCACGAACTTGTGCTCTCGCATCGCGCGCGGCCCGAGAGCTTGGATGCGTTCTACGCTGCCGTGGATGAGCGCTGCGGGAACATGGAACGCTTCATCCGATCACAGCTGGGCATCGATACCGCAGAGCAAACGCGCATCCGCGAAGCCTGCACGATAACGATTCCATAGGGGCTGATCGGGTCGATTGTGCCTCGAGGTCTCGCTCAATCGAGCTAGCCTTTCAGCAAAGAACGCTGAAAGGCGGATCTCTCAATCGCTCGACGTAACCTCGGCTCCATCGACCCGATCAGCCCTCCAGATAGAAGCATTCCTTCGCGATCAGCTCCATGAACTCATCCGACAGATAGTCGGGCAGCTTGTCGGCGGTCTTCTCGGTGGTGTGCACGCCAGTGTCCTGCGTGTAGCGCGGGATGGCCTGCACACACCAGGTGGTGGATTTCAGCGCCGTCATCATGCGCCACGCACGGAAGCGCGCATCGAAGTCGCAACGCGCGAAACGGCCATCCACCGCCCGCCAGTAATCGTCGATCACGCTCGGCACATCGCGTGCCGGAAACAGGAACTGACTGTCCCAGAACGTGGTGGTGGGCGATACGAAATAGGCGACATCCTGGGCCACTTCCCCCACCACCGGACGCTCCCAGTCCACGAAGGATCCCGGCGCATCGCAGAAGCGCCCCGTTCCCAGCAGCGGTGCGGCCGCAGCGCGCGCAGCGGCATCCGCGGGGATCAGGAAATGCGAGGGCAGCGTTTCGGTGTTGATAATATGGGAGGTATCCTGCGGAGGCGCCACCTCATCGAGCATGCGCTGGACAGCCGACATGAACCGCTCGGTCCAACGTGTGATGCGCGCGTCCTCGAACCCCGATGCGCGGTAGTCAGCGAAGCGCTGCACGCATTCGTCGAACATCTCGCGCAGCGGGTCTGCCGGGTGGAACAGCGTGGTGCGCGCGGGCAGCTCCACCGCATGCACATCGGCCATCATCTGGATGGCGCAGCGCACGTCCCCAGCGCGCAGATGGTCGAAATCCAACTGCTGGCCGTCGCAGAACGTCTCCACCAGCACGCCCTTGCCCAACGCGGCAGGCGTATCGTCGATGAACAGCGGGCGCGGCGTGCACCCGCTCGGTTGCGCTGCTTTAAGCGCCCCGTATTCATAGCGGATCTGGTTCTTGTGGAACGGCTGACTGGCCACGTTGATGCGCAGCACGTACCGCAAAGCGCCCGGCGCGCAGAACCAGAAGTTCAGGTTGTGCTCGCCCATGCCCAGCAGATGCGGCTCCAAGGGCACCTCCGCGCCGATACCGAGCGCTTCGCGCAGCGCCGCACCGGCTTCACCATTCAGATAGGCCTGCGCCTTCCGCGTGGCACGCTTCCGTTCGTCAGTCTGTGCATCCATAGCGCCCTACCTATTCCTTCTCGGTTCCGATCACCTCATAGCTGGTGCGCAAGCCCCGCTTCAAGATGCGCGCGCCCAGCAGCGCCGTCACCGGCACCGCGAACGCCAGCACGGCCCCGAAATCGAAGCTGGCCGCCGCGCCCCACGTATCCACGATGATGCCGCTGACCGACGGCCCGAACGCCATGCCGCATGTCATGCCCGCGTTCATCCACGTGATGGCCTCAGTGATGCGACTGCCGGGCACGGCGAGCTCGCACGTGGCGTTTGCCGTGATGAGCAGCGGCGCGTAGAACAGCGCCGCGATGGTGGACATGATGAACAGCGACATCGCCGAATCGACCAGGAACATGCTGCCGTAGGCGCACCCGATGATGACGGCGGTGACCAGCAGCTGCGCGTACTGCGGGATACGCAGATGCACCATGCCGAACAGGAAGCCCGTCACCATGGACACACACGAGGCCACGATCAGCACCACGCTGGCGATGTTCGGATTGCCCAATTCCTCGGACAGCGCCACGGTGGTGGCATCGAAGACGCTGAAGAACGCGCCCACGAAGAACATGATGGCGAAGAGCACCCGCACCACCGACGAAGTGCGCAGCACGCTCTTCGGGCGAGCGACCGCCTTCGCTGCCGCATCCGCACCGGCCGCACCGCGCGTGGCATCGCTCCAGCCTGGCACCGGCTCGGTCGAGCGTGACAGCGTGAGCAGCGTGGTACCCACCGCGAACGACACACCACCGGCCAGAAGCCCCGCCACCGGCGTGATGGCCGATGCCAGCGCGATACTGATGGACGGGCTGAACATGAACCCGATGTCGTCGAGCACCCCTTCATAGCTGAACATGGTGCGCAGGTCGGGCGCTGCATCGCCCAAACGTCCCGAGCGGATGAGGAACGTCCAGCGCGCCCGCGCCAGCGCCTGCGGGTTCGGCACGAAGCCCATGGGCAGCGCCGCCGCGAACAGCACCCATTCCGGTCCGTGCACCACCACGTTGCCCAGCATGATGGCAAGCCCAGCCATGGTGATGGCCGCCGCCACCGGCACCACCCGATGCTGCCCGCGCTCATCCACCCGCTTCGACACGCGCGGCGCGATGAAGAACGTGGACAGCGCGATGACCGACGAGGTCAGCCCCGCCACGAAGAACGAATACCCCGCCAGCGTCAGCATGGTCACCGTGCCGATGTTCATCATGTATGCGTAGAAGCGCATGAGGAAGCACCCCGCCTCGAAGGCGTACGCCTGCCGCACGCGCAGAAGATCGGCATAGACCCTGGGGTTGAAGCTGCTCATGCGCGAGCTCCTAGTAATCCTGTGCGGCAGGGCTGGCCATCCATGCGGCCACGAACGCGTCGTAGGCATCAGCCAGCACCGCTTCGCGCGCCCGGCGCATGAGATCCAACAGAAAATGCAGGTTATGCAGCGAAAGCAGGATGCCGCCCAGCATCTCGTCCTGCTTCACCAGATGCCGCAGGTACGCCCGCGTGAAATGCGTGCACGTGTAGCAGTCGCACGCGTGGTCGAGCGGGGTGAAATCGCGCGCAAACTTGGCATTGCGCATGTTCATGCGGCCCGTGCTGCTGAATGCGGTGCCCATGCGAGCCGTGCGCGTGGGAAGCACGCAGTCGAACATGTCCACGCCCTCGGCCACCGCGCGCACGAGCGTCGTGGGATTGCCCACGCCCATCAGGTAGCGCGGTCGATCGGCGGGCAGCGCGCGCGCCACCTGGCCCAGCGTCTCGAACATCACCTCGTGGCTCTCGCCCACCGAGTATCCGCCGATGCCGAAACCGCCGAAGCGGCGTCCGCCTGCCGCAAGCGATGCGTTCTCTATGTCCAGCAATCCGCGCACGCTCTCCAATCGCAGGTCCAGGTGCATTCCCCCCTGTACGATACCGAAGAGCGTCTGGTCGGGTCTTGTGTGGGCGGCCAAACACCGGCGTGCCCATTTGTGCGATCGCATAACGGCTTGCGCCACGAAGTCCTTCTCGGCCGGATAAGGCGCGCACTGATCCAGCTGCATGGCGATGTCCGCCCCGATCAGCTCTTGGATACGCATGTTCTCTTCCGGCGTCCAGAACACCCGGCTGCCATCGTAGATGCTGCGGAACTCCACGCCGTCCTCGGTGAGCTTCACCGTATCGGCCAGACTGAACACCTGGAAACCGCCCGAATCGGTGAGCATAGGGCCTACGTAATCCATGAATCGATGCACGCCGCCCGCCTCGGCCACCACCTCAGCTCCGGGGCGCATGGCCAAGTGATACGTGTTCGCCAGTACCACCTGCGCACCTAAGCCCGCAAGCTGGTCGGGCGTGATGCCCTTCACCGTGGCATGCGTGCCCACCGGCATGAACATGGGCGTGCGGAAATCGCCATGCGCCGTGGTGAACGTGAGCGCGCGAGCATGCCCGCTTGTGGCATCCACCGTGCAATCGAAGAGCGCCATGATGACCTACCGCACCTTCAGGCGGCCTGCAGCGCCCGGCTCATGGTCGCCCGCCACCGCATCGGCCACCGCTGCCGCTTTCCGAGCAGCATCGGCCAGATCAAGCCCGTCCACCGCGTTGGCAGCCAACGCCTGCTGCATGGCCTGCTGGGCCACGGGCGCATCACTGATGGAGGCCGCCGGGTCAGCACAGGCGGGCAGTCCGTCCACCCACGCTTCCAGATCCGCCATGCTCCCATGCCGCACCGTGTCAAGGTCGAACCCCACCGGATCGAGCAACCAATCGGTCACCAAGTACGCATCAGCCCCCAGATCGAGGAACGACAGGTCCTCCATGGTGTTGTTGCCCACCATGAGCACCTCATCTCCCGCAACACCCATGGCTGCCAGGTTCTCGGCATAATAGGTCTGCTTGGGCTTCACGCTCTTGGAATTGCCGTAGTGGGTGATGCGCGCAAACGCTGCTGGGTCCACGCCAGCCCATTCCAGACGATGCTCCACTGCTGCCCGCGGGAACATGGGCATGGTGGTCAGCACCAGCGGATACCCTTTCGCCGCCAGCTTCGCTATCACGCGGGCCGCGGTCGGGTCACCCTGGAAGCCATCCCCGATATGCGGGAACGCCTCGTCGTAATACCGCGTGGAAAGCTGCTGCAGGCGCTCCTGCTGCGACAGGTCAGCCACCCCGTACACCTCGAAGAACGTGCGCCAGAACGCATCGCTGTTGAGCGCGTCGTCGGCATGGGTGGCCATGGCCTTCGTGCCCGCCTTCAAGGCAGCCATGAAGCGTTCGCCATCTTGGCCGTTCGCTGTCATGAACGCAGCAATGCCAGCGAAGTACTTCGCCATGAACTCATCTATGTCCATCGGCAGCAGCGTGCCGTCAAGATCGAAGCACACCGCTCGATACGATCTTCCCATCCCTTCCATCCTTTCATGGACCGGCGCAGCGAACACCATGCGCTGCGGCGCGGGAACGTTCCATGGTAGTATAGCGCCGTGCTCTCCACAGATGACAAACCCGCCAAACTGCTGCTGCACGCGTGCTGCGGACCCTGCAGCATGGAACCCGTTCGGCTGTTGCGCGAACGGCAGATCGAGCCACATCTCTACTTCGCCAACCCCAACATCGCACCTGCTGACGAGTACCAGCAGCGACGCGACACCATCAGCGCATGGGCTGCCACCGAGCAGCTTGCACTGACCGAAGGAGCCTACGATCCTGACGCATGGGAGGCCACGGCCGGGCGCATCGGCGATGCTGCTGCCCCTGGTAATGAGCAGCAGCGGCAGGCTCGCTGTCGCGCCTGCTATCGGCTGCGCTTTGAGACGGCAGTGGCCCACGCGCGCCAGCACGGCTTCGATGCGCTGGGCACGACGCTTTCCGTGAGCCCATACCAATACACGCGGATCATCGAAGAAGAGCTGGAGCGAGCATGCCAGCGGGCTGGGATCGCGCCCTTCTTCGAGGATTATTCGCCGCACTACGCGCAAGCCACGCGCCGCAGCCGCGATGCGGGCCTGTATCGTCAGAACTACTGCGGATGCCGATTCTCGGATGCCGAAGCGCAGGCCGAACGGAAAGCAAGGGCGCGAGCGCGCGAAGAAGAGCGCGCGAAGCGAGCAGCCGCGCGCGCACCCGAAGAGGCGCGGCTCCAAGCGCGCCGAGCGCAGCGGGCTGCCTACGATACCAAGCAGGCCCACAAGCGCGCCGTGCTCAAAGAGCTGCGCGCACAGAGGAAGGATCGACCCGATGCCTGACGTATCCCTTGAAGCCTTCTTGCGCATGCGCGACGATATCGTTGCGGAATACGACGAGACCGCATCGCGCGTGGACGAACTGCGCGACGCTGGCAAGGAAAGGACGGCAACGTTTCGCCAGCTTCTCGCACAGAAGATGGCCCTCTCATCGATGCTCGACCGATATAAGAGATATGGCTTGCTATGAAGACCGCTGATTTCGATTACGAATTGCCCCCCGAGCTGATCGCCCAGGCTCCCGCCGCCGTGCGCGACGAGTGCCGTCTGCTGGTGCTGCACCGCATTGATGGACGCTTGGAGGACCGCATCTTCCGGGACGTGATCGACTATCTGCATCCGGGGGATCTGCTGGTGGCGAACGAGACCCGCGTGCTGCCGGCACGTTTGCTGGGCGCCAAACGCGGCACCGGCGGGGCGGCCGAGGTGTTCCTGCTGCGCGAAGCGGCAGGTCCCGAGCCGCGCACGAACCAGTTGGCGTTCTGGGAGGTGCTCGTGCGTCCCGGCAAGCGCCTGAAACCCGCCTCGGGTGCCGTGGTCGACTTCGCCGACGCATGCGGCCAGGTGGTGCTCTCAGCCGAGATCGTTGATTGGGCATCCGGTGCGCAGAAGGGCGAGCGGCTGGCCCGACTGACCACGCAGCTGCCATCCCTCGACGAGGCGCTGCACGCCGTGGGCACCACGCCCCTGCCGCCCTACATCAAGGACTACGCGGGCGATGCAGAGATGTACCAGACCGTCTATGCGAAACGCGAAAGCTCGGCTGCCGCGCCCACCGCTGGGCTGCACTTCACGCCGCAGCTGATCGAACGCTGCCAGAAGAAGGGCATCGGATGGGAGACCGTCGAGCTGGAGGTGGGACTGGACACGTTCCGCGTGGTGGACGAAGAGAACGCCGAGGACCACGCCATGCACACCGAGCGCTACACCGTGCCTGAGCATACGGTGCGCGCCATCGAGCGCACAAAAGAGGCGGGAGGGCGCGTGATAGCCGTGGGCACCACCAGTGTGCGATCGCTGGAGAGCGCCTGGGATGCGCAGGCTGGGCGCATCCAGCCGACCGAGCGCGCCGCAACGTCGCTCTTCCTGCTCCCCGGCAGCACCTTCCATGTGGTAGATGCACTGATCACGAACTTTCACGTGCCGCGTTCCACGCTGATGATGCTGGTATCCGCCTTCTCCAGCCGCGACCAGATCATGGCGGCCTACGCGCACGCCATCACCGAGCGCTACCGCATGCTCTCGTTCGGCGACGCCATGCTGATCGTGTAGCGCCGCACGGCGTATCACCGCACATCACCGTTCGCACAGAACGGACCGCTACAATGGATACACGGCATTCAAGAGAACGAGAGGGACCATGCTGACACAGGATTATCTGGTGCGGATGCTGGTGGATTTCGCAGCGGGCATCATGCGCGCGATGCAGCGGCAGACCGATGAGCGCGACCCCCGAGGTGCGGCTGAGCTGCTGGAAGCGGCCGTTGGCCAGGCGGTGGACATCGATGGCGATGCGCTGCTGGCGCTAGCGCCCGACTCCATTGCCACCGTCTTGCAAGTGTCGGGTACCGATCCGGCGCTCACCGAGTACATGGCACGCTCGCTGATGCTGGCTGCCTCGTATCGTAGCGATGCCGGGCAAGACGAGATGGCATCGCTGCGGGCCGATCAAGCGCGCGCCATCGCCGCGGCGTATGGGCACGATATCGCCGACATGGAAGAGGCGGGCGCTTGCGCACAACCCGAGCAGGCCGATGAAGCCATGCGCGCGTTTCTCGATAAAGGTAACGATTAGCTTAAACTTTGAAATTCTGCGCGAATTGCGTCTGGAATGCTGAGCAAGTAGCGTATAGTTATGCGTTGCTTCGAAGCGAAGCGACGGTGCGCGAGGTGCGTACCGCTGTGTGATCCCCCGATAGGCGGGGGAAGAAAGTGGGAATTAGCATGGCTGAAGGTACTGTAAAGTGGTTCAACCCCGACAAGGGCTACGGCTTCATCTCTCAGGAGGACGGCGAGGACCTGTTCGTTCACTTCTCTGAGATCCAGATGGACGGATTCAAGACCCTCGACGAAGGCGCAGCTGTCACGTTCGACATCACGACCGGTCAGAACGGCAAGCTGCAGGCCAGCAACGTCATGAAGAAGTAGCTGGAACTGGAACATACATTCAGAACCTGCATGACCCGCTGCACGGCGGGTCATTTTTTATGCTGACCCCTCTCTGTATGCAGCCCCTCTGTCGAAACGGGCAATGGTAGAGCGCTTACGGTGCGCTCCCTTAAACGCCAGCTTCATGGCGCGTGAGGTACCGTGCGTTAGGAAGCAGGAGGCATCATGCCCAAGTGCTCGAACGCCCGCGCCGTGGCCACACGTCCCTTTGGCGTGCGGATGAGCAGCCCCTGCTGCATCAGATAGGGCTCATACACATCTTCAAGCGTATCGGTCTCTTCCGATAAAGCAGATGCCAGCGTGGTCAGACCCACTGGTGCTCCAGAGAATTGCACGCACAGCGTGTGCAAAATGCGGTTGTCCATGGCATCAAGGCCCAGATCGTCCACCTCGAAGAAGCTGAGCGCCTGCGCGGCCACATCTTCGGTGATGTGCCCATCGCTGCGCACCTGTGCCCAGTCGCGCACGCGCTTGAGCATGCGGTTCGCCAAACGCGGCGTACCGCGTGAGCGCCGTGCGATCTCCAGCGCGCCCTCCCGGTCGATGCCGATGTCCAAAATGGTGGCCGAGCGCTCTACGATATCCGCCAATTCGTCTGGCGTGTAATATTCCAGCCGATAGACGATACCGAAGCGGTCGCGCAACGGGCCGGTCAGAAGCCCTGTGCGCGTGGTAGCGCCGATCATAGTGAAGCGCGGAATGTCCAGCCTGATGGAGCGCGCAGCAGGACCCTTTCCCACCATGATGTCCAGACTGAAATCCTCAAGCGCTGGATAGAGGATCTCTTCCACCATACGGTTCAAGCGATGTATCTCATCGATGAACAGCACGTCGCCCTCTTCAAGATTGGTCAGGATGGCCGCCAGATCGCCCGTGCGCTCGATGGCTGGCCCGCTGGTGGTGCGAATGTTCGCATCCAGTTCGCTGGCAACGACGGATGCCAGCGTGGTCTTTCCAAGCCCAGGAGGTCCGCTGAACAGGATATGGTCCACCACATCCCCCCGCGACAACGCCGCTTCGATCATCACCTTCAGTGATTCCTTCACCTTGGATTGCCCCAGATAATCGTCGAAGCGCTTCGGGCGCAGCGACCGATCGAAGGCGATGTCCTCTTCGGTGAGCTCGGGGGTCATGGCACGCTGACGCGCGCCTTGACCAGCGGCGCCCGCTTCAGCTTGGAAGATCATGCCCTCTATCTCGTCCATCTTAGACACCAGGTCGCTTTCTGCTCTGTCTGCCGCTCAGCGCGCTCGATGGAGACGCTGCCCATGCACACCTGCGTGCAGCCACACTGTCCACACATTCGCACGCCCGCGCTATCCGCCAAGACGCTTCAACGCGTATTTTACCAGCGCGCTTTCCGTGGCACCTTCAGGAGCGCCCTTCAAGGCCAGTTCGGCCTCGGCGGCCGTGAAGCCCATGGCGAGCAGCGCCTCGGATGCGCCCGTCAAGCGCGCATCCATGACCGACCGATCGTCATCGGCAACGAACAGGCCACCGTCGCTCTCTTCCAGCGTGCCCTTCAATTCCAAGATGATGCGCTGCGCTGTTTTCTTGCCAACGCCAGGGATCTTCGCCACCTGCGTTGAGTCCTGCGCGGCTATGGCATCGGCAAGGGCGCACGGGCTGAAGGTGGACAGCGCCGCCAACGCCATCTTCGGGCCTACGCCCGACACGCCGATCAGCTTCTCGAACATGGCCTTCTCGTCCTCGGCCAAGAACCCGTACAACATCACACCGCTATCGCTGACATGCAGGTACGTGAGCACGCGCACATCGGCGCCCACCGCGCCCAGCTTCGACAGCGCATCCTGCGACATGAGCACCTGATAACCCACGCCACCCACGTCCACCACCGCACCAGAAAGGCTCTTCGCGGCCAGCTGCCCTGCAAGGAACGCGATCATGCGGACTTCCTTTCTGCTTGCGCCATCAATTCTGCCAGGCGCTGCTCGGCCATGCCAGAATGCGTGGTGAACGTGATGGCCGCTGCCAGCGCATCGGAGGCATGGTCGGGCCGTGGCACCTCTTCCAACGCAAGCAGCTTCTGCACCATGTACTGCACCTGGTCCTTTTCGGCACTGCCCGTGCCAACCACAGCCAGCTTGATCTGCTTGGGAGAGAACTCGCTCACCTCCAGACCGCCTTGCGCGCATGCCACCAAGGCCGCGCCGCGCGCTTGCCCCGTGGCGAACGCAGCGGTGATGTTCTGGCCGAACCACACCGTTTCGATGCCGACGCACGTGGGCTGAAACCGGTGCACCACTGCCCCGATCTGATCGTATATCCTCAACAGACGAGCTGCCAGATCGTGCTGAGCAGGCGTGGGCACGCATCCATAGGCCACGCAGGAAAGACGGCTACCAGCTTGGTGCACCACGCCCCAACCGGTGTTCGCCAGACCCGGGTCTATGCCGAGTATGAGCCTGTCCAATGCCATGCTGCTCCGTTCCTTGCGTGTTTCGGCTCACGCCATCATAGAACATCTGTTTGCTCTTTGCAAGGATGAACGCATGGATCGCAGGGCTTCTCCCTACAGCAGGCGCAAACCCACTTCCTTCAGCTGACGCGCGGTCACCTCGTTCGGCGCGCCGGTCATAGGGTCGCTGGCGCTACTGGTCTTCGGAAAGGCGATCACGTCGCGAATGGAATCCTTGCCCGCCAGCAGCATGATCAGGCGATCCAGGCCCAGTGCAATGCCGCCATGCGGCGGGGTGCCCAGCTCCAGCGCGTGGATCAGGTGCCCAAACTTCTCGTCGATCTGCTCGTCGGTGAGTCCCAGCACGCGCAGGATGCGGCGCTGCTCGGCCGCATCGTGGATGCGGATGGAACCGCCACCCAGCTCGTAGCCATCCATCACCACGTCGTAGGCGTAGCTCTTCACGCCCAGCGTGTCACTCTCGATGCGGTCCATGTCCTCGTCGCATACCTTGCTGAATGGATGATGCTCGGCAGCGTACTTTTTCTCGTCCTCGTCGTAGCGGAACATGGGGAAGTCGACCACCCACAGAAGTGCATGCCCCTCGCGTGGCACGTCCAGTGCCTCGGCCATGTGCAGGCGCAACGCCGAGAGCACCGCGTTGGCGATGGCGGGCTGGTCAGCCGCGAACAGCAGCAGGTCACCCGGCTCCACGTCCATCTCTGCCTTCAGCGCGGCCCATTCCTCGTCGGTGAAGAACTTCTTGATGGGGCTCTTCTCTTCGCCTGCCGTGGTGAACGCGACCCAGGCCATGCCCTTCGCACCGTTCACCTCGGCGATGGCCGCCAGCTTCTCCACTTCCCCACGGCTCCAGTCGCCTGCGCCCTTCGCGTTGATGGCCTTCACCACGCCGCCCGACTGGGCCACGCTGCTGAACACCTTGAAGCCAGTGTCGCGCACGATGTCGGTGATATCATGCAGTTCCATGCCGAAGCGCACATCGGGACGATCGTTGCCGTAGCGCGCCATGGCCTCGGCATAGGGCATGCGGGGCAGCGGCACGGGCAGGTCCATACCCACAGCGGCGAACACCTCGTGCAGCACGTCCTCCATCATGGTCATCACGTCGTCTTCGGTGACGAACGACATCTCGATGTCGATCTGGGTGAACTCGGGCTGGCGGTCGGCGCGCAGGTCCGCGTCGCGGAATCAGCGCGCGATCTGGAAGTAGCACTCCACGCCACCGGCCATCAGCATCTGCTTGAACTGCTGCGGGCTCTGCGGCAGCGCATAGAACGTGCCCGGGTTCGGGCGGCTGGGAACGATGTAGTCGCGCGCGCCCTCTGGCGTGGAATTGGCCAGGATGGGCGTTTCCACTTCGATGAAACCGCGTTCGTCGAGCGCATGACGCATGGCCTGCATGACCCGATGGCGCAGCTCGATGTTCGCGTACATCTCGGGACGGCGCAGGTCAAGATAGCGCCATCTCATGCGCGTGGTCTCGTCGGTCTCGATGCCATCCTCGATCTGGAACGGCGGGGTGACCGACGTGTTCAGCACCTCAAGCTGACTTGCCAGCACTTCGATCTGGCCGGTGGCCATGTTCGGGTTCACCGCATCGGCCGCACGCTCGCGCACGATGCCCACCACGCGCAGCACATATTCGCGCCCGATATGCTCAGCACAGGCAAAATCCTCAGTGCTCACGCAATCGGGGTCCACCACGATCTGGGTGTAGCCTGTGCGGTCGCGCAGGTCGATGAAGATGAGGCCGCCATGATCGCGATTGTGCCATGCCCAGCCGGTCAACGTCACCTGCTGCCCCACATCGCTGGCGCGAAGTTGGCCGCACGTGGCGGTGTGCATGCTGTATTCGTTCATGTGGTCGATGGTGTCAGCCATGAAGTGTCTCCTGTTTCGCAAGAACTCAAACTGCATCATTGTACGCCAGATGCGCCGTATCGGCACCTGATCGCACGCGATCAGGTGCCGGTCGAGCAGCGCGCGGTGCAAGGCAAGGCAATGCGATCGATCCAGCCGAGCAACGCTTGGAACACGAACCTATCTCGAGATGAGAGCCTGCATCTCACAAGCGAGCCCATCCAAACGCACAGGCGTTTCCGTATGAGCGCCCATGTCGCGCACGAGCGCCTTGCCCGCTGCCAGCTCGTCAGGCCCGAGCACCACCACGAATCGGACCCCCAGCTTATCGGCCAGTTTGAACTGGCTCTTCAAGCTGCGCTGCTGATGGTCCATGTCGCTTCGCACGCCCGCATCGCGCAGGCTCTGCACCACCGCGAACGCCCGATCGCGCGCTGCTTCATCCACGCAGGCGACGAACACATCACAGCGACACACCTGCGGAAAGGCAACGCCAACCTCTTGGAGCGCAAGCATGGTGCGCTCATACCCCAGCGCGAAACCAAACCCGGGCGTGGGTCTGCCCCCCACCTCTTCGGCCAGCTTGTCATAGCGGCCGCCGCCGCCGATGGCGCTCTGGCTGCGTTTGCCGTTATCCACCTGCACCTCGAACACGGTGCGTGTGTAATAGTCCAGCCCGCGCACGAGCGCTGGGTCCTCGATATAGGACAAGCCAGCACCATCCAAGAGCGCCTTCACCTGTTGGTAGTGCGCCTGGCAATCCTCGCACAGGTGATCGGTTATCTTCGGGGCATCCGCCATCACTGCAGCACAGCCTTCGTTCTTGCAGTCGAACGCACGCAGCGGATTGGTGTCTATGCGCCGGTGGCAATCGTCGCAGAGCGCGTCGGCATGCTGTTCCATATAGGCGCGCACCGCATCGCGGTACGCCGGGCGGCATGTCTCGCACCCCATGGAGTTCACCAGCAGGCGCATAGCGTCAGCGGGCATGCCCATCGCATCGTAGAAGCGCATGAGCATGATGATGGCCTCGGCATCCACCGTAGGATCGTCGGCGCCCAAGCATTCGATGCCCACCTGGTTGAACTGGCGCTGGCGACCTCGTTGCGGACGCTCAGCGCGGAACATCGGCCCCGCGTACATCAACTTCGCGGGCGGCGCACCTTGCGGCACCAGATCGTGCTGTACCACCGCGCGCACCACGCCAGCCGTGCCCTCGGGGCGCAGGCTCAAACGGCTCTTGCCCTTGATGGTGCCCCCGTCCAGCAGCATTGCCAGATTCGCGCCGCTGATGGCGGTGAACATCTCCTTGCCCACCACGTCGGTGGCCTCACCGATACCGCGCACGAACAGCTCGGTCAGCTCGATGATGGGCGTATCGATGGGTACGTAGCCATAGCGCCCGAACACCTCGGCCGCGGTTCGCTTGAACCTCTCCCAGAACAGCGCTTCGTCTGGCAGCAGGTCGCGTGTGCCCTCCGGTGCATGTATCGCCATGTTCGCCCATCCTTCCGATCGGTCAGCCCATTGTAGCGCAAAGGAAACGCCCGCAGCAGGGCGCTGCGGGCGCATCGTCAGCCCTCTTGGACGCGCGAGATGCGCTACTCCTACAAGTACTCAACCACCAAGTCTCCCATGCGCACGGTGCCCACCACCTGATCGGCGGGCGTGGACGCATCGGCGATATCGCCCGTGCGCCAACCAGCATCTAGCACGGCGGTCACCGCACAGCGCACATCGTCGGCAGCTTCCTGCATGTCGAAGCTGTACCGCAGCATCATCTCGCACGACAGGATCTGCGCAAGAGGGTTCGCAATGCCCTGGCCCGCAATATCCGGCGCGCTACCATGACTCGGCTCGTACAGCGCTGCATGGTCGCCCAAGCTGGCGCTGGCAAGCATCCCCAGCGAACCGGTGATCTGCGCCGCCTCGTCCGACAGGATGTCGCCGAACATGTTCTCGGTGACCATGACATCGAAATCGGCTGGCCGCGTGATCAGCTGCATGGCGCAGTTGTCCACCAAGATGTCCTCAAGCTCTACATCGGGGTAATCCTTGTCGTGGATCGCATGCACGATCTCACGCCACAAGCGGCTGGATTCCAGCACGTTGGCCTTATCCACACTGGTCACCTTGTTGCGACGCTTGCGGGCCGCTTCGAAAGCCTGACGCGCGATACGGTCTATCTCGTATTCGCGGTACTCCATGGTGTCATAGGCACGCTGTCCGCTGCTGCCATCGGGCCCAGCACCTTCTTCATCATAGAAGCGCTCGCGCATGCCGAAGTACACACCACCGGTCAGCTCGCGCACCATCATCAGGTCCACACCGTCGATCACCTCGGGCTTTAAGGTTGATGCCTGCGACAGCGCCGAGAAGATCTGCACGGGACGCAGGTTCGTGTACAGCTCCAAGCCCTTGCGGATACCCAACAGTCCCTGCTCAGGACGCGGACGCTCCGGATCGGTAGTGTCCCATTTCGGGCCGCCCACCGCCGCCAACAGCACCGCATCGCTGGCCTTCGCAAGCGCCAACGTCTCCTCCGGCAGCGCCGTGCCGAACTCGTCGATGGCACAGCCACCGATGGCCGCCTCGGTGTAGTCGAAGCTCACACCGTACTTCGCACCCACCGCATCCAGCACCTTGCACCCTTCCGCGATGATCTCAGGTCCTATGCCGTCTCCTGGCAGCAAGCAGATCTTGTAGGTCGTCATACTCTCTCCTTTTATATCTGCGAGGCTTTCTCTGATGGCTGAGATAGCCCCGCCTTGAGGCCAAGTTGGCTCAGGACAACGCAGAGCCCAAAACAAGGGCTGGATCAGTTATCAGAGGAAGCCGCAGCCAGCTTCTCCTTCCAGCGGTTCACGAGCCCGCCCTTCTCGATGATCTCAGCGATGAACGGCGGGAAGGGTTGCGCTTGGAACGTCTTTCCGGTCGTCTCGTCGGTGATGGTGCCTGTATCGGCATCCACGCTGACCGTGTCGCCGTCTTCGATGGCGTCCACCGCCTCGGGGCATTCAAGGATGGCCAGACCCGTGTTGATGGCATTGCGGTAGAAGATGCGCGCGAAGCTCTTCGCGATGACCGCATCCACCCCGGCGGCCTTGATGGCGATGGGCGCATGTTCGCGGCTGGAACCGCAGCCGAAGTTCTCGTCCGCCACGATGATGTCGCCCGGCTGCACGCGTTCGACGAAGGTGGTGTCCAAGTCCTCCATGCAATGCGCCGCCAGCTCCTGCGGATCCGACGTGTTCAGATACCGCGCCGGGATGATGACATCGGTGTCGATGTCGCGCCCATACCGAAATGCTCTGCCTTCGAATCTCACGTTGCGTCCTCCGAATCCATCTTGCGCTGCGGCGAAGGGCAGCTCACGCGCCAGCCCTTCGCCCTCATGTCGTTGTTCGTTTCAGTCCAAATCGTCGGGCAGCCCGATATGCCCCAGCACGGCGCTTGCCGCCGCCACCGCCGGGCTTGACAGGTATACCTCGCTAGTGGGGTCGCCCATGCGGCCCACGAAGTTGCGGTTGGTGGTGGCGATGGCGCGCTCGCCCGCCGCCAGGATGCCCATGTAGCCGCCCAGGCACGGCCCGCAGGTAGGCGTGGATACGGCGCAGTTGGCATCCAGGAACACGTCCATCAGTCCCTCGTCGATGCACTGGCGATACACCTGCTGGGTTGCCGGGATGACGATGCAGCGCACATCCGGGTGCACCGTGCGCCCGCGCAGCACCTCAGCCGCTTGACGCATGTCGTCCAGCCGCCCGTTCGTGCAGCTGCCGATGACGGCCTGGTCGATCCTCACATCGCGCGCCTCGGCGACCGGGCGCGTGTTGCTGGGCAGATGCGGGAAGGCCACCGTGGGCACGATGCTGGCCGCGTCGATATGGATGACATCCGCGTAATCCGCATCGGGGTCACTGTGATATTCGGTCCACGGGCGCTCGGTACGGCCGTCCATGTAGGCACGCGTCACGTCATCCACCGGGATCAGGCCCGCCTTGCCGCCCGCTTCGATGGCCATGTTCGAGATGGACATGCGCTCGTCCATGGGCAGCGCTTCGATGGCGCTCCCGGTGAACTCCATGGCCTTGTACAGCGCGCCGTCCACGCCGATCATGCCGATGATGTGCAGGATGACATCCTTGCCGGTAACGCCTGGCGCCAACTGGCCATCCACCACGAACTTGATGGTCTCGGGCACCTTGAACCACGCCTTGCCCGTGGCCATGCCCACGCCCGCATCGGTGGAGCCCACGCCCGTGGAGAACGCGCCCAGTGCACCGTAGGTGCACGTATGGCTATCGGCGCCGATGATCAGGTCGCCTGCACCCACCACGCCCTGTTCGGGCAGCAGCGCGTGCTCGACACCCATACAGCCCACTTCGTAGAAATGGCTGATGTTCTGCGCCCGGGCGAAATCGCGCACGATCTTCGCCTGCTCGGCGCTCTTGATATCCTTGTTGGGAACGTAGTGGTCCGGCACCAGTATCACGCGGTCGGCGTCGAATACAGTGTCGGCGATCTGGCGCGCGGTGCTGATGGCGATGGGTGCCGTCACGTCGTTGGCCAGCACCAGGTCGAGGTCGCATTCGATCAGCTGTCCGGGTTCCACCTCGTCAAGTCCCGCATGCGCGGCGAGGATCTTCTCTGCCATGGTCATGGCGCGCGCCATAAGCACCCTCCGTTCTTCGCTGTGATCCGTGGTGGAGATTCTACCACGATGATCGCACCACGCAGCACGGTTCGACGCGCCCGCGGGCCGAATCTGCGCGAGCGCTCACGAACGGGGCTTCAACCAATCCAGCCACGCATCCGCATCCTCTTCCGACACATCCCACAGCGAAACGGTGGTGCCGCCGATGCCCGCTGCGGTGCGTGCGTTCAGTGTGGCTACCTTCGACAGGCGCTGGAAGGGGTTCGTACGCGCGTACCCGTACTGGATCTTCGTGCGCGGGAAGCTGCGCTCTTCGCGCGAAAGGCCACCGTTGACCACCTTCATGAACTGGCGATTCACCGCGAAGCCCGATTCGCGCGCCCACCGTATGGCGCTGACCAGCTCCAAAACGAAGCACGCGAGCGCGATGCCGTACAGCACGAAGCAGATGGGGTTCGTAAGCGCCAGTAACTGCGCGTTCTCCTGCGCTTCGCGCATGGTGGTGGCAGCCGCCGGGTCGAACAGGGCGTTCATGATGGCTTGGATGATGACGACGGCCACCGCCAGCCAGAAACCTCCGCCTTGAATGAGGCAGCGGCGGATGATGCCGCGGCGCAGGGCGACCGGGGCAAGCGGTGTGCGATCTTGCGGGATGCCCGCATATTCGGGCACCAGGCCGGTCAGGATGGCTGGCACGTCGGCCAGCTTGCAGAAGGGGTGCACGACCACGCCGGTCGCATTCAGGCTGTTCTTCTGCTGCCCGGCGTCATCGGAGGCAGCCGCATCGATCTTGTCCAGCGACACCTCACAATAGCCGATCAGGCGGCGGATGACCGACTGCTTCACCACCACCGCCTGCACGCGCTGGATGCTGATGCTCTGGCGTGTGTGCTGCAGAAGGCCACGCTCCACCTCCACGCGATCGCCCACGCGGCGCGCGCGGAAGCCTCCGTAGCTAATGCACGAGCCGATGGCCGAGAGCACCCAAACGATGGCCAGCACCACCAGGATGCCCACGATCGACGCTGCGATGCTCATCCCCACAAGGGGGTCCGCCGCTTGCACGAACAACGAATCGAGCGCTTGGCCCGCCTGGTCGGTCTGCTGGGGGAAGAGCGCGCCCGCGAAATCGGCAACCTGCCCCACCGCGGCCAAGAAGCCCAACACCAAAAGCACGAACGACGTGTTGTTCGACAGGCCAGCCAAGAACAGCTGCTTATTGGTCATGCCGTATTCGAAGCTGGGCACCATCTCCTGCACGGGCGCTCCGGCGAACACACCGCCCACCTCGTCCCACGCCTGCTTGCCGTAGTCGAGTACGTTAGTCGGCTGCTGCGGTGCGACCGCGGCGGCGATGGGCTGCCCTGCGACCTGCGGGGATGCCGAGGCAGCGGTCGGTTGCGGTGCCAATACCTGACGTTTGCGCGCATACAACTCGGCGGTCAGCCACTCGGCCTGCGCCTTCGTAACCGACGGCACGAGCACGGCCTTGTTCGCCGCACCGCCCGCCGTGTCAATGAAGACGTTGCGCACGCCGAACACGCGCTGGATCAAACTGGCGCGCGCATCCACCGATTGCACGCGATCGTAGGGCACATGCACGCGCTTCTTCGTGATGATGCCGCTGTACAGGCTGAACTCGTTGGGTCCCAACGTGAAGTACAGGCGCTTGTACGCCAACACGTGCACGAGCACCACCAAGCCCACAAACACGAGAAACAGGACCCCTGACCCGCCGAGTATCATACCCACCATGCCGATACCGGAGTAGCCGATCTCGTCAATCACCGCCAACACCGAGGAGAACGACGAGATCATTACGATGAAGAGCACCGCCAACACCGCACGGATAGTGTTCAGCCAGATGTAGCTGTGATGCACGTGGTATGCGGGCAGACCGCCTTCCTGGCCGAAGGGCTGGAACGGCACTTGCCCGTACGGTTGCGGCTGCTGCGACGCTGCTGTCTGCGGCATCGCAGGTGCCACGCCGCCCAGCTGAGCCTGCGGTGCAACCGATGGCTGCGCTTGCTGCGGCGCCGGTGTCGGTACGGGCACCTGGTTCACACCGTACTTCTCGTCGTATGCGCCCGCCATCTATACGTCCTCGCGCGCGATGCGGGCAAGTTCGGCAGCATGGTCGCGCAGCTGCTCGGCCTGAGCGGTGCTGATGCCCGGTATCTCATGTTCGCCCGCGGCCGTGGCCACGGTCACGCTGGACAGCCCGAAGGCGCGCATGAGCGGCCCTTGGCGCGTGTCGGTATTCTGCACGCGGATGAACGGAATGACAAAGCGCTTGCGCCAGAAGATGCCACGCGCGATATCCAGGAAACCCTCCGACATCTGGTAGCGCCAGCGCGCATAGCGGATGGGCGGCAGCACCACCAAGCACACGACCGCCAGCACCGCGAAGAACGCGCCGATGATAGCCATGACCACCGTCACCCAGGACTCGTCCTCCACGCTCCCCACGATGGCGAACGGGATGAAGCAGATGAGGAAGCAGAGGATGATCCAGATGGCATCGTTGATGCGCCAGACGCTCTTGATACGAGGGTCCAGCTGTTCAGATGGCAATTCGCGCATATTCTTCCTTCGGTCGTATAGCAGGGTCTTCCATCACATGATGACGACCGAAATTCTACCACTACCCGCAGGCACCCTTCGCGCATTCGGACAGATGGTGCGTGCGCTGCCCTGCTCCTGTGCTCGATGGAGAATATGCCGCATGCGTCATATTCTCGACGACGGCGGCGTGCAACCTGCTACACTTCTGCTTGTGGGGGTGTGGTGGAATGGCAGACACCGAGGTCTTAAAAACCTCTGCCGCAAGGCGTGCGGGTTCGAATCCCGCCACCCCTACCACCTATCATCTCAAGTCGGCATGCGGTGCGGGATTCGAACCCGTGAGGGGAAAACGGTTCAGTGAACCGTTTTCGCGTGAGCACGAAACATCTTTACAGCACCGTGCACAGCGCATCCAGCAACGTGATGGCGTAATGCTGCGCCGAGCGCTGCTCGCCTGCATCCATCCAGCTTGGTCCCGGCAGCACCACCTTCACGCGCAACGGCTTGGCCGCGCGCGCAGTCTGGATGGCCGCCGACAGGCGCCGAGAGAGCGTCTCTTCGTCATAGATGACCTCGGGCACCGCATCCTCGCCCGGTTCCAGGGCGATCTGCACGAGCAGCATATCCTCATCGGGTACCACCGATAGCGCGTCGGCGCTGACGATGCGCGAGGCCGGGTTGGTGGCGATGGCAAGGTTCGACATGCGCTGCGCCACTTCCCGCGTGAAGTCGTCCGTGCCGAACAGACAGAGCGCGTTCGCCTCCAGCACATCAGCCGCCCGCGCATACCCTAAGCTGCGCGTGGCATGCGGCGGTTCCTTGCCCGCCCATGAATGCTCCAGGTTATGCAGCGCGGCGAACGTGTAGGCGCCCGCGATGCCATCGGAGGGCAACCCCATGTTCACCTGGAACTTGCGCAGCGCCATCTCGGTGATGGCACCGAAGATACCATCGTCGGCACCGCACGCGAACCCCAGCGCTCCCAACGCGCGCTGCAGTTCAAGGACATCGTTACCGTGCAAGTACGGCATGCGCAGATACAGCGTACGATCGCCCATATGGTAGGTCGCATCCACTAGGGCTGCCCACACCTTGCTGGTGACCTCTTCGCAGGCGGGCAGTCCCTGCATCTGACAGAACGCCGCCAGCGCCACCACCGTGGCATCATCGAAGACGCCGCTAACCGCATCGGTGGCAAGCAGACCCAGCAACGCCAAGCGTTCCTGCACGTCCTCGACCGCAGCCCCCGTGTCGCCGCGCTTGATAGAATCCATCGCTGCCATACCGTCGCCTACTTCAGTCTCTTCACGAACCAGTCAGCCATGCCGATCAGCAGGTCGCGCGCCGAACTGGGCGCCACCACTTCCATCAGTCGCCCCTTCGTGCTGTCGGTCAGCCCCTCAGCATAGTCGCGCGCATAGTCGATGGACCCGGCGCCCCGCATCAGCTCCACCGCTTCGGCCAACACCTCTGGCTGGCGCTCCTTCGACGAGAGTATCTCCACGAGCCGCGCCCGCTGCACACCGCTTAGATGCTGGAGCGCGTGCACCACCATCAACGTGCGCTTACCTTCGGTGATATCACTGCGGAAGTCCTTCTTGGTGGCCTCTTCAGCGCCCACCAGATTCAGCAGATCGTCCTGTATCTGGAAGGCCAGGCCCGTGCGCAGCCCATACTCGCGCAGCGCCTGCACCTGCTCTTCGGTTCCATTGCCCACGATGGCGCCGATGGCCAGCGGCACCGCGCCGGAGTAATGCGCCGTCTTGTGCGTGGCCATCACCAGGTAATCGTCAGGCGTGATGTCATAGCGACCATCGCGCGCCCAGCCGATATCCATGGCCTGCCCTTCCACCGTACGGCGCGTCATGGTTATCAGTTCGCTGATGACGCGGATCTTCTGCGCGTCCTGCAACAGCGGGTCGTCGATCACCGGGCCCACCGCCAGCGCCAGCGCCAGGTCGCCCATGTTGATGGCCAGGCCTTCGCCTTCCGTCAAGTGCAGGCAAGGCTCACCACGGCGCAGCTCGGCCTTATCGGCGATGTCATCATGGATGAGTGCCGCCGTATGGAAGTGCTCAATGGCCGCTGCCGCCGACGTGGCAAGGTCCACGTTGCCACCCACCGCAAAGCACGAAGCGAAGGCGATCAGCGGGCGGTGGCGCTTGCCGCCGTTCTTGCTGTATGCCAGCAGTGGATCATATAGGTACCGATCCATGTCGGGATGGCTGCCGCGCTGGATGTATTGGTTCACCACGTCGCCCACGCCGTCGGCATAACAGTCCAGGTACTCTTCGAAGGACCCGAACGGCTGGTGCGCTGAATTCAGAAGCTCGCTTGCTGTTCTCATATTCCCCATCCGGCTGTTGCTTGCGGACGCTCTCTGCTGCGATCGCGATCGAATGCGTTGCGGAAGGCGCGGTCAGGACCGCTGTTCCGCCTCGGTTGCGAGCCGCAGGATCATGCCATCCAGTATATCCGATTCACTGACCGTGAACGTGTCCATCTGGGCCGCGTGCATCACTGACCCCAGGATCACCATGCCTGCTACGATAACGGGCGCGCGTCCTGGGTCAAGGCCCACCACGTGACGCCGCTCAGCAAGCGGCAGCGCTGCCAAGCGATCGGCGATGCCACGCACCTCGGCAGCCGAGACGCAGGCGCCATCCACGCACTGGCTATCGTAGACTTCCATGTGCTCGCGGATGCTCACCGCCGTGGTGGCGGTGCCAGCCACGGCCACCATGCGATCCGCCGCTGCCACCCCGTCCGTGCGCACCTTGGCGAGCCATTCGTTGAAGGCCGCTCCCGTCCACGCACTGGCCGCAGCAAGCTGGTCGGATGTGGGCGGATCGTCGTGTAGGAAGCGCTCTGTGACACGGCGGCACCCGATGTCGAACGAATGCGATGCTTCGGGAAGGCCGCCTGCACACCCGACGGATATCTCAGTGGAGCCGCCACCGATATCCACCACCATGACGCGCTCTCCCGGAAAGGCAGCCCCTGCCCCCGCGAAGGTGAGCGCCGCTTCCTCAGCACCGCTGATCACCTGCAGCTGCAACCCCAAGCCCGCCAGCATCGCCTCGAAGGCATCAGCGTTCTTCGCATCGCGCGCGGCCGAGGTAGCCACCACCATGGTGGCAGCAAGAGGTACATCGGGTGTGTCGAACGTGGCGCGCACAGCCAGAAAATCGCGCAGGGCATCTTCCACGCGCTGCATCGCTTCCGGTAGCAGTCGCCGCGTCGCATCCACCCCTTCGCCTAGATTGGTGATGCGGTATTCCTTCGCCAGCACCTGGAGCTTCCCTGCACGTACGTCAGCCACCATCATACGGCAAGTCACCGTGCCGATATCGATGGCGGCATAACGACCATCATACAGGGGCGCTCCCTGTGTTCCGGTCGTGCGGGGCGTATGCCGATCGCCCATCATTGCGGATTGGAATAGCCGAAGAGGAAGTCGAGCAAACCGGAATACCACGTATCGGGCGCACCTACGCCGCCCGGCACCACGTTCGCCACGAAATCGGTGCTGCTCTGCACGTCAATGCCGCTGACGCTGCCAGCCTCTTCGCCGTCCTTCACCATGCCGTACTCGGCGTGCGCCTTGTCTTCGATACCCTCTTCGGTCTGCAACATGTCCACCGAATCGGCCAGCGCTTGGTTGCGGTCGAGCACCGCGGCGTACTCGGCGGCCACACGATCGCGCTCACGCACCTGCTGATAGCACTGCTGGGCAGGCGAATACAACATGAAGGCCAGAAACGCTGCGCATCCGATGACGGTCAGGATACGCACTGTACGCTTGGGCAGCGCTTTCAGATCGGGAAGCGTGATGCCGCCGACGAAGCCCGATGCCGCCGAGATACCCTGAGCGGCCTTCTGCTGCAACGCCTGCGCGGCCTTGCGGTGCCTCGCGCCCATCTTCGTCTGATAAACGGCTGCGCGCGGACCGCCTTCGTCGCTTTGAGCAGATGCGGCGGCGCCATCGCCACCATAGAGCTTCGCGAACTTCTTCTCGGCGCGGGCCTTGCTGCGACGCTGTTTGGCCGCTTCTTTGGCCACGCTGCGCGAAGAGCCGATCGTGGACGCTGAGGCCACGCGTGCTGTCATAGGGGCCGAAGCTGCGCGTTCTGACGATGTGGCCGTTGCGCGCTTGCGCGTCCGCTTACGGCTTGCAGGCTTCTTCTCTTCCAGCTTGGTGGTCACCGCATCTTCGGCGACGGAAACGGTTCCTGATGCGGCTGGTCTGCGTCGCTTCGCGGACCGGCGCGCCTCTTCGAACGTGACGATGTTGTTCTTCTTAGCCAAACTGCTCCTTGGCATGATGTGTTTCAGCTGCGTTGATGCGATAAGAGCATCCATAGCTTATCATGCACAGCGCCGCGCGGGAACCCGCGCATCCGGAAGCGTCCAAATTAACCATCGGGCATGCAAAAGGGCCGACAGCATGGCCGACCCTTGCTCGTTCGTTGGGGACATCCCCGATCGCAGGCGCACCTAAGAGCAGACTGCCAACGCTCGCTTCGCCCGAAAGTTAATCCCACGCCTGACGCATCAGGGAATCCTTGGGCACCACGCCGTTCTCACGCAGCACGCGCACGATGGACATGACGTCTTCGCCCTGCAAGGCCGCCACCGGCTCGCGCATCTGGTTCGTTTCAAAGATGCCCATCTGCCACAGCGCCGTCTTAAACGCGCCCACGCCCGCGCCGAAGCCGACCGTGGCCTTCACACGGCGCGTCATCATCATCAGACGCGCAAGATGATCCTGCAGCTCGGTCACACGCTTCCAGTCACCGCGCTTCGCGCATTCCCACATCTCCACATAGCTGTGCGGGTCGATGTTCGCCAAGCCCGGTACGCTGCCATCAGCGCCGCCCAGAAGCGCACCATCCACGCACACCTCGTGCCCGGTCAGCAGCTGCATGGGATGACCCACTTCCTCGTTCTCGATCATCAGCCAGCGGAACTGCACATCGTCGCCCGACGAATCCTTCACGCCTTGCAGCACACCGTCGGTACCCAAGCGGATCAACATCTCCGGGTTGAGCTTCGTGTGCACGCTGACCGGCAGGTCATAGGCGAATAGTGGAAGATCGGTGCTCTCACGGATGGCGCGGAAATGGCGCTCGGTCTCGGTAGGGCCGCCCAGCGCATAGAAGGGCGCCGTAGCCACCAACGCATCCACGCCTTCACAGCGGGACACGCGCTTTGCCTGATCGATGACGCGCATCGTCTCCATGTCGATGATGCCCACCAGCACTGGCACGCGCCCGTCGACGATCTTCAGGGCAGCGCGCAAGACGCGCTCGCGCTCATCGTTGGTGAGGAACGCCACCTCGCCGCTCGATCCCAGGAAGAACAACCCGTTCACACCGGCATCGATCATGCGGTCTATGCTGCGCTCGAACGACGTCAGATCGAGCGTGCGATCGCCCTTCAGGGGGATGATGACCGGGGGGATAACGCCGCTGAACTTCTTCAGATCTTCCATTTCGGCCCTTTCGCTCTCATTTCGATAGGAAGCAGGTATGGTACAACAAACGAGAAGCCCCCGCAGCGGGAGCTTCTCGAAACGATCATTTCCCCAATTCGGGATGCAACAGCGACGGCGCTGCCCCCAAGAGCAGGCGCGTGTAGCTGTCCTGTGGGTCGTTGAACACCTGCTCGGCCGTGCCCCGCTCCACCGCACGACCCGCATTCATGACGATGATGCGGTCGGAGATGTAGCGGACCGTTTGGATGTCATGGCTGATGAACACCATGGCAAGCCCCAGTTCCTTTTTCAGGTCCATCAGCAGGTTCAGGATCTGCGCGCGCACCGACACGTCGAGCGCACTGGTCGGTTCGTCAGCGATGATGGCATCGGGCTTCAAAGCCAGAGCGCGCGCGATGGCCACGCGCTGGCGCTGGCCGCCGGAGAGCTGCCCGGGCAGCGCATCCAGCGCGCTCTGCGGCAGGCCCACCATGCCGATGAGGTCGTTCACGCGGCGTTCGCGCTCTTCCTTCGTACCCACCTTGTGCACCACCATAGGGTCCAGCAGCTGCTCGCGCACGCTCATGCGCGCGTTCAGCGCCGTGGCGGGATCTTGGAAGACCACCGAGATAACGCGCCCGATAATGCGACGATCGGCTGCTGTGCGGTGGGTGACGTCCTTGCCCTTGAAGACCACGCGCCCTGAGGTGGGCGACTGCAAGCCGCACATCACGTTGGCCGTGGTGGATTTACCGCAGCCGGATTCGCCCACGATGCCGATGGTCTCGCCGGGCCACAGCTTCAGCGTCAGCCCGCGCACCGCATGCACCAGGTTCGGATGCAATAAGCTGCCCGTGCGCGTCTTGAACGTTACTTCGATGTTGTCAAGGAAGATGATGGGCTCCACGCCTTCGCGCTCGAACACCGCTTCTTCGGCGTCGATCGCTTCGTGGCTGGCAGGGGTCTCACAGGCCACCACGCCATCGGTCGCAGTGCCACACGCATCGCTAGCTGCGCCACCAGCCTCGATTGTGGCCCGCTCATACAGCTCGGCATCGCTGCGCACCTTCGCCTTGTCGGACGCAAGAGCCCCGCCCGCGGCGGCTACCATCTCTTCGCTCAAGGTTTTACGGTCGCTCATTCGATCGGACCTCCTGGTACATAGGGCTCTATGCCAAGGCGCGCCAGTTCGCTGTCAGGCAACTCGGCGAAGTAATGGTCGGTATTCCCGTAACGCTTGAGCTTCGGACGGATGGGCGACACCTTGTCGGGATGGCTGCTGCGCGGCGTGAAGCGGTCGCCCTCGGGGAAGTCCTTCGGACTGGGCACGCTGCCGGGCACCTGATGCAGACGGTCGCCACCGGCTTCGATGGACAGCACGCTGCCCAGCAGGCCACGCGTGTATTCGTGGATGGGGCTGGTCAGGATGTCGGTGACCGGACCCTGCTCCACCACTTGGCCCGCGTACATGACCGTGATGGAATTGGCCACTTCCGCCACCAGCGCCAGGTCATGGCTGACGAACACCATGGCGAAACCCAGTTCCTTCTGCAGGCGGTTCAACAGATCCACCACCTGCTTCTGCACCGTAACGTCCAGCGCCGTGGTGGGCTCGTCGGCGATGATGACCTTCGGGTCGCGCGTCAGCGCCATGGCGATCAGCACGCGCTGGCGCTGACCACCAGAAAGTTCATGCGGATAGGAATCCAGCGTGCGCTTCGGATCGAGGCCCACCAGCTCCAGCAGCTCTTCAGCGGTGCGGGTGCCGCCGCGCTTGGTCAGCTGCTTCATCTGCGCCTTGATGAGCATGCTGGGATTCAGCGAGCTCAGTGCATCCTGGTAGATCATGGCTATCTCGCGACCGCGCAGACGATTCATCTCGCGATCGTTGAGCTTCAGCAGGTTCTCGCCGTTATAGAGCACCTCGCCGGTGATGGTGGCGCTGCGATCGAGCAAGCCCATGATGGCAAGGCTGGTGATGGACTTGCCGCAGCCCGATTCGCCCACCAGGCCCATGGTCTGGCGTGGGCGCACCACGAAGCTAACATTGTCCACCACGTTCACATCCCCATGCCGTGGGAAGCGGATGCAGAGATTCTTCACCTCAAGGACCGGCGGCACATCGGTCTTCGCCGTGAAGCGATCGGTGCGCTGGGCTTCGATGGCGCGCAGCGCATCCAGGCGCTTCTCCAGCATCTCAGCCTGGGCAGCGTAGGCCAGCTTCGGGTCGGCCACCATGCGGTCGGCCTCGCGGCCACCAGCCAGCTTGTCGTCGCCCGCATCCACTGGCGCCTTCGCCGGTGCAGCCATGGCGTCGGTGATGCCCTCGCTGAAGATGTTCAGGCACAGCACCGTGATCATGATGGCAAGACCGGGGAACAGCGCCTGCCACCACCGCCCGGCCAGCACACCGTCGCGCGCGTCGGCCAGGATGTTGCCCCAGGTGGGTGTCGGTTCGGGAATGCCTGCGCTGATGAATGACAGCGACGCCTCGAACACGATGGCATCAGCCACCAGCACGATGGTGAACACCAGTACCGGCGCGATGCAGTTGCGGATGACGTGCTTCACCAGGATCCAATTGGCCCGTGCGCCGGACACGATAACCGCGCGCACGTAGTCCTGGTTGTATTCGCTCATCACGTTCGCTCGTACGATACGGGCGATCTGCGGGATGTACAAGAAGCCGATGGCAAAGATGAGCGATGGCACCGAATTGCCGAACACGATGACGAACGTGGCGGCCAGCGCGATGCCCGGGAAGGACATGATGATGTCCAGGATGCGCATGATCAGATTGGAGATCCAGCTGCGCACCACGGCCGCCAGCGAGCCGATGATGCTGCCGACCACCAGCGCGAACGCCGTTGCGCCCAGGCCGATGACCAGTGAGTAGCGCCCGCCGTACATCATGCGCGAAAGCACGTCGCGGCCCTTGTCGTCAGTGCCGAACAGGTGCGCGGCATCGGGCGCTTCGCGCGCCACCGTGATCTCGTAGGGATTGTATGGTGCCAAGAAGTTCGCGAACACGGCGATCAGCACGATGACGATCAGGATGATCAGCGCGACGCGCGAACTGATGGGCATGTTCTTCCAGCGGCGGAAGCGTACCTTGCCTTCCAGCTTCTCAGTGGTCTTCCCGCGCAGCTTCGGCCCCAGATCAGGACTGCCCGCAGCCGGTTCGGTGGCCGCCGCCGCAGCGTCGGTGCCGTACAGGGGCGCCTTCGCTTCGTCTTTGGGGGTATACAGCTCGTCAGAGGCCATGCTACACCGTCCTTATGCGCGGGTCGATAAGGATGTAGAGCATATCGACGATGATGTTTATGATGATGAACGCGATGGCCACGGTGAGCACCACACCCTGCACCAAGTACAGGTAATTGGATTGGATGCCTGAAACGATGGCCATGCCCATGCCGGGCAGGTTGAAGATGACCTCGATGATGACCGCGCCGCCGATCAGGTAGCCGATGCGCAAGCCCAGCACCGTGACCGGGGTGATCAGCGCATTGCGCAGCACGTTGCGCGCCACCACCACGCTCTTCGGGATGCCCGCACCCAACGCCGTGCGGACGTAGTCCTTATCCAGCTCCTCCACCATGGAGGTGCGCACCACGCGCGTCAGCTGGCCAGCCACCGGCACGCCCAGCGAGATGGCGGGCAACAGCATGCGCAGGAACCAACCGCTCGGATCGACGAAGAAGTCAGGCAGCTTGCCCGATGCGGGCAGCACGCCTTGGAACGCCAGGATCAGAAGGACCGCCAGCCAGAAGGACGGCGTGGCGATGCAGGCGATGGACAGGATGCGGATGATCTGGTCGGGCCAGCGATCACGATACAGCGCGGAGACCACACCCAGGATGACGGCCACCACCACGCCGAAGATCAGACCCATGAAGGTCAGCTGCAACGTGACGGGCAACGCTTCGAGCACGCGATCGGTCACGCTCATGCGCGAGGCGCCGTAAGTGCCCAGATCCCCCTGGAAGAGCCCTACCAGGAAATTGCCGTACTGGACAATGATCGGGTCGTTGAGCCCCATCTGCTCGCGATAGGCCTGCGCCTGCTCCACCGTGGCATTCTCGCCCAGGACCGAATACGCGGGATCGATGGGCGAGAGTGACATGATGAAGAACACGAGGATGGTGACACCCAAGATCATGACAGGTAACCACAGGATGCGATTACCTATCAAACGAAGTAGGTTATTCACGCGATTCCCCTTACCTAGACGTTACCACCTTAGTGTACACGAGAAAACAGCGCGCGGCAGCACCAATCGAAGGAGAAAACGCACTCATACGAACAAAATGCCCATTCCAAGGTTCTTCCCATGCTGCGCGTCCTTCCTTTCAGCGCGCGCTGGTCGGCGTCAGCGTGGCAGCTTGGCAGCCGCCTCCGCATCGCAGATGACGGTGCACGCGGGATGCAGTTGCAGCACGGATGCGGGTACCTGCGGCACCACCGGCCCGCAGAACGCCTTCGCCACGATGTCGGCCTTGTCGGCACCGCTGACCACCACCAGCACCTCGCGCGCGCCCATGATGGTCCCGATGCCCATGGTGTAGGCGCTGCGCGGCACTTCGTCGATGCTGTCGAACAGGCGACTGTTCGCGTTGATGGTGCTCTCGGTCAGCTGCACCGCATGGGTGCCCACCGGGAAGGCGTCAGCCGGTTCGTTGAAGCCGATGTGGCCGTTGTGCCCGAGCCCTAGAAGCTGCAGGTCGATGCCACCGTTGTCCCAGATGGCCTGCTCGTACTCGTCGCAGACCGCATCCGCGTTCGCGTCGGCACCGTTGGGCACATGCGTGCGCGCCTTGTCGATGTTCACATGGTCGAACAGGTTGTCGTTCATGAAGTAGCGGTAGCTCTGACAATGGTCGGGTGCCAACCCGGCGTACTCGTCCAAGTTGAAGGTAGTCACGCCGCTGAAATCCAGCATGCCCGTCTCATGGTCGGCCACTAGGCACGCATACGTGCCAATGGGCGTGGAGCCGGTAGCCAGCCCTAGTGTGCAGTCAGGGCACGAGCGCACCTTCGCTCCTATCGCGTCGGCCGCCGCGCGGCTCATCTGGTCATAGGTATCGGTGATGATGAATTCCATGTTCGCCTCCTGCGGCACCCAGCCGCCCTCTCTTGCCTGCGCTTCCCGCCTTCGGCGTTGCGCCCGGGCCTGCGCCATCAGGTCCAGAACAGGAACGTCTCCAGCACATCTTGGTACGCCCAAGGATAGATATCAGAATACCACCCCGTCTCCGGAACGAAGCATAGCAGCAAGCTGTACGCAACGCTCAGCGCCGCGAGCGCCAGCAGAGCGCGGGTCATCAAGGCGCGGGTGCGCCGATCACCCACCGGCGTGGGAGCGCCCGTGTCGGGCGCGGGCACCAGGCTGCTCGGCAGCGGGTCGTCGGCCACGTTCTCGTTCACGATGAACACCAGCAGCACCACCGCTGCCAAGAACATGAAGCTGAAATCGGCGTAATAGCGCTGCAAGATGCCCGCCATCTGCGCGTCCACCATGGCAATGGCAACACCGCTGACCAACAGGCACACGATGACGCCGCTGATGGTGCGCGTCGAGCGCTGGGCATTGCGTAGCCGCACGATGGGCGCGGCGAAAAACAGCACCCACAGCACCGGCAGGCACGCGAAGATGCCGCCAAAGGTGACCTCTTTGATGGTTTGGCCCATGTAGGTGGTAGCGAATTCGGTCGGTTGCAGGAAGGGGAAGACGCCCACCATGTTCGCCGGTTGCAGGAAATAGCTAAAGAACGCACCGGGCAGGCGTCCCCACACCCAGCCGCGCTGCGTCATGTCGTTCATGGTCAGGTTGTAGTTGGCGCCGAAGTCGGTGAAGCCGCCGAAGCGCGCGTAGTTATACGCCATGATGCCCATAGCCACCACCACGTACGGCAACATCAAGCATGCGAACTCACTGGCACCGGCGCGCGTGAACAGACGGCGCTTTGTGATGTAGGTGCGCCAGAAAAGCGGCACCGCCAGCAGGCTCAGTAGCAGGAACTGCGGGCGACACCCCGCCACCAGCGCCATGCACAGCGACCCCAGCACGAACATGAGCCGCCGACGGCTGCTCTCGCGCCCGCGCATCCAGAAGTACAGGCCCCACACCGAGAACGCCATGGCGCAGGCGATGGGCAGCGAATAGAACGTGGGGAACTTCACCAGATACAGCACGCCGCTGCAGAAGATGATGGGAATCTGCACCAGCAGATAGATGCCCAGGCTCACACGCTTGAAGTGATAGCGCGCAAAGCGGTCCAGCATGGCCGAGCACCCCAGCGTGAACATGACGGCCGCCACCAGCACGCCGATGGCCGTAGGAAAGTTTGCCCCGGTCAGCATATAGAATGGCAGATAGAACAACAGCACCGGCACCACGCCGAAATACACGTAGTAGTGCCCTTCGTAGTACGCCACGTCGAACAGATACGGCTCGCCCGTCTCCTTTTGCGCCTCATCGCGCGCGCCTTTATCGTAGGGGTCGCTCATGTCCTGGAGCCACTGCGGCGGCTCCTCTTCCAGATACAGCTTGCCTTGCGTGAAGCTCTTCGCCAGCTCGGCGTATTGCTGGGCGTTGTCGCCGCCCACCTCGAAGGTGTTCACGATGGACTGACCGTCCCAGTCGCCCTGGTTGTAGCCCGGCGTGGCCACGCCCACCAGGTTGCTGCCGTAGAATAGCAGCGCAGCGATGATGGTCACCTCCACCACGTTCGCGGCGATGATGCCCGCCTTCGACCGGCGCGGATGCTCCACGATGCGCAGGCGATACAGCACGCTCTTCGGGCGGAACATGAACGCCACCAGCAGCACGCCCAGCATCAGGCCGAAGCGCAGGCCGCTGAAGATGAACGGATGGTGCGCGTTCAGCACGATGGTGTTCAGGCGCACCGGATACTGCACGTCGTCGCCTACCACTTCGATCTTCAGATTGTTCATCAGGCCGGTCGTGTTCAGGTTGATGAACTGGCTCTGCCACGAATTGGTGGCCACATCCACCACGGGCACGCCTTCGGAATACTCCGTACTGTCGAAGTACGTCAGGTGCGCTTCGTCGGTGAACTGGATCTTGATGGGGATGTTTTGTGCCGGTTGGTCGCTGGCGAAGTCCAGGTAGATGTCGTGCACCTCTTTATTCAGGTTCTTGAACTCGATGACGTTGCGCGCCTCGGTGATGCGGAACGTCTCGTCAGGGCCCTCGTAGAGCTTGATGTGGGACTTCATGTTCAGCGGCTGGTAGCCTGCCGTGGCGAAGAAGTTGAAGTTGAAGACGAACACCTCAAGCGCCAGCGCCACGCACACCATGATGCCGACCCACTTCGCCATGTACCCGATGATGCGCTTGTACGGCACGATCATGCGCCGCCAGAAATAGCACAGGTTTTCCCAGATAGTTGGCATGGAACGATTATATATGCTGCTGCGCCCTTTGACGCGCACGGTGGCCGCGAAGGTGCGAAGGCGCACCGTGGTGCAAACGCGTAGGGGCGCAGGCGCGCAAGGCGAGCCATGGTATAAGTTCTGGTGCAGGCTATAGCGCAGCAATGACATCCTTTTCACATTATGATCAAAGTGGTATTGTATGTTGTACGTACAACATCGGAGGCGATCATGACTGATACTATGGTTACGGGACGCATGTCGCAACAGAAGAAGAAGGAAGGAACGCGCGTTCTCAAGGAGCTTGGACTGAACACGTCTCAGGCGATCAATCAGCTATTCGATTACCTGATCAGCACTGGAGAAATGCCCTTTCAGCGCGAAGAGAAGCGCACTATTACGAAGAAGGACCTGCAACGCGCACATGATTTCTTGAGCAGCATGCAGCGAGTGAACAGCTTCTCGCACATGACCGATGCGGATATCAAGAAATGCAAAGCACGCGCCATGGGATACGATATCGACCACCAGGATGAACAGGTCGCATGATGCGTTTGGTACTGGATACCAATGTCCTTGTTGACGCTCTTCTTCGTCGCGAACCCTTTTCTGAGGCAGCCATGCTCATCCTGGAATTGGGATATCTTGGCGAATTCGAACTGTGGATAGGCACCTCTCAGATCAGCGACATCATCTACATCATCACCGAAGGCGGAAAACCATCCTTTACCGAATATGCACAGGATGTGCTCGACAAACTCTGCCAATTCATCCATATCTACAGCACCTGTGGCGAAGACATACGCTCTATTGCCCATTCGACTTGGACTGACCTTGAAGATGCGCTGGTCTTTCAAACAGCGTTACAAGTAAAGGCTGAAGCCATAGTAACGCGCGATGCGAATGGCTTCGACAAATCACCCATACCTATATTCGATCCCACAGCGCTATTCGAGCATATACGAACAATAGATGGCATTGTCTATAGCACTGAGGAACTCTGAACAGGCATCACCCTTGTCTGCATCGCAGGAACCTTCAAACGCCCAGATCTCCAATATGCACCGTCTGAGTGCGCATTCTGGCCACTATCGCACTGTTAAAGTGCATATTCGAACCAAAGATAAGAACGCCGCGCAAAAAAGAGGGAAGCCACTTGTGAACTGAACCCCGATAGTGGGACTGGAAACAAAAGTTTCCAGTCCCACTTGCT